>NZ_JBJZOI010000024.1:0-78066 GCF_047200635.1 Saccharopolyspora antibiotica | reverse complement strand
TCCCCCCCCCCCCCCCCCCCCCCCCCCCCCCCCCCGCTCGGGTGGTGGGGTCCGGGGTGGTCGGGTGCTGCGTCACCTGGTGGTGGCGGCGGCGCCGCGCACCGGCCGGGCGCGGCGGTCCGGTGGCGCGTTCCCGGCCTCGCTCGGTGAATTCCCGTTCTTCGCGGCGGGCGAGCGAATCCCGTTTCCAGGAATGCGGCACGAAGCGGCACCCGGCTGGACGACCGGGAAGTCATCGGCTCAACTGCTTCCACCAACCGCCCTCCCGTTCGTTCCCCGGTACGCCGAAAAGCGGCTCTCCCGGACGCCAGTCCGCAATTCGGCGTGCTCCGCGAGACACCGCGCCGCTCAGTCGCGCCGACGGGATGACGTTTTCCCGAGCGCGGGCCCGCCCTTCCGCTCGGCGAAATCGCACACCGCCGGTAGCGCACCGGATTCAGCGCGTGGGCCGAGCCCGGTCGCTTTCCGACACCGGCCGAACTCGTGGTGACGGTGCCGATGGCTCGAGGCCCGAGGCGTATGCTCGGAAACCGGTTGAGCAGTCAGCCTGATCAAGCACGCGAGCAGTTGTTGCTGATCAAGGGTCTGGCTGCCCTCTCCGGGGTACCGGGTTCGCGTCGCGGTTGCGGACGTGTCCTTCCAGGCCTTGATGCGGCTGCGCTTCTCCACGAGCGCGAGGAGGATCTCGTGACCATTCCGACCGCGTTGTTCGGGGCGACGCCCGTTCATCCGGGAAGAGCCCCGACGCACCGCGACAGCACGCCGGAACCAGCGGCCCTCTATCCGCGAGGGCGCGGCTGGGGCGTCCGGCAACGCGTTTCGCGGCCGAATCCGGATACGATCGTGCTCACGGTCGCCGGGGACATCGATGCCGGGACCGTGGGAGATTTCGAGGAGGTCCTGCTGCCTCGGTTGTCCGCCACCGCCCGGCTGGTCGTGGTGGACCTGAGCGCGGTGGGTTTCCTGGGCCTCGCGGGGCTGGAGGTGCTGCGGCACGCCCAGCTGCGCGCGGTCAGCACCGGGTCGCGGCTGCGGTTGGTGGTCGGCGGCCACGCGGTGCCGCACGTGCTGGACCGAACCGGGGTGGGAGCGGAGCTGAGCTGTCATCCCACCTTGTACGCGGCGTGCGACGGCCGCGTCGGGTGAACCTGAGATGGTGGTATCGGTCCCCGGCACGACGCCCCCGGCGCCGTGCCGGCGGGCGCGGCACCGCGACTCGGCGCCGCGTCGCGCTCGTCGACGCCGACGGACGTGCCGCGGCGGCCGTGAGCGCGTGCTCCTCGTCGTGTCCGCGTCGGCGCGCTCGCCCCGCGCCTGGTTAGCCAGTTCATAGGAGAAGATGCCCGCATGGAGCAGAACTCGACGGAGGACACCGCCGCGTGGCAGTCCCAGCTCGAAGAGATCACCGGTGCCCTGGAGTCCTTGGCCGACGCCATGGAGCGCGAGGACAGCCTCGAGATGCTCCTCCACCGAGTTTGCGATCAGGTGCTGCGGGCGATTCCGGGCGTCGACATGGCCGGAGTCACGTTGGCCACCGATGACGGCCCCAAAACCGGCGCCTGCACCGACGACACGACCTTCGAAGTCGATCTGGAGCAGTACCGCGCGGGAGCTGGCCCCTGCCTGCACGCCGCCGAATCGGGGAAGATCGTGCGGGTGAACGCGGAGGAGGCCAAGGAGCGGTGGCCCGCGTTCACCGAAGCCGCGCGCCGCCTCGGAGTCGGCAGCTACTTGTCCGCGCCCCTGTTCATCGATTCCGAATACCGCGGAGCCCTGAACCTCTACTCGTCCCAGGATCACGGGTACCGGGAAATCGACGAAACGGTCCTGGAGCTCTACACGACCGCGGTGGAGGGGCACCTGCGGACGTGGCAGCGCTATCTGGCGACCCGCGAGCTGACCGAGCAATTGCGCACCGCCCTGGATTCGCGCCCCGTCATCGAGCAGGCCAAGGGAATTCTCATGGTGCTGCACGGATTCGACGCCGATCAGGCCTTCGCCTGGCTCGTCAAGCAGTCGCAGAACACCAACACGAAACTCCGCGACGCCGCCGAGCGCATCGTCTCCGAGACGGTGACCGCGCGCGTCAACGGAGCCGGATAACCGACGCGACGCCGCACCGCTTTCCACCCGCCTCGCCGCTCCCGGTGAGCGTGCGGGCAAGCCGTCGCGCCGCTCGTCCCGTCGCGCGGACGGGGTTTCAGGGGCGGGGAGGGGTGCACCCGCTCTTGGGCCGAACAGATGCACCCCTGCGCACTGCCCGGCAGGGCACGGCTCCCGGCTGAACCACGCTCCACCTCGGCCGACCCTGCCCCGGGAGCAGCGCCAACCTGCTCACCGGGTTGCCCGTTCGCCCGCCGCCTACACATGCACACCGAGATCGGATCACATCGGCGTCGATGTTTGGGCGCTGGCGCCACCGGGCACCACTCGATCAGACCGCCAGTTGAACGCCACGGCCAGCTGACGGGCCGCCCCGGCTTGAGCACGAGGGCGCCCAGCACTGCTGCCCGTGGTTCGCGCGCCGCTTTCGCTGGCGCGTTCTTCTCGTCTCCGTCGAGGGCCGCAATGGGCGGCCGGTTCCCAGCGCATCCGGCCGCTCCGGCACAGCTAGTGAAGGAGGCCCACGATGACGGCTGCCGAAACCTTGGCCCAGGACCGCTACCCCACCCGTTCCAGCCACGACTCCGCGCTGCTGGACCGCACCGATCCGGTGGTCTGGCCCGGTGTGACCGACGGCCCGGCCAGCGCGCGCGACCTGGAGACCCACGAGGCGAAGGGCTTCCACACCGTCGAAGGCCTGCTGAGCCCCGCCGAGGTGCAGACGTACTGGCGGGAGCTGGACCGGCTCACCGCGGACGAGCAGGTCCGCGCCGACGAGCGCACGATCGTGGAGCGGGGAACGGACGAGGTGCGTTCGATCTTCGAGGTCCACCGGCTCAGCGAGGCGATCGCCGAGCTGGTGCGGGACCGTCGGCTGCTCGACCGCGCCCGGCAGATCCTGGGCTCGGAGGTCTACGTCCACCAGAGCCGGATCAACTCGATGCCCGGCTTCAAGGGCAACGGGTTCTACTGGCACTCCGACTTCGAGACCTGGCACGCCGAGGACGGGATGCCCGCCCCGCGCGCGGTGAGCGTTTCGATCGCGCTGACCGACAACTACCCGTTCAACGGCGGTCTGATGATCATGCCTGGCTCGCACCGCACGTTCGTGTCGTGCTCCGGGCGCACTCCGGAGGACAACTACCGGTCCTCGCTGACCGCGCAGGAGATCGGCGTTCCGGATGAGCAGGACGTCACCCGGCTCGGCTACGAGCACGGGATCGAGCAGTTCACCGGTTCCGCCGGCTCGGCCCTGTGGTTCGACTCCAACGCGATGCACGGCTCGGGCAACAACATCACGCCGTTCCCGCGCTCGAACATCTTCGTGGTGTTCAACAGCGTGGACAACGCGCTGGCCGAGCCCTTCGCGGGCACCCGCCCGCGCCCCCGGTTCATCGCCGATCCCGACGCGACGCCGGTGAGCCGCTGACCCGACCGCGCGCCGACGCGGTCGCGGCGTTCACCGGGCACCGAGGTGCCCGGCGCGCCGCGCGAACCCTGAAACACCACGACGGAAGGACGACCATGCAGTACCAGGAATTCCTCGCGCAGCTGCGTCAGCACGGCGGCCCCGAGGACAAGGACCAGGCGGACGCCACGACCAAGATCGTGCTCGCCACCCTCGGGCAGCGCCTGGCGGGCGGCGAGCCCCGCGACCTGGCCGCCCAGCTCCCCAACGAGCTCAAGCAGCCGCTGCTCCAGCACGACGGCAAGGCGGAGGTCGTCGACGACGTCGACGACTTCCTCCGCCGGGTGGCCGACCGCGAAGGCCCCGGGACCACTCCGGAGCAGGCGCGCGAGCACGCGCGGGCCGTCCTGGCCACGCTGGCCGGCTTCGTGAGCGCCGGGGAGATCGACGACCTCCGCGCCCAGCTGCCCGCCGGATACGCGGCGCTGCTGCCCTGACGGCGCGGTGGGGCGATCCCGTGCGGCGGACCGCGCCCCCGCACGGCTCCCCCCGCGCGCGACGGAGCCCCCGCCGGTGCTCACCGGCGGGGGCTCCGCTGCTGGTGCGCGATACCGGGATCGAAGCCCGCGGAACGGCACAACGGCCAGCAGCAGGATCAGCGACTCACAGCACCTGTGCTGACGCAGCATTCCCGAACCAGCGAGTCGGCTGCTCACGTGGGAGGCGTGCGGAGCGGTTCGGCGCGGAACGAACCCGTCAGCGCACACAGCTCCCCCATCTCAAGGGCCCAGCTGCGAATCGGGGCGGCAGCGGTGCGTCGGGGAAGCACGAGCAGGCACCGCACCGCTGGCCCGATCCTCGCCACGGATGCAGGTGCCGACCCGACGCTCGTCGGTCGTCCTGCGCGAAAAGGCAGACGCACGACGGGTGACCCGGACCACGATCGCCGGGAAACATGCCCGACATGACCACGTTTCCCACGATGGACCCCGAGCTCGCCGCCGCGGCGGCGATGCTGCCGAACCTGGACTTCGCTGACCTGACCACGGCTCGGGAACGCTTCACCGCCATGACCGAGGCGATGCTCGCCGAGGTCTCGTACGAGGGGGTCACGTGGCGCGAGCTGGCGGCCCCCGGCCCGGAGGGCGCGCCGGACGTCCCGATCCGCTTCTTCACGCCGCCGGACGCCGCGCGAAGGGACGCCCTGCCGACCTTGCTGTGGATCCACGGCGGCGGGTTCGCCATCGGCCAGGCCAAGGTCGACGACCCGTTCTGCATCGACCTGGTGCGACGGCTGGGCATCGCGGTCGCCAGCGTCGACTACCGGCTCGCGCCGGAAACCCCCTACCCGGGGCCGCTGCGGGACTGCTACGCCGCGCTGCGGCACTTGCACGCCAACGCGGCCGAGCTCGGCGTCGACCCGGAACGGCTCGCCGTCGGCGGGCAGAGCGCGGGTGGCGGGCTGGCCGCGGGGACGACGCTGCTGGCGCGCGACCGGGGCGAAGTGCCGGTCGCCTTCCAGCTCTTGCAGATCCCGGAGCTGGACGACCGGCTGGAGACCCGGTCGATGGTCGAGTTCGTGGACACCCCGATGTGGCACCGGCCGAACGCCGTCCTGTCGTGGCAGTACTACCTGGGCGGGAACGGCACGGCGGCCGGATCGGACGCCGAGGTCTCCCCCTACGCCGCCCCGGCGCGGGCGCAGGACCTGCGCGGCCTGCCCCCGACCTACCTCTCGACCATGGAGCTGGACCCCTTGCGGGACGAGGGCATCGCCTATGCGACCGCGTTGTTGCACGCGGGCGTGAGCGTGGAGCTGCACTCGTTCCCCGGCACGTTCCACGGCTCCTCGCTGCTGGCCACCGCGGCGGTGAGCGCGCGGGGCGCCGAAGAGGTCATCGTCGCGCTGGCAAGGGGCTTGCAGGTGGAACGAAGCTCCTCGTAGCGTCAGCGGATGCAAGGTCTCATGCACCGGCTCGCCGACCTCGACGCGGGAGCGGCGAGTTCGGTCCGCGTGATCGACTACTTCGACGCCCTGATCCGGCATCGCGCCGACGTTCCCGCGGCGGTGCGCGCGGCCGCCGCGCTCGGGGAGTGCACCGTCGGGGTCAGCCTGGTCCGCGACGGCGGTGCGCCGGTGGACCTGCGCTGCGGTCCCGGCGGTGGGTGGATCACCGCGGCGGTCGGCGAGCCGCGGGTGGCCGAGCGGCTCGCCGGCGACGGCCTCACCGGGCTGGTGTGGATCGAACGCGACGGCCGGCCCCACCCGCTCGACGCGCTGCTGGTGGAACGGCTCGCGCTGACGGTCACCGCGATCGCCTCGCGCACCGGCCGACCGGCGCCGACCTCGGCGACGCGGTCGGCGGAACTCCTGTTCGCCGCCGACCGCGAGGCCGCCGAGTCCTGCTGCGCCGCCCTGCGCCTCGACCCGCGCACCCCGGTCCGGGTCGCGAGCGCGACCGGGGTGCGCACCAGCCTCGTCGAGGTGCTGCCCGGAGAACCCGCCGCCGGGCGCTCGACCGAAATCGTCCGCGAGGACGAACGACTGCTCGTGTGCGCGCAGGACACCGGCGTGCCGCCGGGTCCCGTCCCACGCGGGGTGCGCATCGGGCTCTCCTTCGCCGTTGCGGCAAGAGACGTCCGCGATCACGTGCGCACCGCCCGGTTCGCCCGCGCCAACGCCACGGCCGACACCCCCGCCGTGGTCGCCGACGAGCTCGGAGCGCTGGTGCTGATGTCCCCGGAACCCGTTGCGGACCTCTGCGCGATCCCCGACCTGCGCGCGCTGCGGACCATGCCGTCGCGGCGCTGCCAGGAGCTGGTGCGCACGCTGTCCGCCTACCTCGACGGCGGATCCCTGCGAGCGGCTGCCACCCGGTTGAACCTGCACCACACCAGCGTGTCCCAACGGCTGGCGAAGCTGTCCGAGCACCTGGGCTTCCCCGTCGACGAGGCCCGGTACCGCGCGAGAGCCGCAGCGCTGATCATCGCAGCGCGAACCCGACCGGACCTCGCGCACACCCCCGCACCGAGCGCGTGACCCGCTCGCCCTGACCCGCCGATCTCGGACCAACATCAGCCAGGAGGTGCGGATCAGCGTCGAGCACGTGCACACCCACGCACCGAAAGGCCGTGCGACGGCGGTGATCGTGACCGACTCGCGCGAGGGGGGCAGCGCGAGAAGGCGATCAACGCCTCCCTCGCCGAGCGGGGCGGCGGACGTCTCGCACCACCCAACCGCACCCCGGTCGCCTTCTCCGGCGCGGTGACGACGCCCGAGGACGCGGAACGGGTCGCAACGCTCCTGCCGCGTCGTGCGCCGCGGAGGTTGCCGATGTCTTCGGGGCCCGCGGTGCGCACGAGAGAACCCCCACCGATGAAGATCACCGACAGGGGCTCTGAACTGCTTGAACGCTGGTGCGCGATACTGGGATCGAACCAGTGACCTCTACCGTGTCAAGGTAGCGCTCTCCCGCTGAGCTAAACGCGCGTGCTGTTGTGCGCCCAGAGTAGCGGACGGGTGATCACGGGCCGTCGGCGGCCCCCGGTGCGGGCCGGGGGCCGGACGGGGCGCGCTCAGACCTCGCGCTCGAAGGTCACCAGCAGGCCCTCGACGCCGCCGGGGCCGAGGCGGCCTTTCACGTCGGCACCGGTGATGCTCTTGAGGCGCCAGCCCTCGGCGCCGTGGTCGTTGAGGATGCCCTCTAGCTTGTCGCCGGACATCTTGCCGCCGAACATCTTCTCCCGGAGCTCCACGACCTTGTACTGGTACGGCACGGTTCCTCCTCGCATCGGGTGCTGCGGAGATCCCACCACGGGATCGCCCGGGAACGCGAAAACGCCACTCCCACCCCGGGGAACGGGGCGAGGGTGGCGTTCAGCGGATGCCTCAGAAGCGGATCAGCGGCCGGCCATCTTCTTCTGCAGGTTCTCGTCCAGCGAGGCCAGGAACTCCTCGGTGGTCTGGTAGCCCTGGTCGCCGCCGACGAGCAGCGCCAGGTCCTTGGTCATCTTGCCGCTCTCGACGGTCTCGATGACGACCTGCTCCAGCGCGTTCGCGAAGCCGGTGACCTCCGGGGTGGAGTCCAGCCGGCCGCGCTGCGCCAGGCCGCGGGTCCAGGCGAAGATCGACGCGATCGGGTTGGTCGACGTCGGCTTGCCCTGCTGGTGCTGGCGGAAGTGACGGGTGACCGTGCCGTGCGCGGCCTCCGCCTCGACCTTGCCGTCCTCGGTCATGAGGACCGAGGTCATCAGGCCCAGCGAGCCGAACCCCTGCGCGACGGTGTCGGACTGCACGTCGCCGTCGTAGTTCTTGCAGGCCCAGACGTAGCCGCCCTCCCACTTCATGGCCGTGGCGACCATGTCGTCGATGAGGCGGTGCTCGTAGGTCAGGCCCTTGGCGTCGTAGTCCGCCTTGAACTCGTTCTCGAAGACCTCCTCGAAGACGTCCTTGAAGACGCCGTCGTAGGCCTTGAGGATCGTGTTCTTGGTCGACATGTACACCGGGTACTCGCGCTCGAGCCCGTAGCGGAAGGACGCGCGGGCGAACTCCTCGATGGAGCGCTTGTAGTTGTACATCGCCATCGCCACGCCGCCGTCGGCCGGGAACTGCGCGACCTCCTGCTGGATCGGCTCGGAGCCGTCCGCGGGCGTGTAGGTGATGGTGACCGTGCCGGGGCCGGGGACCTTGAAGTCCGTGGCCTTGTACTGGTCGCCGTGCGCGTGGCGGCCGATGATGATCGGCTTGGTCCACGTGGGGACGTACCGCGGGATGTTCGAGATCACGATGGGCTCGCGGAAGATGACGCCACCGAGGATGTTGCGGATGGTCCCGTTCGGGCTCCGCCACATCTTCTTGAGGCCGAACTCCTCCACGCGCGCCTCGTCCGGCGTGATCGTGGCGCACTTGACGCCCACGCCGTGCTGCGCGATGGCCTTCGCCGCGTCCACCGTCACCTGGTCGTCGGTGGCGTCCCGGTGCTCGATGCCCAGGTCGTAGTAGTCGAGGTTGATGTCCAGATAGGGGTGGATCAGCTTGTCCTTGATGAAGGACCAGATGATCCGGGTCATCTCGTCGCCGTCGAGCTCGGCGATCGTTCCCTGGACCTTGATCTTGCTCATGTGGCGGGGTGCTCCTCTCGCGAGAATGCAAGCGGTACGAGCGTACTGCTATCCCTGTCGATTGTGCCCCCACCCCGGCTCCCGCGACAGCGGCATGAGACGAAACCGTCGGTCCGGCCCGCCGCCGGACGATCACCTTCTAGGCTTTCCGGGGGGACGATCACGGGAGGGCGCTTTGGCGACGGGACCCACACACGCGATGAGCGGGCTGGCCGCCTGGGCCGCGGTGACGGCGCTCGCCGACACCCATCTCATCGGGCAGCTGTCCCCGAGGACGTGGGTCGTCGGCGCCACCCTCGCCTCCGGCGCCGCCCTGCTGCCCGACATCGACCACCCGAAGTCGACCGTCGCCAGCACCTTCGGCGCCCTCTCCCGGGGCGCCTCGGCGCTGCTCAGCGGCACCAGCGGCTTCCTCTACCGGCTCACCCGCACCAAGCGGGACAGCGATCGGGAGGGCACCCACCGCGGCTTCACCCACACCGTCGTGTTCGCGATCCTCGCGGGCCTGGTGACCACCGCGATCGTGCAGAGCAGCAGCGGCGCGGCGGTCGGCGTGCTGATGTTCGCCTTCGCCGGTCTCGCGGTGCGCGGCATCATGCACACCTGGTGCCCGCGCCGCGACGCGCTGCTCATCGCGGGGGCGTCGCTGCTGCTCACCGTGGCCTGCTGGGCGTGGGCCGGGGACCAGCCGACCGACGCCGCGGCCTTCGGCGTCGCGGTGATGCTGGGGTGCGTCGCGCACTTCCTGGGGGACGCGATCACCGAGCAGGGTTGCCCGATGCTGTGGCCGATCCCCCTCGAGGGCAAGACCTGGTACCCGGTGGCGCCACCCAAGGCGATGCGGATGCGCACCGGCGGCAAGGTCGAGATGGTGCTGGTCGGTCCGGCGATGACGGTGATCGCGGTGGTGCTGGGCTCAGTGGTGCTCTACCGGGTCGGCGCCGCTCCGTGGATCGCGACGCTGGACCTGCCGCCCGAGGTGATGCGCTGGCTCGCGCCACGCGCGTAAAGCGGCACGAACCGCCCACCCGGGCACGGACCACTCGATAAGGTGACAGTCAGGGCGGCGCGCGGGCGCCGACGGGACTCCGGAGGAACTGATGCGAACCGGAACGCAGCTCATCGTCGCGGCGGCGCTCGCACTGCCGGTGCTCGCGGGGTGCGGCCAGCTCCAGGAGACCCAGCAGCAGCTCGACGACGCGCAGCAGGGGCTGGACAAGGCCACCGCGTGCCTGGACGCGCTCGACGTCGCGGGGTACACCCCGAACCTCGCCGACGTGGAGCAGGCGCAGGGCGACGCGAGGGCGAAGGCGGACGAGATCGGCGCGCTGGCCCAGCGGGTCGGGGACACGACCCTGCGGGACAACCTGCTCGACGTGCAGGCCTCGCTGGAGCAGGTCGCCACCGGGCAGATCGACCTGCGGAACGGCCTGAACTGGTCGCAGCGGCACCTGGAGAAGACCACCGCCGTCGCCACCACCTGCTCCGACGTCACCGGCGGCTGATCGTCGCAGGTCAACGCCCGGTGCGCCCTGCGGCGCGGCTCGCGGCTCCCTAGCCTGGACGTGGAGGTGAGGGTGATGAGAGCAGCGATCGGCGATCAACTGCACGTGCACAGCCGGACGGTCGAGGAGACCGACCGCACCGGGCTGATCCTGGAGGTGCGCGGCACGGCCGGCGCACCGCCGTACCTGGTCCGCTTCGACGACGGGCACGAACGACTCGTGTACCCGGGGCCGGACTGCATCGTCGAGCCACGGCGCGCGCAAGAGGCATGACCCGCCCGGCGAAGGTGCCGTTCGGCCCGGACGGCACCGCCGGGCGCGCTCACCAGGGCTCGGCGAGCAACGAGTCGATCTCCGCCCGGTACAGCAGCTCCGGGTCCACGCCGGTCCCCTCGAACTGGCCCTGCACCTCCAGCCCCAGCACCCCGTACAGCCGGGTCCAGGCCAGCACCCCGCGCCGCAGCGCCGCCGGGGGCAGCTCCTCCCCCGACCGCTTCGCCCGCAACGCCGCCAGCTGCCGGTCCAGCGCGGTGCGCCCCGGCGGCAGGTCGGCGGGCACCAGCTCCGCGAACAGCGCCTGGAGCGTGCGCAGCGCGCGGTCGGCGAGCTCGTAGGTCTCCTCCGGCGCGGCGTACCCCGGCACCGGCGTGCCGTAGAGCAGCAGGTAGCGGTGCGGCTGCGCCAACGCCCACCGGCGCCATTCCAGCGCGACCTCGCGCAGCCGTCCGGCGGGCGCCTTCTTGCGGTGCTGCTCGGCGGCTGCCTCCACCGCTTCGGCCATGTCCCGGTACGCGTCGGTGATCAGGGCGCCGAGCAGCGCGTCCCGGTTCTCGAAGTAGCGGTACAGGGCGGGGCCGGTGATGCCCATGCGCTTGGCGATGGCGTTCAGCGAAATGCCCGCGGGGCCGGATTCGGCGAGCTGGTCCAGCGCCACCTCCTTGGCCTCGGCGCGGGTCTGGTCCCGGTAGCGCTCGCGAGGGCTGCGCTGCGGTGCGGGCATTCGTCGACCTCCCTGTTGACGCCGCGATGGTAACAGGTGCATTCTCTCGTTATAGATTCTTACTTTCGCTACTTGTTATCACGGAGCTGACCCATGGACACCGTCCCGATCACCGGCCGCGAGCTCGTGCTCACCGGACTCGGCGCCCCGCAGGACGTGCTGATCAGCAGGGAGACCGAGCATTCGGCACCCGGAGCCGGACGCGTGCTGGTCCGCGTCGAAGCGGCCGGGCTGTCGTTCGCCGAAGTGCAGATGCTCAGCGGGCGCTACCCGATGCAGCCCGCCTTCCCGTTCGTGCCCGGCTACGACCTCGTCGGCGAAGTCCTCGCCACGGGCTCCGGCGTCACCACCTGCCGGCCGGGCCAGCGCGTCGCAGCGCTGACCCGCACCGGCGCCTGGGCCGACCACGTCGAGATCGCCGCGGACGCGGCCGTCGTCGTGCCCGGCGAGGTCCCCGCCGACGAAGCGGTCGCGCTGGTCACCAACGGCGTCACCGCCTGGCAGCTGCTGCACCGCGGCGCCCGCGCGGCGCGCGGCGCGACCGCGCTGGTGCACGGCGCGGGCGGCGGCGTCGGCAGCACCCTGCTCCAGCTGTGCCGCCTCGCGGGGGTGCGCGCCATCGGCACCGCCTCCGGGCACCGGCACGAGGCGCTGCGCGAGCTCGGCGCCGACCTCGTCGACCACCGCACCGAGGACGTCGGCCGACGGGTCCGGGAGCTCGCGCCCGCCGGGGTGGACGCCGTGTTCGACCCGCTCGGACCCGGCAACCTCACCCGCTCCTGGGAGCTGCTCGCGCCCGGCGGGCGGCTGCTCAGCTACGGGAGCGCGAGCACCCTCGACGACGACACCTCGTGGTGGAAGCCGTACGCCGACGTCGCCCGGCTCATCGCTCGCTGGGAAGCGCTGCGGCTGCTCGGGCGCACCGGTGGGCGGCGCGCCCGGATGTACTACGTGCGGACCGACCGCCGCTACCGCGAGGACCTCCGCGCGCTGCTGGCGCTGCTCGCGGACGGTGCGCTGCGCCCGCTGATCTCGCACCGGATCCCGCTGGCGGACGCGGCGCACGCGCTGTCGCTGCACCGGTCCGGCGCGGCCACCGGCAAGATCGTGCTGGTGCCGTGACGGGAGGGACCGCGCCCGGCCTTCTCCCGAGGACGGCGAGCCGACCGCGAGAGGCGGCCGCGGGGTTCGCCCGCCGACCGCTCTGGATCACGAAAAGGCGCCAGGTTCACCCGGGGTGGTGCGCGCCTGATTAGGGTGGGCGCGGCGTGACGTCAGGTGAGGAGGCGGTGACGAGGTGCACGACGACCGGGCCAGCGAGGTAGCCGCCGACCTCTCGGAGCTGCTGGCCAGGGCCGCCGGAGTGGCGCCCTCGATCCCGCTGCCCGAGGGGGAGCTGCTCTCCGAGCAGTCCACCCGGGCCACCGGCGACGAACCGCCGCTGTGCTGGATCAGCCTGGACCGCCCCGCGCCCCGGATGCTCGGGGCGCTGCGGGCCGATCACCGGCGCACCGGGCTGTGGCCGCTGCTGCTGTGCGACGACACGGAGACCTACGGCAGCCGCTGCACCGTCGGCGTGGTCCCGCCGGAACCGCTGGACCACATCGACCTGTGGCGGGCCGAGGACGTGATGCTGCGGATCTGGGACGGGCTGTGCCGGGCCGACGACGACCTCGGGCCCGCCTACGACATGGACGCGCTGGCGCCGTTCGACGCGAACTGCCCGGAGCTGGCGCCCGCCGGGAACCTGCTGGCGGACCCGGACGTCCTGGCCAACCAGCAGGCCGCCCGGTTCGTCGACGACGAGACCCGGCTCGCGCTGGTGCCGGTGCGGCGGGGTTCGGACGCGCTCACCGTGCTCGGCTGGTCGGGGGCGGCGAACCACGTGTCCCGCACCGCCGGGCTCTCCGCGCTGCTGCGCAGCTGGGAGGAGCGGTTCGGCGCGCGGCTGCTGCGGCTCGGGCCGGACCGGCTGGACGTGAGCGTGGCGGCTCCGCCGCAGGATCCGGCGCACGCGACCTCGGTCGCGGCGGAGCACTGGGCGTTCTGCCCGGACCGGGTGCTCCAGGACTCCGGCAGCATCGCCTCCTACGCCCGCGAGATCCGGGGCCGCCGCACCTGGTCGTTCTGGTGGGAATGAGCTGAGCGGACCTCCCGGCGGGGGCCGTTGAGCTCGCTCAGAAGTCGAGTGGGCCGCCGACGATGGTGACCGCGACCGCGAGCAGCACGAACCCGAAACCCCCGTAGAGGATCAGGTCGACCTTGCGGGAGCGGACCGCGAGCAGCCCCACCTGGTCGTCGCGGAGGAAGGCGCGCGCGGCGGCGGCCAGCACCAGCGCGAGGCTCAGCAGCATCGAGCCCTCGCGCCAGGCGTGCATCGCGATCCGCAGGAAGCCGATCGCCGCGACCAGCAGGACCAGCGCGAACGGGACGTGCACCGCCCACTTCGCCCGGTCGCCGAAGCGTTCGTTCATGCCGGCCTCCCACGCTTGCCCGAAGTGCCGGGTCATCGTAGAGCCCAGCCCGCGGTGGCCCTCGGATCCATCAGGGGACATGGCGCTCCGCGGCCTCCACGACGTTGGTGAGCAGCATGGCGCGCGTCATCGGCCCCACCCCGCCCGGATTCGGCGAGAGGTGACCGGCGACCTCGGCGACGTCGGGGTGCACGTCCCCGGCCACGCCCTCCTCGGTGCGGGTGACGCCGACGTCGAGCACGGCGGCACCGGGCTTGACCATGTCGGGGGTGATCAGGTGCGGGGTGCCCGCGGCGGCGACCACGACGTCCGCGCGGCGCACCTCCTCGGCGAGATCGCGGGTCCCGGTGTGGCACAGGACGACGGTGGCGTTCTCGGTGCGGCGGGTCAGCAGCAGGCCCAGCGGGCGGCCGACGGTGATCCCGCGCCCGACGACCGCGACGCGCGCGCCGTCGAGCGGGACCTCGTGGCGCCGCAGCAGCTCCACGATGCCGCGCGGGGTGCAGGGCAGCGGCCCGGGCTCGCCGAGCACCAGGCGGCCGAGGCTGATCGGGTGCAGCCCGTCGGCGTCCTTGTCCGGCGCGACCCGCTCCAGCAGCGGCCCGGCGTCGAGGTGCTCCGGCAGCGGCAGCTGCACGATGTAGCCGGTGCAGGCCGGGTCGGCGTTGAGGTCGTCGAGGACGGCCTCCAGCTCGGCCTGGGTGCTCTCGGCGGGCAGGTCCCGGCGCAGCGAGGCGATGCCGATCTTCGCGCAGTCGTTGTGCTTGCCGCGCACGTAGGACTGCGATCCCGGGTCCTCACCGACCAGCACGGTCCCGAGCCCCGGGGTGACGCCGCGCTCGGCGAGCCGGTCCACGCGCTCCCGCAGCTCGTCGTAGATCGCGTTCTTGGTGGCCTTGCCGTCGAGGATGGTCGCGCTCACGGTTGACCATCGTGGCAGACCCACCCCGCACCCGAACGTGCGCCTCGCGTCCCGCCCGGCGAACTCGTGCGGTGCCCGGCCGGGCGCTCAGGAGCGGCCCGGGACGGAGGCCACCGCCACCGCGAGGAAGGTGAGCAGCACTCCGAACACCGTCGTGGGGGCGACCTCGGTGCCGGGAGCGGGGACCAGGAAGTCCAGCAGCAGCGCGCCGAACAGCTGCCCGGCGACCATGCCCATGCTCAGCACCAGCACACCGGTGCGGTGCACCAGGGCGGCGGCGCCCCCGATGACGAAGATGCCCAGCACGCCCCCGAGGTAGAGCCACGGTTCGCCCGGCAGCCCGGCCGGCAGGCCGCGCACGGCGACCTCCACCAGCCAGGCGATCAGCAGCGCCACCGCGCCGACCGCGAAGTTGATCAGGGCGGCGGAGGCCGGCGAACCCGCGGTCTGCTTGACCCGGCCGTTCACCGCCTGCTGCCAGGCCACCCCGATCCCGGCCAGCGCGGGCACCGCGAGCAGCCAGCTCACGCCCGCGCCGGTCAGCTCGTCCCACACCGCCACCAGCACCGCGACCACCGCCAGCGCGGCGCCCGCCACCCGAGGGGCGGTGACCCGCTGCGGCCCCGCCGGACCCAGCCCCAGCCGGTCCACCACGAGCCCGCTGCCGACCTGTCCGGCGACCACGGCCACCGTGAACAGCGCGACGCCGAGGGCGGCCGCCGACAGGCCCTGGCCGAACACCAGGAAACCGCCCGCGACCCCACCGAGGCACTGCCACCAGCGCATTCCGCCATCGCGCAGCGCCGCACCCACCCGCCGCAGGCCGCGCCGCGCCACCGGCAGGAAGGCGGCGGCGGCCAGCAGCACCACCAGGCCGGTTCCGAACGAGATCAGCGCCGCTCCGAGCCCATCGCCCAACCGGGCGCCGAGCGCGCCGTTGAGCCGGGACTGCACGGCGAGGACCACCCCGACCGCGACGGCCCCGAGCAGGCCGAGACCGCGGGCGGCGGCGGGGGAACGAGGTGCTGAGGTCACGTGACGGCAGTGTCCTCCGCCGCTGGCGCCGGGCGCGAGCCGCGCAGGTTCGGATGTGCGGCGAGGCACACCGCCGCGAAAGCGAGGGACGCCCCCGTCGCCGCGGCCGCGGCCGGACCGGCCACGTCCAGCAGCGCCCCGGTCAGCGGGGCCGCCAGCGCCGCCCCGGCCGTGCCCGCGCTGCCCAGCCAGCCGAAGGCCTCCGCCCGCCGCCCGTCCGGCGCGAGCTCCCCGAGCTGCGCGTTGTTCGCCGCGAACATCGGCGCGATCCCCAGGCCGCCGACCAGGAGCACCGCACCCACCACCCACGGCGAACCGGGATCGGCCACCGGCGGCAGCACCGGCACCAGCGCGAGCAGCCCGGTCGCGACCAGCGCCCCGCGCAGCCACAACCGGGGCCGCCCGCGCGCCGCGCCCAGCAGCAGCCCGCCGATCAGCGACCCGACCGCCCACACCGCGGCGAGGTAGCCCGCCAGCTCCGGGGCGCCGCGATCCCGCGACCAGCCCACGATCAGCAGGTCCACCGCGACCACCCCGGCGATCATGAGGCAGGTGAACCCGAGGGCGAGGGCGAAACCCGGCACCGCCAGCAGCCGCCGCGCGGCGCGGGACCGTTCCCCCGCTGGAGCCGCCGTGATCCCGGCCCGCCGCAGCACGAGGGCGAACACCACCGGACCGAGCGCTCCGACCGCGGCGCACCACAGCGTCGCCGCGAACGCGCCCTGCGCGGCCACCGCGAAGGCCGCGAGGATCGGCGCGATCACGAACAGCAGCTCCTGCGCGGTCGCCTCCACCGCGAACGCCGCCCGCCGGGCGGGCCCGTCCGCGATCCGCAGCCACATCGCGCGGCCGACCTGCCCGGCCGGCGGGAACGACAACCCGGTGGCCGCAGCGACCGGCACCAGCAGCCACCAGTTCTCGGCGGGCAGCCAGCCCTCCGGCCCGGCCAGGAACGCCAGCAGCGCGAGACCGAGCCCGTAACCGCAGCCCGTGATCACCAGCACCCGCCCCGGTCCCGTCCGGTCCGCCGCGCGCCCGCGCAGCGGGGCGGCCACCGCCTGCGCCACCGTGATCGCACCCCCGACCACACCGCCCGCCGCGTAGGAGCCCGTGCGGTCGGCGATCAGGAAGGTGAGCACCAGGCTGATCGCGGGCTGGTGCATCCGGGCCAGGAGCGACGCGCTGAGCAGCGCGAAGGCGTGCGGGACCCGGGCGAGCAGGAAGTAGGGGCGCAGCACCGGGAACACTGTGCCCGGCGGCACGCTGTGACGGCCACCGATTTCCCGCGCGGTGGATCACACCTGGTGGTGTGATGTCGCTCGGAGCATCCGCAAGGCAGGCTTTGGTGCTCGGAACCCGCCCACCCGACGATCATCGCCGATGTCACGGCGCCGACCGCACTGCACCGAACTCACCCGGGACGACACACCACGATCCACCCTTCGAGTAGCGTTCTCGCGGGGCGGGGTCGGTGGGCCCGGTTGAGAGGGGGAGGATGTCACCCATGTCGCGTCCGACAGCGATCAGTCCGGAAGAGCAGGAACAGATAGCCCGCAGGATCGGCGTCCTGCTGTTGCAGGCCGCACCTGAGGACTGGCAGCAGATCACGGTCGAGTACCGCGCCACGGGCGAGTACCAGGATCTGCTCGGTGAGGTCGCCGCCCAGGACGGCGGGACCGAGCCGTGGGAGCCGCCCGAGGAGCTGTGGGAGATCTTCGAGCACCTCCGCGAGGGCATGTACCGGCCCGACGTGGGGACCTGGCTCAGCGCGCTCTACGTGGTGGAGCGTCCGTCGAGCTACCGCATCGACATCAACTTCGACGCCGAGCCGCAGTGGCAGCGCCCGCTGCCGCGCGCCGCGTACGTCGACGAGCTGCGCCGCTACCCGCGCACCGACGACAACGTGCCGGACTGGATGCGGGAGAAGCTGGACGCCGCCGCGGCCCCGGCCGAGCCCGGGCCCGCGCCGCACGAACCCGCCGGGCAGGGCGGGGCGGAGCTGCCGTCGCGCGCCACCGCGGACCGGAGCGCTCCGGAACCGCAGCGCGCCGAGCAGGCCCCGGAACCCGCGCAGGCCGCCGACTCCCCCATCGGCCAGGCCGCACCGGAACCGGGCACCGCCTTCCGCACGGCACTCGTCTTCGACGACTTCGACGAGCAGGGCCGCCCGCTGGTCGCGACGCGCGCCCCGGTGCACCAGGACGAGGCCGGCGCGCTCCGGCACTACCTGGAGAACGCGCCGATCGTGCTCGCCTCGCGCGACAACGACGACGACCTGCTCGACCCGAACGCCCCCGCCTCGGTGCCGTCGACCTGGCACACCGACGGCACCTGGGTGTGGCCGGGCGCCGTCCCCTACTACCTCGTGCAGTACGGCGTGCCCCCGGAACCGGAGCTCGTCGAGCACATCCGCTCCCGGCGGTTCGCGCTCACCGAGGTCGACGACCGCACCCGGGACGCGGCGGTGCGGGAGCTGTTCGACCAGCCGGACTTCGACGCGGGTGCGGACGACCGCTTCGAGGACGACCGCTTCGAGGACGACCAGGCCACCGGCGAGACGCCGCGGGTGGACGAGGGCTTCGCGGTGCGATTGCCCGCGCCCGAGCAGCAGGGCTCGGCCACCGAGACCGGCTTCGCCTCCGCCGGCGCGCCTCCGCGCCGCCAGGAGTCGCCGTTCCACGACGAGCTGCCGCGGCGCGACGACCTGGGTCGGCGCGAGGACCTGGCCCCCCGGGAAGACCTGGCCTCCCGGGAAGACCTGGCCTCCCGGGAAGACCTGGCCCCGATGGACGATCGCCCGCTCCGGGAGGAGCCCCGCCGCGAGGGCGCCCTCGACCGGGAACCGCCGCTGCTCACGCACGGCGCCGAGCAGCACGGGGAGCCCCCGCTGATCACGCACGGCGCCGAGCGCGTCGACGAGGCCCCCGCCGGACTGGCCCCGGAGGACGACGTCGCGGAGAGCTCCCGGCACGGCCGCGGGTCCGCCGACGAGGAGGACCTGGACGACACCCAGGCCGTGCTGGCCCGCCTGCACGACCGGCTCACCGAGCTCGACGTGGACAGCCGCGAGTACCGCGTGGGCAGCCACTCCCCCGACGCGCGCTGCCTGCTGCGCGACGAGCCCGGTTGGGTGGTGACCGCCGGCGAGGACGACCTGCACGGCGACGTGCGCTTCGACCACGCCGACCAGGCGGCGGCGTTCCTGCTCGGCTGCCTGCTGCTGTCCAGCACCGCGCCGTTGCCCGCCGCCGAGGACCAGCGGCGCGGCTCGCTGCCGGAGGCGCCGGAGCAGGAGGAGGCCGAGACCGCCGCGGAGGCGGAGCCCGCGAACGAGATCGCCGCCCCGGTGGCCGCCGCGGAGCCCGCCGAACCGGCCCCGGCCCAGTCCTCGCCCGCTCCGGGTTCTTCCTCGGACTCCGGCCGGTTCGCCGCGTTCGGCAGCACGCCGGACTCCCCCGCCGAGGGCCTGTTCACCGCGGAGCAGCACGAGGAACCGGAACCCGCACCGGAGGAGCCCGCCCGCGCGGAGACCCCGGCCGAACCGGTCGCCCAGGAGGAGCCCGAGCAGGCCCGCACCGCTGTCGGCGACCTGCCGAAGCGCGGGGCGAGCACGCCGGAACCGCCGCAGCGCCAGCCCGCGCCGGGCACCGGCGGGCACTTCCTGTTCACCGCGAACCAGGCTTCCGCTGAGCCGGACGCCGCCGAGGGCACCGACCACCCGCAGGGCGCGGACGCCGAGGCGACGCGGTTCCAGCCGATGCCGCCCCCGGCGCAGCAGCCCGGCCCGAACGGCTCCGCCGCGCCGAACGGCTTCGCGCCGAACCAGGTGCCACCGGGACCGCACGGCCCCGGCCAGCAGGGGCCCGGCCAGCAGCCCCACCCCGGGCAGCAGGGCCCGGCCCCGGCCCAGCAGGGGCCCGCGCAGCAGGGACCGAACCAGCCGCTGCCGCAACGCGGCCAGCGTCCCGAGCCCGAGGGCGGCCGACCGGGCGCTCCCGGGCCGCAGGGCCCGCACGGCGGCCCCGGAGCCGCCCCGACCGGCGGCGCCGACCGGAGGCCCGGACCGCCCGGACCGGGCATGGCCGGTCCGCCGCGCCAAGGCCCGCAGGGCCAGGGCGCTCCCGCGCAGGGCGAGCAGCAGGCCCGCCCCGGCGGCCCGATCAAGCGCCCGCCGCAGAACGGCCCCGGTGAGCAGCAGGGTCCGCCGCAGCAGCAGGGCGGTGGCGGCGCGAACATCCAGCCGCTGCGCGGAGAACCGCCGCTGACGCTGTACCGGGACCGCCGCTCCCTGGTGCTGCAGCCCGGTACCGAGCTGGACCGCTTCGGCGACCCGGCGGGCAACGTCACCTACGCCGCGCACACGCCGTACAACCAGCGCTCGCTGCCGCCGCAGTGGTCGGGCCGCCCGTACGCGGCGTTCCGCGTGCAGCGGCCGTTGCAGGCGCTGCGGGGCACCGCGGTGCCGTGGTTCGAGCAGCCCGGCGGCGGTACCGCCTACGTGCTGCCCGGTCCGCTGACCGAGCTCGTCGCCGACGGCACGTTGCAGGAGATCCAGGACGCGCAGCGCCCGCCCATGGAGTGACGCGGAGGTCCCGCACGCGAACCGGCACCGCCTTCGGGCGGTGCCGGTTCCGCTGTCAGCTCACGCGGAGCGGTTCATTCGACCCGGAGGCCCTTGGCCTCGGCGAAGGCCAGCGCCGTGCCCAGGTCCACCCGCGCCCCGGCGAAGGAGGCGTGCGCGAGCCCGTCCGCGTCGAGGCGGGCGCCGCGCAGATCGGCCTCGTCGAACTTCGTGCCGAGCAGCCGGGCTCCCACCAGGTCCGCCTCGCGCAGGTCGCAGCCGCGCAGGTCCGCCTCGCTGAGGTTCGACTCCCGGAACCGGATCCCCCGCAGGTCAGCCCGGCGCAGGTCGGCCCGCCCCATCCCGACCAGCGTCAGATCCGTCTCGCGCACCGTCCACTGCCGCAACCGGCACTGGACGAAGGACGAGCCGAGCAGGCTGCACTCCTCCCAGGTCGAATCGCGCAGCAGCGCCCGGTCGAACCGGCAGGAGCGGAAAGCGCTGGCCCTGTGCCGGGACTCGGCGAAGTCGGTGCGGGTGAAGGTGCACTCGGTGAACACGCAGCGACGGGTGCGCAGCAGCCCGAGATCGGCATCGGTGAAGTCGCACCGCTCGAACTCGCGATCCACCCACTCCTGCCCGACCAGCACCGCGTCGCTGAAGTCCTCGCCGACGATGCGCTGGGGTTCCGCCGTGCGCCCGCTGTCCGCCATGAGCACAGCCTGCCAGCGTCCCCTCCGGGCCCGGTCAGGGGACGACGACCACCGGGCGCACCGCCTCCACCACCAGGGTCGCGGGCACCGTGCCGAGCAGTCCGCCGCGCCGCCGGGACCGCCCCACCACGATCAGGTCCGCCCGGTACTGCTCGGCGACCTGCTCCAGCCCCACCGCCGGATCACCGCGGTGGTGCACGAAGTCCCAGTCGATGTCGATGTAGCGCAGATGCGCCACGACCTCCTTCTTGAGCTCCTCGACCAGGCTCTCGGCGGCCTCGCTGGCCACCGCGACCCCCATCGGGGACCAGTAGGCGACCCCGCCGACCGCCTCGACGTACACCAGGACCAGGCGCGCGCGTTCGCGGCGGGCCAGCCCGGCCGCCCACGCGGCGGCGTGGAAGCTCGCGGGGCTGCCGTCCATGCCGACGACGATGCCGCCCAACCCGTCTTTCCCGATTTCGAACTCGCGCTCGATCTTGTCGCCTTCGGCCACGCCGGAATGGTAGTAGCAGGCCTGGAGCGCTCCGACGACCGTGCGCCACACTCGGGACGTGACCACCTCGCGCAACACCGGACCCGGCTCCCCCGCGCTCACCGGCGTGGAGCGCGCCGCGCTGGACGCGATCGATCTGGACGGGATCCTGCGGGATCTCCGGGAGCTCGTCGCCATCCCCAGCGTCGGGGGTTCCCCCGGCGAATCCGAAGCGCAGCGGTGGTGCGCCGACCGGCTCCGGAGCCTCGGGCACCGGGTCGACCACTGGCGCATCGACCTCGACGAGCTCACCGCGCGGCCCGGGTTCCCCGGACAGGAGGCGGAGCGCGAGGAGGCGCACGGCTGCGTCGGCGTCAGCGGGGACGGCGAGCCGGCGCTGGTGTTCTGCGGGCACACCGACGTGGTGCCGCCCGGGGACCTGGACCGGTGGCCGGACCGCGATCCGTACGCGCTGCGGATCGCCGACGGCCTCGCCGCCGGGCGCGGCACCTGCGACATGAAGGGCGGCATCGCGGCGTTCCTCGGCGCGCTGCGGGCGCTGCGCACCGCGGGGATCTCGCTGCGGCGGCCGGTCGGCGTGCACGCGGTGGTCGGCGAGGAGGACGGCGGCCTCGGCGCGTTCGCCACCCTGCTGCGCGGCCACCGGGCGGCGGCGTGCGTGCTCGCCGAGCCCAGCTCCGGCGACGTCGTCGCGGCCAACGGGGGCTCGCTCACGTTCCGGTTGGAGGTCGGCGGGCTCAGCACCCACGGTTCCACCCGGTTGCGCGGGGTGAACGCGGTGGAGCTGCTGGCCGGGCTGCTCCCCGCGCTGCGGGAGCTGGAGGCGCGGCGCAATGCCGAGCCGGATCCGCTGGTCGCCCACCTGGAGCTGCCCTACCCGCTGTCGGTGGGCGTGGTGCGGGCCGGGGACTGGGCCAGCACGGTGCCCGACCTCGCCGTGGCCGAAGGCCGGTACGGGGTGCGGCTGGACGAGGACCTGGACGCGGCGAGAGCCGAGTTCACCGCCGCCGTCGCCGAGGCCTGCGCCGCCGACCCGTGGCTCGCCGAGCACCCCGCTCGGGTCAGCTGGCCCGGCGGCGTGTTCGCCAGCGGACGGCTGCCGCTGGGGCACCCGCTGCTGGCGGAGACCCGCGGCGCGGTGCGCGACGCCGGGGGCGGCGATCCCGGGGTGCTCGGGGCGCCCTACGGCACCGATCTGCGGCTCTACGCCGCGGCCGGGGTGCCGACGTTGCAGTTCGGGCCCGGCGACATCCGCTACGCCCACTCCCACGACGAGCACGTCGCCCTCGCCGATCTGGAGCGGGCCGCCCGCGCCTACGCCCTCCTCGCTCTCCGCCGCTGCACCCCGGCCTGACGTCGAGGCCCACGGGCGCATCCTCCCCGCATCCGCTCGCACCACCCGACCAGCCACCCCGCGATTTCCCGCGAAATCGCGCCACCCCGGCCCCGGCGGAGGCGATTTCTCGCGAAATCGCGCCCCCTCGGGCTGGCGGAGGCGGATTTCTCACGAAATCGCGAGACGGGGCGGCCCTGGCGGAGGGAGATTTCTCGCGAAATCGCGGCCCCTCGGCCCCGGAGGAGGGTGATTTCTGGCGAAATCGCGGGGTGGGTCAGCAGAAGTCCCGGGAGGTGGAGGGGACCCGCATGTCGAGGCGCTGGAGGCGGTCCGCGCGGAGGTTGACCACTCCCTCGGTGCGCTCCAGGGTGCCGCGGATCAGCAGCGCCGCGCTGCCGCGGGCCACCGCGCGGTAGCGGGCCCAGAGCCCCGGCGAGCACACCACGTTGATCATGCCGGTCTCGTCCTCCAGGTTCAGGAAGGTGATCCCGCTCGCGGTCGCCGGGCGCTGCCGGTGCGTCACGGCCCCGCCCACCAGCACCCGGGCCCCGTGCTCCACGTCGGACAGCCCGGAGGCGGGCACGGCGCCCAGCCCGTCCAGGCGGGCGCGCAGGAACTGCACCGGGAAGCTGTCCGGGGACACCCCGGTCGCCCACACGTCCGCCGCCGCCAGCTCCACCCCGTCCATGCCCGGCAGCACCGGCGGCTCCGCGGCCACCGTCGTGCCGGGCAGCCGGTCCGGCCGGTCCGCGGCGGCGGCCGCCGCGTTCCACAGCGCCTGCCTGCGGGACAACCCGAAGCAGCCGAACGCGCCAGCCGTCGCCAGCGCCTCCATCTGCGGGGCGCTCAGCAGGCCCCGCCGAGCCACGTCCGCCAGGTCCGCGAACGGCCCGTGCTCGGCGCGTTCGGCGACCAGCCGCTCCGCGACGCCCTCGCCCACGGTGCGCACCGAGGCCAGGCCCAACCGCACCGCCCGCCCGCCCTCCGAACGGGAGTCGGTTTCGAGGTCGGCCCGCACCCGGCTGGCGTTCACGTCCGGGCCGAACACCCGGACCCCGTGCCTGCGGGCGTCCGCGACCAGCGACTGCGGCGAGTAGAAGCCCATCGGCTGCGCCTTGAGCAGCGCCGCGCAGAACGCCGCCGGGTAGTAGTGCTTGAACCAGGCGCTGGCGAACACCAGCAGCGCGAAGCTCAGCGCGTGGCTCTCCGGGAACCCGTAGTTCGCGAACGCCAGCAGCCGCGCGTACACCCGCTCCGCCAGCTCCGCGCCGATCCCGTTCGCCGCCATGCCCGCGAACAACCGGTCCCGCAGCCGCCGCATCCGCTCCCCGGAGCGCTTCGCGCCCATCGCGCGGCGCAGCTCGTCGGCCTCCGCCGGCGAGAACCCGGCCACGTCGACCGCCAGCTGCATCAGCTGCTCCTGGAACAGCGGCACTCCCAGGGTCTTCGCCAGCGCGCCCGCCATCAGCGGGTGCTCGTAGTCCCACTCCTCCAGGCCGTTGCGGCGACGGATGTAGGGGTGCACCGAGCCGCCCTGGATCGGGCCGGGGCGGATCAGCGCCACCTCCACCACCAGGTCGTAGAACTCGCGCGGCTTCAACCTCGGCAGCGTCGCCAGCTGGGCCCGGCTCTCCACCTGGAACACACCGATCGCGTCGGCGCGGCGCAGCATCTCGTACACCGCGTCGTCGGCCAGGTCCAGCTCGCCCAGGTCGACCTGGCGGCCGTGGTGCTCGGCGACCAGGTCGATCGCGTAGTGCAGCGCCGAGAGCATCCCCAGCCCCAGCAGGTCGAACTTCACCAGCCCGGCCGAGGCGCAGTCGTCCTTGTCCCACTGCAGCACCGTGCGGCCGGGCATCCGCGCCCACTCCACCGGGCACACCTCGCTCACCGGGCGGTGGCAGAGCACCATGCCGCCGGAGTGGATCCCCAGGTGCCGGGGGAAGCCGATGAGCTCGTTCGCCAGCTCCCGCACCTGGCCGGGGAGCTCGTCGTCATCGGGCAGCTCGTGCCAGCTCTCCACCCGCTTGCTCCAGGCGTCCTGCTGCCCCGGGGAGTACCCCAGCGCCCGCGCCACGTCCCGCACCGCCGACTTCGGTCGGTAGGCGATCACGTTCGCGACCTGCGCGGCGTGCGTGCGGCCGTAGCGCTCGTAGACGTACTGGATCACCTCCTCGCGGCGGTCCGATTCGATGTCCAGGTCGATGTCCGGCGGCCCGTCCCGCTCCGGAGCCAGGAAGCGCTCGAACAGCAGCGCGTAGCGCACCGGGTCCGCGTTCGTGATCCGCAGCGCGAAGCAGACCGCCGAGTTGGCCGCCGAGCCCCGGCCCTGGCACAGCACGTCCTGCTCCTGGCAGAACCGCACGATGTCCCGCACCACCAGGAAGTAGCCGGGGAAGCCGAGCCGTTCGATCACGTCCAGCTCGTGCTCCAGCTGCCGGTACGCCGCCGGGTTCCGCTCCGGCGGGCCGTAGCGCTCGGCGGCGCCGCGCATCGTGAGTTCGCGCAGGTGCTCGGCCTCGGTCCGGCCCGACGGCACCTCGAACGGCGGCAGCCGGGGCGCCACCAGGCGCAGGTCGAAGGCGCACTCCCGGCCGAGCTCGGCCGCGGCGGCCACCACCCCCGGGTAGCGGGCGAAGCGGCGCGCCATCTCGGCCCCGGAGCGCAGGTGCGCGCCCGCCGAAGGCGGCAGCCAGCCGTCCAGCTCGTCCAGGCCGCGGCGAGCGCGGATCGCCGCGAGCACCGAAGCGATCCGCTCCCGCTCCGGAGACGCCAGGTGCGCCGCCGCGGACGCCACCGCGCGCAGGCCGCGCCGCCGCGCCAGCTCGAACAGCGCGTCGTTGCGCGCGGAGTCCTCGGGCAACCCGTGGTCGGTGAGCTCCACCACCACGTTCCCGGCCCCGAACAGCGCCACCAGCCGGTCCAGCTCCGCCTCGGCCGCGGGCGTCCCGCCGAGCTCCCAGGCCGAGCGGACCGCGCCCTTGCGGCAACCGGTGAGCACCACCCAGTGCCCGTCGGCCTCGGCCGCGAGCTCGGCGAGGTCGTAGTGCGGGCGTCCCTTCTCCCCGCCGCGCAGCTGCGCGGCGGTGATCGCCCGGCACAGCCGTCCGTAGCCCTCCGGGTCGCGAGCCAGCACCAGCAGGTGCTGGTCGGGCGGGTCCGGTTCCCCGGTGCGCGCGGTGGCGCGGGCCCCGTCGGGCCCGAGGCTCAGCTCGGAACCGAACAGGGTGCGCACGCCGTGCTCGGCGGCGGCCTCCGCGAAGCGGACCACGCCGTACATGCCGTCGTGGTCGGTCAGGGCCACCGCCTCCAGCCCGAGCCGGGCCGCTTCGGCGACCAGTTCCTCCGGATAGCTCGCGCCGTCCAGGAAGCTGAAGTGGGAGTGCGCGTGCAGCTCGGCGTAGGGCACCTCGGCGGGGGCGGGTTCCCCGCCGCCCTCGTAGGGCGCTCGGGTGCGGGTCCAGGCCGGGGCGTCGCCGCCATCGCCGGGGAAGGCGTGCTCCCCGGGCGGGGTCCCCTTGCCGGACAGCGCCTTCTCCAGCTCCGACCAGGACTGCGGCGGGTTGAACCAGTTCACCGGTACACCCCCCGCACCGACCACGCCGCCGCCTCGTGCACCAGCAGCAGCGCGATCTCGTCCTGCTCGCCGGGCGGGTCCGCGTCCTCCGGGGCGGCCAGCACCACCTGCATCCGGATCACCGCGCCCGGGTCGTCGGTCCGGTCCCACCAGCGCTCGCGCAGCGGCCACGGTCCGGCCCACCCGCTCACCTCCCGGGAGCGGCCACCGACGACCACCCGGCGCGGCGGGGCGGTGAGCTCCAGCCGGGCGGTGAGCAGCACCGGCTCACCCGCTTCGTCGAGCACCGCCGCGGGCCACGGGGAATCGGGCAGCACCGAGGGCGAGGGCGGGGGGATCCGGCCCGGCCACGGGCGGTCCGGCTCCCGCCGGGGCCTGCGCTCCGCGCCCCACGGCACCAGCGTCACGCGATCGCCCGGGTCCCGGCCGCCGGAGGGCACCGCCACCAGCACCCGGTCCGGGCCGAGCAGGCCCTGCACCCGCACGAAGGCGCGGCCCGCCCGCGCATCGGCCGCGCCGGTGGCGGAGCGCATCAGGTCGAGTTGGAGACCGCCCGCGCCCACGACCTCCTCCGGACTCAGCGTCAGCACCGCCACGCCGGAGGTGGGACGCGGTTCCCGCGAGCGGGAGCCGAGCCAGCCGTCCAGCTGCCAGCGCACCCGGTCCACGGTGTCGCCCGGGCTCAGCGGATCCGCGCAGCGCCACACCCGGTGCAGCTCCTCGCCGCTCTCGGTGCGCGCCGAGATCCCCAGTCGGGTGCAGGCGAGGCCGCGCTCGCCCAGCAACAGGTGCAGCCGCTCCGCCAGCGCCTTCGCGGCGAACGCGGCCACGTCCACCCGGTCCACCGGCGGGTCGAGCCGCTCGGTGACCGCCAGCTCCGGCGGGGGCCGCCGCCGGTCCGGCGGGCGTTCCTCCTCCCCGCGCGCGGCCCGCTGCGCCAGCAGCGCGTCGGAGCCGAAGCGGGTGGCGACGTCGGCCGGGACCAGGTCGGCGAACTCGCCGAGGGTGCGGATGCCCAGCCGACGCAGCAGGTCCACCAGCTCCGCCCGGCCCGCACCGGGCCCCGGAGCCGACGAGCGCTGCGCGGGCTGGTCGATCTCGCCGATGCCGAGCGGGGCGAGGAACTCGCGGCTGCCGCCCGGGGGCACCAGCACGCCGCGCCGGGCCGCCAGCACCCCGGCGAACAGGCCGTCCGCCACGCCCACCTGGCACTCCACCCCGGTGCGCGCCGCGACCTGGTCGATCAACCGTTCCGCCGCGGTCCGCTCCGAACCGAAGTACCGCGCCGGACCCCGTGCGGGGAGGGCCACCAATCCCGGGCGCACGACCTCCACTCCGGGGACGAGCTCCTCCACCGCGATCACGACCGGTTCGAACAGCCGGGCGTCCCGGGACGGATCGTGCTCGGAGACCGCCAGTTCCGGGCACCGCCCCTGCGCTTCGCGGCGGCGCATCCCGCGCCGGACCCCGACCGCCCGAGCCGTCGCCGAACAGGCCAGCACCCGGTTCGCGTGGAACACCGCCGCCGGGACCAGCGGATCGAGACCGTCCGCGAGCGCGGCGGCCACCACCGGCCAGTCCGGGCACCACACCAGGAAACGCCGCACCGCGGTCCCCGCCTCCGGCGCACCGCCGACGGCGTCCTCCGGGGCCACACCCTCCGCGCTGGCGGGCACGTCGTCATCCGGCACGGTCGTCACCCGCCACCGGGCGGAGCCCACCCCGCCCGCGCGCACCGGACCGGACCGGGCCGGGCATCACCCGGTTGTCCGGCTCGTTCCCGGTCGGTTCGGGAGCGAGGTCCTGGGCCACCGCCTGCTGCGCCAGCGGCGCGACCGGGCCCCCGCGGCCCGGCAGCAACAACCGGCACGAGCGGGGCCGAGACGCCGCCCCGCGCCCACCCGCGCGGATCGTGACCTCGCGCTCCCGCAGGTGTCCGTGGCCCTGCCCGAGGCCGTGCCAGCGCGCCCGCGCGCACCGCAACCGCACCTCAGCACCCGGCCACGGGCCGAACGGCAGCAGCACCGCGCCCCGGTGCCGAGCCCGGGTGGACAGCCGCCGGGCATCTGCCTCGCGCACCAGTCCCGGTTGACCGACCACCACCAGGTCCACCCCGTCGAGCAAGGCGGTGATCACCGCGACCGGGTCGTCCCCGGGCTGCGGGACCAGGGCCAGCCGGGACAGCTCCACCCCGGCTTCGGCGGCCGCGGCGAGGCCGAGCCCCGGCAGTCCCACCACGGCCGCCCACGAGCCCGCCGCCGTCGCCTCGGACAGCAGGGCGAACAGCAGCGAGGCCGAGTCCTGCACCGCCACCGTGCTGCCGCGGCGCAGACCTGGCCACGGCAGCACGGCGGCGAATTCCGCCCGCGTGGGCAGCACCCGTCCCGCGACGGGATCGCCGTCCACCCCGGTGGCCGAGGCGGCCACGGACACCCCGCGAGCCGTGATCACCCCGTCCAACGCCACCGAGGACGTGTTCGCGGACATCCGCTGCTCCCCACCTCGTTCGCACGGATGCCCGGCCCCGTCCCGGGCATCCCCGTCCGCTGTGGGGAGACAGCGGTGAGGTCGCGTCGTCTGCGCCCGGACGACTGGACCTCGTGGAACGACCGCCCGGACGGCGATCGCTCCGATGTTCCCTGCCAGTTCTCAGCGCTCCGGCGATCCGCTGCGGACCGCCGCTGTTGGGTTCCTCCTTCGCCCGTTCCGATCACCCGTCCGCCCCGACGCCCCCGCGACGCCGGAACCCCCGGCCGACGGCTCGGGAACCCCGCGTCCCGAACCGCCCAGCGGACCGATACCGGCCCCACCGAGATCGAACTTGCGTTCGACTGAAACAAGTAAACCCTGGCCACGGGCTCGCAGTCAAGGCGTTGACACCAAAGAGCGAACACGAGTTCGACAACCCCAGGTGGGAGCGCCCCACGCCCCGCGGAAGATCCCGCGCCCGCCCGGACGGCCCGATCCTGCACCCTCCCACCGACAACTCCGGCCAGGCCGCGCGCGCGACGAAAACGGGGGCGGTGCGGGATCCACCCGCACCGCCCCCGATGAATCCGGAGCCGATGATCCGCGGCCGGTCGTGGTGGCCCGCCGCGCGGCGGGCCCCCGGCCGACGTCGTCAGTGCGCGAAGTGCCTGGTGCCGGTGAGGTACATCGGCACCCCGGCCGCGCGGCAGGCCTCGATCGTCTCGTCGTCCCGCACCGAGCCACCCGGCTGCACGACGGCGCGCACCCCGGCGTCGAGCAGCACCTGCGCCCCGTCCGCGAACGGGAAGAAGGCGTCCGAGGCCACGACCGAGCCCGCGGCCCGCTCGCCGGCCCTGGTCACCGCCAGGCGCGCCGAGTCGACCCGGTTGACCTGGCCCATGCCGACGCCGACCGTGGCACCGTCGTTCGCCAGCAGGATCGCGTTCGACTTCACCGCGCGGCAGGCGCGCCAGGCGAACCGCAGGTCCGCCAGCGTCGCCGCGTCCACCGGCTCCCCGGTCGCGAGCGTCCAGTTCGCCGGGTCGTCGCCCTCGGCGTCGATGGCGTCGGACTGCTGGGCCAGCACCCCGCCGGAGATCGCCCGCAGCTCGACCCGGCCCGAACGCGGCGGGCGGGCGGTCAGCACCCGCACGTTCTTCTTCCGCATCAGCACGTCGACGGCGCCCTCCGCGTAACCGGGAGCGACCACGACCTCGGTGAACACCTCCGCGATCTGCTCGGCCATAGGCACCGACACCTCGCGGTTCGCGGCGATGACCCCGCCGAACGCGCTCACCGGGTCGCACTCGTGCGCCTTGCGGTGCGCCGCCGCGATGTCCTCGCCCACCGCGATGCCGCACGGGTTGGCGTGCTTGATGATCGCCACGCAGGGGTCGTCGTGGTCGTGGGCGGACCGCCAGGCCGCGTCGGCGTCCACGTAGTTGTTGTAGGACATCTCCTTGCCGTGCAGCTGCGCCGCGGCGGCCAGGCCGGTGGCCATCCCGCCGGAGACGTACAGCGCGGCGGCCTGGTGCGGGTTCTCGCCGTAGCGCAGCGCCGAGCGCCGCTCCCAGGTCTCCCCCAGCCAGCCGGGGAACACCTCGTCGTCGCCGGTCGGCACCCGGCTCATCCAGCTCGCCACCGCCACGTCGTAGGACGCGGTGTGCCGGAACGCCTCCGCGGCCAGCTCGACCCGCTCGGGCAGCGTGAAGCCGCCCGCGCGCACCTCCTCCAGCAACCACTCGTACTTGCTCGGGTCCACGACCACGGCCACGTTCGCGTGGTTCTTCGCCGAGGCGCGCACCATCGCGGGGCCGCCGATGTCGATCTGCTCGATCACCTCGTCCGGGCCCGCACCGGAGTCGACGGTGCGCACGAACGGGTAGAGGTTCACCACGAGCAGGTCGAACGGCGGGATGCCCAGGTCCGCGAGCTGCTCGGCGTGCTCGGGGCGGCGCAGGTCCGCGAGCAGGCCCGCGTGCACCCGCGGGTGCAGCGTCTTCACCCGGCCGTCGAGCGCCTCCGGGAAGCCGGTGAGCTCCTCGACCGGGGTGACCGGCACTCCGGCGTCCGCGATGGCGCGCGCCGTGCCGCCCGTGGACACGATCTCCACCCCGGCCGCGTGCAGCCCGGTGGCCAGGTCCAGCAGACCGGACTTGTCGGACACGCCGATCAACGCCCGGCGCACCGGACGCCGTTCCTGCGAGTTCTCGGTCACGGGATCTCCACCTTCCGCTCCCGCACGGTCCAGCCGTGCCGCGCGAGCTGTTCCAGGGTCTCGACCAGCAGCCGCCGCTCGGCGGCCTTGATCCGTTCGTGCAAGCTCGCCTCGTCGTCGCCGGCGAGCACCGGCACCGCCTCCTGCGCCAGGATCGGCCCGGTGTCCACGCCCGCGTCCACCACGAACAGGGTGCAGCCGGTGACGCGCACCCCGTGCTCCAGGGCGTCGCGCACCCCGTGCATCCCCGGGAACGAGGGCAGCAGCGCCGGATGGCTGTTGAGGTAGCGGCCGCCGAAGCGGGCCAGGAAGTGCTCCCCGGCGAGCTTCATGAAGCCCGCGGAGACCACCAGGTCGGGTTCGTGCTCGGCGCAGGCCTCGGTGAGCGCCTCGTCCCAGTCCTGCCTGCTCGCGTGGTCGGCCACGCGGCGCACGAACGTCGGGATCCCGGCGCGCTCGGCGCGGGCGAGGCCTTCGATGCCGCCCCGGTCGGCGCCCACCGCCACGATCCGCACCGGGAAGTCCGGGCGCGCGGTCGCGTCGAGGAGGGCTTGCAGCAGAGTGCCGGAACCGGAGACCAGCACCAGCACCCGGGCGGGTTCGGCGGGGCGGAACCGCGTGGGTTCGCGCGGCGCGGGGTCCGGGCCGTTCGATGCGGGAGTGCTCAGCTCTGACTCCTGACAGTGCCTGGTCACGATCTCACCGAGCAGCGTAGCGGCGCTCCGGCGGCTCCCTCGGCCAGGTCCCGACGCGAGTGGTCCAGCCCTCACCGGCCTCAGCGGGCGGCGCCGCCGGAGCTGCCGTCCTCGTCGGCGGGTCCGGTGGGCTCCTCGTCGGCGTGGATCTCGCCGGACCAGGAGACCGGGGGTTCCTGGGCCTCGGCCTGCTGGGCGCGCAGGACCAGGTCGGCCCACTCCGCCTCGTCGAGGTCGAACTCCACGTCGTCCTCCGGCTGCCCGGCGTCGCCCGGCAGCCCGCTCTCCTCCGGCTCGGCGTCCTCCGGCTCGGCGTCCGCGTGGAGGTCGTCGCCGCTCGTCCCGTCCTCCTCGAAGTCCTCCTCGGTGTCCCCCGAGTCGGTGTCCCCGTTCTCCCCGGTGTCGTCGGCGTCCTCCGCGAGCCCCTCCTCCGGCGCGGGGGCCTCCGCGCTCGCGCGCGGTTCCGGCACGTCCACCGGCGCCGGAGGAGCCGGGGCCAGCCACGCCGCGGGCAGCGCGGGAACCAGCAGCCAACCGGTCGTCGCCGCCGCCAGCAGCAGCGGGTGCAGTGTGACCGGGTCGAACCGCCCGCCGCCGAGGGCACCACCGGTCAGGGCCGCGACCACCAGCACGCCGAACCCCGCGGCCAAGGCGGCCAGCGCCACCGCCGTCATCCGCCGCCGCCCGGCCAGCTCCCGGCCGCAGCGCGCGCCGAGGAGCACCCCGACCGCCACCGGCAGCACCATCGCGACCGGCCACCACCACCCGGCCGGGCCCGGCGGGAGCGCCGCCAGCAGCGGCAGCTCCGGTACCGGGGCGGGCTCGATCCCGAAGAGGCGCACCGCCAGCGCTCCGAGGTCGATCCCCGGGCCGGCGGCGAAGGACCACCCGGCCAGCGCCGCGTTCGGCAGGTACAGCAGCGAGAGCAGCACCATCCCGAAGGCGTCGCCCGCGGAGCCCGCGCGGCCCACCAGCTCCGCCACTCGCGGGGCTCCCAGGCACAGCGCGAGCACCGCCACCAGCGCGCCCGCGGCGAGCACCCCGGTCCAGCTCAGCAACGCCCCGCGCAGCCCGGCGGCCACCTCCGGGGTGATCCGCGCGCGCAGCTGCTCGACGAGCTCCTCGCTCCGGCAGGCCCCGACGCTCGCGGCGGCCGCGACGAGCAGCCCGCAACGCAGGAACGCGCCCGGCACCGAGGCGTCCACGAAACCGCCCAGCAGCCCGGCGAGCAGCGCCCCCAGCACCCCGTGCGCGCCCGCCAGCACACCCACGAGCAGGCAGGAGTCCCGCAGGCCCACCAGCCCGATGCGGCGCTGCGCGGCGGCGGTGGCGGCGGCGGTGAGCACGCCGAACAAGATGGTCGGCAGGAACGGCAGCACCGACAGGGGCGCGCCGAGGAGTTCCAGCGGCACCTGGTGGACGGCCAGCCAGCCGGGAACGGCGGCGGCGAGCAGCGCCACCGCGTCGATCTCCGGCCCGGACGCGGTGGTGGCGACGAGCGCCAGCAGGGTCGCGGCCAGCAGGTAGCCGCCGAGGGTCGTGGAGAGCACGAGCGCGCCGAGCCACCGCCACCCGGTCCTCCGGTGGTGCTCGGCCTCGGGGTCCGGCACCAGGTCCGCGTCGGGCAGCGATTCGATCAGCGGCATGCGGCCGAATCTCGCACCGGCGCCGCCGCCGGTCGCCCAGGACTCGCCGCAGCGTCAGCCCATCTAGCGATCACGGTCACGCAGAGTCCCGGGCCTGGAACGCGCGGAGGGCGCCGACCGAGGTGGTCGACGCCCTCCGCGAGCGGTCAGGTTCTCAGGGAGAACCGGGGTACTGCATCTGCCGGGTGCCCTCGGGGCCGTCCGGGGTGGACGGCTGCGGGCCGGAGGCCGGGCCGGGGTCGCCGGCCGGCGAACCGCCCGCCGGGCTGTCCGGTCCCTGCTGCGGACCGGGGCCGTAGCCGCCGGGCGCGCCGGGGCCGCCGTAGCCGGGGCCGGGCTGACCCGCGCCGTGCGGGCCGGGGCCGCCCTGCTGGCCGTACTGGGGACCGGGGCCGGGCTGTCCGTGCCCACCGGGCTGCGGGTGGCCGGGGCCGCCCTGCGGACCACCAGGACCGGGAGGGCCCCAGCCGGGCTGGGGTCCGGGGGCGCCTGGCTGCTGCCCGTAGGGCTGCTGGCCGCCCGGAGCACCCGGGCCACCGGGACCGTGCTGACCTGGGCCGTGCGGACCGGGGCCGTGCTGACCCGGGCCGCCCAGCGGCGGGAACGGACCGGTGCCCGGGCCCTGCTGGCGGCCGCGCGGCTCGGCGGCCTTCCCGGCACCTGCGGGCAGCTCGACGACACCGGCCTCGGCCAGCGCGAGCACGACGACGACCGCGGCCTGCACCAACGCCAGCAGCAGCTGGACGATGCCGATGCCGCCGACGCCACCGCCGAGCACCGCCTGCAACAGCACGAGCGCGCCGTAGATCGCGAGCGGAGCCGCCGCGACCAGCGTGTTCGGGGACTTCGGCAGCGCGCGGAGGCCGAGCAGCACGCCGCTGCCGATGATCGCGAGACCGGCGGTGCCCGCGATCAGCCCGGCGGCCGCGGGGTCGAAGAACCCGAGCACGTAGGCGACGAGCCCGGCCCCGGCGGCCACCAGGGAGAGGATCTTGGGGAGTTCGGAGTTGCCCGGGCCACCGGACTTCGGCGTCTCCGCACGAGGAGGCCCTGCGTGCGGAGGTGCCTGCTGGTGGGGCGGGGGCGCACCGTAGGGCGTGGACATGGGTGAGAGGACTCCTCCTCGCCGAGGGTCAGGAGAACGCGCTGCCACTCACGGAAGAGTGACACTCGAAACGGTATCGGACTGTGATTGAGTTGCCGAACGGGTACGACCTGTGTCCGAGCGGCGCGTCGCGGCCGCCCGCGGCGCGTTCACCTCGGCCGCCACCCGCGAACCGCCCCCGGACCGGCCACGACGCGCGGCGGCGAGCCCACCCGGTTGGCGGCTGTGGAGAAGGTCACCGAGACCGGCCCCGCACGCGAAACGACCGGGGCCGGGCACCCGCGCTGGGTGCCCGGCCCCGGTCGTGGAGCGGAAGTGCTCAGCCCTTGACGATCTCGCGCATCAGGTTCGCGGTCTCGCTGGGGGTCTTGCCGACCTTGACTCCGGCGGCCTCCAGGGCCTCCTTCTTCGCGGCCGCGGTCCCCGAGGAGCCGGACACGATGGCGCCCGCGTGGCCCATGGTCTTGCCCTCCGGAGCGGTGAAGCCCGCGACGTAGCCGACCACCGGCTTGGTGATGTTGGCCTTGATGTAGTCGGCGGCCCGCTCTTCGGCGTCGCCACCGATCTCGCCGATCATCACGATCGCCTCGGTCTCCGGGTCGTCCTGGAACGCCTGGAGCGCGTCGATGTGCGTGGTGCCGATGATCGGGTCACCGCCGATGCCCACGGCGGTGGAGAAGCCGATGTCGCGCAGCTCGTACATCATCTGGTACGTCAGCGTGCCCGACTTCGACACCAAGCCGATCTTGCCGGGACCGGTGATGTCCGCCGGGATGATGCCCGCGTTGGACTTGCCGGGCGAGATCACGCCGGGGCAGTTCGGCCCGACGATGCGGGTCTTGTTGCCGGTGGCGTTCGCGTGCGCCCAGAAGTAGGCGGAGTCGTGCACCGGGATGCCCTCGGTGATCACCACGGCGAGCGGGATCTCGGCGTCGATGGCCTCGACGACCGCGTCCTTGGCGAACTTCGGCGGCACGAACAGCACCGAGACGTCGGCGCCGGTCTCCTTCATCGCCTCGGCGACGGTGCCGAAGACCGTGAGCTCCTTGCCCTCGATCTCGACGGTCTGCCCGGCCTTGCGGGCGTTGACGCCGCCGACGATGTTGGTGCCCGACTTGAGCATCCGCGCGGTGTGCTTGGTGCCCTCGGAGCCGGTGATGCCCTGGACGATGACCTTGCTGTTCTCGTTGAGGAAGATGGCCATGGGTCACGCCCCCGCAGCAGCAAGTTCGGCGGCCTTGTCGGCCGCGCCGTCCATCGTGTCCACCAAGGTGACCAGCGGGTGGTTCGCCTCGGCGAGGATGCGCCGGCCTTCCTCGACGTTGTTGCCGTCGAGCCGGACGACCAGCGGCTTGGTCGCGTCGTCGCCCAGGATCTTCAGCGCCTGCACGATGCCGTTGGCCACGGCGTCGCAGGCGGTGATCCCGCCGAAGACGTTGACGAAGACCGACTTCACGTCGGTGTCCCCGAGGATGACGTCCAGTCCGGCGGCCATGACCTCGGCGGACGCTCCGCCGCCGATGTCCAGGAAGTTGGCCGGCTTGACGTTCGAGTGCGCCTCGCCCGCGTAGGCCACCACGTCCAGCGTGGACATGACCAGGCCGGCGCCGTTGCCGATGATGCCGACCTCGCCGTCGAGCTTGACGTAGTTGAGGTCCTTGGCCTTGGCCTTGGCCTCCAGCGGGTCCTCCGCCTCGGCGTCGACCAGCTCGGCCTGCTGCGGCTGCCGGAACGCGGCGTTCTCGTCCAGCGTGACCTTGCCGTCCAGCGCGATGATCTTGCCCTGCGGGTCCTTGACCAGCGGGTTGATCTCGACGAGCGTGGCGTCCTCCGCGACGAAGGTCTCCCACAGCTTGACGATCACGTCGACGACCTGGTCGGCGACCTCGGCCGGGAAGTTCGCGGCCTCGACGATCTCGCGGGCCTTGGCCGCGTCGACACCCTCGATCGGGTCGATCGCGATGCGCGCCAGCGCCTCGGGCTTCGTCGCGGCGACTTCCTCGATCTCCATCCCACCCTCGACCGAGGCCATCGCCAGGAAGTTCCGGTTGGCGCGGTCGAGCAGGAAGGAGAAGTAGTACTCGTCGGCGATGTCGGAGGCGGTCGTGATCAGCACGCGCCGCGTCACGTGGCCCTTGATGTCCAGACCGAGGATCGCCTCGGCCTTGGTCCGGGCCTCGTCCGGCGTCTCGGCCAGCTTGACGCCACCGGCCTTGCCGCGGCCCCCGGTCTTCACCTGGGCCTTGACCACCACGGGCCCGCCGAGTTCATCGGCGGCTGCCTTGGCCTCTTCGGGATTGGTGGCCACGGAACCGGGCAGCGTCGGCACTCCGTGGGAAGCGAAGAGTTCCTTCGCCTGGTACTCGTACAGGTCCACTCGACTCTCCTGCGACGTCGGTGTCGGACTCGGCGACGATAGCGACCTGCGATGACGACCGGTGCGGCGCACCTGGTGAACTGGCTCACCCCGCTGGGCCGATCGCCGCAGGTGAATGCATCCAGACCGACCATTTCGCCGTTCCGGAGCCGGGACGCGAGCGGCTGGAGTGACGAACGGAACACCGCTCGCGGCCAGGTCGAGGGGCGGCGACGTCGCGATTCCGGGAGCGGAACGCTCCGCCACCCGGTGCGGCGCCGACCAGCTCGCGGACGGTCAGCCGCGCCGCGCCGCCAGGGCCGCGGTGATCAGCAGCGCCACCGAGGCGGCGATCGCGCACCAGAGGCCCGGTCCGGGAGCGGCCCCCTCGGCGCGGTCCGCGGTGAGCGGGAACTCCAGCGCCCGCACCGCCATCACCAGCGCCGCGCCGCCGAGCAGCGCGACCGCCCGCTCCGGACGGGACCTGGTCGCGAGCACGGCGGCGATCAGCACCGCGAGACCCGCGCCGATCAGCCCCCAGGACGCGGTGCCGAAGCGGGTGAACACGCCGGGGGCGGTGTAGTCGGGAGCGGTGAGCACCGGCAGCAGCACGGCCGCCAGCCCGAGCAGCGCGGAGATCCCGGCGGGCACCGCGACCACCGGCCGCCAGTCCCGCTCGGTGAGGTCCACGTCGTCGCGCTCCACCCCGCCCGCCACGGCGGCCACGGCCGCGGCGAGCACCGCGAGCGCCATCGCCGCGCCGGACAGCCAGGCGCCCGCGCTCGCGCTGGCCCCGGCGACCTGGGTGGCGGTGAGCACGCTGTCGAGGGCTGCCGCGCCGGCGAGCGGCAGCGCCGCCCACGCCACGGTGAGCGCGGGACGCACGGCGGCCGCGACCGGGGGGACCAGCAGCCCGGCACCGAGCAGCACCAGCGCCACGCCGCCCGGCCACAGCAGCCGGGCCGGGTACAGCGAGGGGTCGTCGATCCAGCTGGGCATCTCCAGGTGCGGGGTGAGCGCGGCGGCGATGCCGGACGCCCCGGCCAGCAGGGCCAGCGCCCCGGAGGCGCGCAGCAGCCGGGTCAGCGCGGGCAGCCGCACCTCCGCCGCGTCGTGCTCGGGCGTGCGACCGCCGACGATGGCGAGCGCCACCAGCGCGAGCGCGGCCACCAGGCCGAGCACCGGCCCCCAGGCGAGTTGCAGCCGGGTCAGCGCGGCGACGCCGAGCAGCGGGGGCACCACGGCTCCGGCGAGCCCGATGGCGATGCCGAGCAGTCCGCCGCGCACGAGCTCCGGGTCGCTGGACCCGGCCGCGAACCCGGCCGCGGCGGGGACCGCGATCGCCAGCAGCAGGCTGCCCACCCCGACGGCGACGGGCGCGTCGACCGCGGACTTGGCGAGCAGGTACGGATCGGCGGAGACGAAGGGCCCCATCAGCAGGCCGACCGCGGCGACGGCGCTCGCGCACAGCACGAGCGCGAGCAGCCCCTGCCCGCGTCCGGGCGCCCCCGCCTCCGCGCCGCCGGGGGACGAGCCGCCCGAGATCGAGCCGAAGGGGTCGTCGCCGGGCGCGGAACCACCGGAGTGATCGACCAGGCGACCGGTCGCGACCAGCGCGAGCACGCCGGCGACGAGCGCGAGCACGTGCCCGGCCAGCAGCAGCCAGGTGCCCGCGGCCGGGCCGATCGGGTCGAGGGTGTCCGGCAGCAGCAGCTCGGGACGCGCGGCGAGCCCGGCGTCGGCGACCAGTTGGAAGTCCTGGGCGAAGCGTCCGGGCGCGAGCACGGCGGGGCCGAGCAGCACGGCGGCGGACAGCACGGGGCGGGCGCGCCAGAACAGCGCCGCCAGCACGGCCGGGAGCATCGCGAGGATCAGCAGCGTCGGCCAGCCGGGGTACGCGGGTGGCATGTCCGGGCTGACCATCCCGATCAGCGGCGCGGTCCCGGCGAGCAGCGCGCCGAGGGCGGCCACCGCGATCGCCGCGGCGAGCCCGGTCGGCGGGCCGGTGGGTTCGGGCGCCGCCGGGCGGCTCATCGGCGTCTCCGGGGCTTCGAACGGGAGGTCGGACCGGGCACTCACCGCGCCGACGCTAGCAATCGATCGCCCGGGAACCTCGGGGACCTGCGATCGCTACGGACCGTGGCCCGGATCGGCCCCCGGTGGCGGTTGCGTTCCGCGAGGCGGCCCGCGCGGGCGGGAATAGCGGGGCCTCGGGCGTCGTTGCGGACACTCGGACGCCCTCCGGGTTGAGTGCGTTGCGGCAATTTTAGTGTGACTTGCGCCACTTGATTGCTGCCCCGGGCCACTGAGCGGGGTGATACCCCGCCACCCCATTGGTCCAAACGGGATCGACTTCCTCGATCACGAACCGCCAGGCAGTGCCGCTCGGTAATGCCCCGAGGGCAGGCGCGCACCGAGCGCGACCGCGCCCGCACGCCCGGCGATCATCACTTTCAGTGACCTCTTGACCACTGATCGAGATTTGCCCCTAGGGGATCAGCCTGGTTACTGTCCCCCGGTCCGTTGTCACGGTCCGATCACGACCGCCGGTTCCCCGACCGGCCTCCCGGAACCCCGTCCGGGAGCGAGTGGCGGACTCCCCGAGACGGAAGGGCAGGCCTTGTCTCGACACCGCTCCCCCGGCGGCACCCCGGTCGCCGAGGAGTCGTCCCCGCACGATCTTCCGCACCAGCGCCAACGCCGGTTCTCCACTCCCCCGTCGGTCATCCGCGGCCGCCTGGTCGTCGCCGCCGTCGCGGCGGGCGCCTTCGCCGCCGCCGGTCAGTCGATGGCCAGCGGCGAACCCGGCCCCGACCAGGACGGCATCAACCCGCTGGCCTCCGGTCAGGACGCCGCGGCTTCCTTCGGCTCCGCCGTCAACGACTCCCGCAGCGGCATGGGCGGTTCCGCGCCCGCGCCGGAGATGCTGCCGGTCGCCAAGGTCAGCAGCGCCGACGCCGAGGTCGAGAAGCTGGCCAAGAGCGAGCGCATCTCCGAGCAGCGCGCCGAGGAGGAGGCCGCTCGGATCGCCGCCGAGGAGGAGGCGAAGCGGCCGAAGATCGTCGCCCCCGCCGACGGCACCTTCACCTCCGGTTTCGGCGGCCGCTGGGGCACGACCCACTACGGCATCGACATCGCCAACAGCAAGGGCACCCCGATCGTCTCCGCCGCCGACGGCGTGGTCATCGAGGCGGGCTCGGCCTCCGGCTTCGGCCTGTGGGTCCGCGTGCAGCACGACGACGGCACGATCACGGTCTACGGCCACGTCAACACCATCACCGCCAGCGAGGGCGAGAAGGTGCAGGCGGGCGACCAGATCGCCACGATGGGCAACCGCGGCTTCTCCACCGGCACCCACCTGCACTTCGAGGTGTGGAACGCGAGCGGCAAGAAGATCAACCCGCTGCCCTGGCTGAGCGCGCGCGGCGTCGACGTCAGCTGATCCGCCGCGCGGGCCCGCCGCTCCGCCACGAGCGCGCTCCCGGTCCTCCCCGGGCACACTGCTCCTGGGGAGGAGCTCGATGGCACTGGAGAAGGCCGATTTCACCGGCACCCGCGCGACCATGCTCGCGACCCTCCACGGGCGGGCGCTGCACAGCCGGACCGCGAACCCGGTGCTGCGCGACCCGTACGCCGAGGAGGCGGTGCGGCGCATCGATCACGACTTCGGCTCGACCGGGCTGCGCCGGAACGACCCGCTCGCGATCGCGGTGCGCGGCCGCGTCTTCGACGACCTGACGGCCGCGCGCCTCGCGGCGGACCCCGAGGTCACCGTGCTGCACCTCGGGTGCGGACTGGACAGCCGGGTGCAACGGCTGGACCCGCCGCCGAGCGTCGAGTGGTACGACGTCGACTTCCCCGAGGTGATCGAGCTCCGGAACCGGATCTACCCGGAGCGGGCGCACCACCACACCATCGGTTCCTCGGTGACCGCGCCGGACCTGCTGCGCGCGTTCCCCGCCGACCGGCCCGCCCTGGTGGTCGCGGAAGGGCTCACCATGTACTTGCGGCCGGCCGAGGGCGTCGCGCTGCTGCGCCGGATCACCGAGCGCTTCCCGCGCGGCCACCTGATCTTCGACGTGCAGAGCCCGCTGGCGACGCGCTGGGCGCACCTGTTCAACGGCGCGGTCCGGGCGGCGGGCGCGCGGCTCACCTGGGGCGTGCGCGGCGGGCGCGAGCTGGAGCGGGCCGTGCCCGGGCTGGTGCTCGACCAGGAGCACACCTTCTTCGACGTGCCCGAGCTGGATCGGCTCCACCCCTTCTACCGCGCCCTGGTGCGGGGCATGGGCAGGGTTCCCGCCCTCCGCGACCTGGCCCTGGTGCTCACGATGCACTTCGGCTGAGCGGCGCGGGCGCCCAGCGGAGCCCGGCGACGAGCGGGACGGCGCTCAGCGGCCCCGCCGCCGACGCCGGACCGCGGCGCGAGCCGAGCCCCGCGGCGGGCTCAGAGCTTCGTGAGGGGGACGCTGCCGATGAGCATCAGGCGGACGGTGCCCGCGCTGCCGAAGTCGATCGTGGCCGTCGCGCGGGGGCCCTCGCCCTCGGTGTTGACGACGGTGCCCAGGCCGTACTTGTCGTGCGTGACGCGGTCGCCCGCGTCCAGCTTGATCGCGACCGCGTCCTTCCAGCCCGGTGCCCCGGTGCTGCGCAGCCCGCGCGAGGCGACCCGGGCCTGCGCGGAGTCCGCGCCGCCCCGGTCGAAGCCACCACCGCGCCCGCCCCAGGTGCTGCGGACCTGCGGGGCGGCGCGCTCGGGCTCGACGCGGCGCCAGTCCATCAGCTCGTCGGGGATCTCGGTGAGGAACCGCGAGGACGGGTTCGCCATCGGCTGTCCCCACGCGGATCGCATCAGCGCGCGGGACAGGTGGAGCCGCTGGCGCGCTCGGGTGATGCCCACGTAGGCGAGCCTGCGCTCCTCCGCGAGCTCGGCGGGATCGCTCAGCGCCCGCATGTGCGGGAAGATCCCGTCCTCCCACCCGGTCGCGAACACGACCGGGAACTCCAGGCCCTTCGCGGTGTGCAGCGTCATCAGGGTGACGACGCCGTCCCCGGACTCGGGCAGCGAGTCGGCGTCGGCGACCAGCGAGACGCGTTCGAGGAACGCCGCCAGCGAATCGTCGGCGGGCAGCCCGGCGGCCTGCTCCTCGGTGTCCTCGGCGGCCGGTTCGGCCGGGAGGACCACGGCCTCGGCCGAGGGATCGGCGCCCTCGGCGGTGGGGCCGCCGTCCTGCGGGGCGCGGGTCTCGGTGAACTCGCGGGCGACCGTGACCAGCTCGATCAGGTTCTCCACCCGGCTCGCGTCCTGCGGGTCGTCGCTGGCCTCCAGCTCACCGCGGTATCCGGTGCGCTCCAGCACGGCGTCCAGCACCTCGGCGACGTCGGACTCCCGCGCGACCTCGCCGAGCTCGTCCAGCAGCGCCACGAACCCGGCGATCTGCTTCTGCGCGCGGGTGGCCAGCGCGGGGACGCGGCGTTCGGCGGCCTCCCGCAGCGCGGCGGCGAAGGAGATCCGCTGCTGGTCGGCGTGCGCGGCCACGACGGCCTCGGCGCGGTCGCCGATCCCGCGCTTGGGCACGTTGAGGACGCGCCGCAGGCTGACGGTGTCGTCCGGGTTGTCCAGCACCCGCAGGTAGGCGAGCGCGTCGCGCACCTCGCGGCGCTCGTAGAACCGCACGCCGCCCACCACCCGGTAGGGCAGCCCGAGCCGGATGAAGACCTCTTCGAAGACGCGGGACTGGTTGTTGGTCCGGTAGAACACGGCGATGTCGTTGAAGGTGACCTCGCCGTCGTCGACGAGCCGGTCGATCTCCCCCGCCACGAACGCGGCCTCGTCGTGCTCGTTGTCGGCGACGTAGCCGACGATCGGGGCGCCCTCCCCCGCGTCGCTCCACAGCCGCTTGTCGCGGCGGTTCGGGTTGCGGCGGATCACCGAGTTCGCCGCGGTGAGGATGGTCTGGGTGGAGCGGTAGTTCTGCTCCAGCAGGATCGTGCGCGCCTGCGGGTAGTCGCGCTCGAACTCCTCGATGTTGCGGATCGTGGCCCCGCGGAAGGCGTAGATCGACTGGTCCGCGTCGCCGACCACGCACAGCTCGGCGGGCGGAGTGCCCAGCTCGGTGTCCTCGGTGCCGACGAGCTCGCGGACCAGCGCGTACTGCGCGTGGTTGGTGTCCTGGTACTCGTCGACCATCACGTGCCGGAAGCGCCGCCGGTAGTGCTCGGCGATGTCCGGGTGCTCCCGAAGCAGGGCGACCGTGCGCATGATCAGGTCGTCGAAGTCCATCGCCTGCGACTCGGCCAGCCTGCGCTGGTAGGCGGCGTAGACCTGCGCGACCTTGCGCTCCAGGTCGTTGCCCGCGCGCTCGGCGGCCTCCTCCGGCGCCACCAGCTCGTTCTTCAGGTTCGACACGTGGATGGCCAACGTCTTCGGCGGGTAGCGCTTGGAGTCGAGCTCCAGCTCCCGGCCGATCATCGTGATGAGCCGCTTGGAGTCGTCGGAGTCGTAGATCGAGAAGTTCGACGACAGCCCCAGCACCTTCGCCTCGCGGCGCAGCACCCGCACGCACATCGAGTGGAAGGTGGACACCCACATCGCGTTCGCCCGGCGGCCCACCAGGTCGGCCACCCGCTCCTTCATCTCGGCGGCGGCCTTGTTGGTGAAGGTGATGGCCATGATCTGACCGGGGTGCACGCCCTGGGCCAGCAGGTGCGCGATGCGGCTGGTGAGCACCCGGGTCTTGCCGGACCCGGCGCCCGCGACGATGAGCAGCGGGCAGCCGGAGTGCACCACGGCGTCCCGCTGCTGCGAGTTCAGGCCCGCGAGCAGGGCGTCCGGCCCGCCCCCGGCGGGGTCGGAACCGGGCTCGGCGGGGCCGTCGTGCGGGAGATCGAAGAGGGTGCTCATCGCCCGTCCACGTTACCGGCAACCCCCGACAGTCCCTGCTCGCGTCCGGCCGCCCCGCGCCAGCGGGATGATCTCAGCTACCGGGAGCGCCGTCCCGGGAGCTGGCCACCGCAGCACGTGCTGTGGCAGAATCGGCGCCGTGCTGACGCGGACGCGCCTTGCAGGCGCAGAGTTTTTCTACGGGCGGACCGGGGATCCGGCGCCCGTAGGCGCGTGAGCGCACACCACTACGACGCCCCGGAGTCCCTCGGACTCGGGGCGTTTCACGTGTCCGGGCCCGGGGTGCGGGGCACGATTCGGAGGATCGCGTCATGAACGCCGCTGTGGACGGTGACCAGCACCAGCCCGAACCCGCCGACGGTGCACCACTCCCGGCCTCGGAGGCCATCTCCGGCTTCCGGGAGGAGATCGACTACCTCGACGCCGAGATCCTGCGCCTGGTCAAGCGCCGCGCGGAGGTCTCGCGCCAGGTGGGCGAGGCCCGCATGGCCGACGGCGGACCCCGCATCGTCTACAACCGCGAGATGGACGTCCTGGCCCGCTACCGCGACCTCGGCCCGGAGGGCCGCGAGCTGGCCATGATCCTGCTGCGCCTCGGCCGCGGCCGCCTCGGCAGGTAGTTCCCGGCCGCGGGGCTCCCGCCAGCGGAGCCCCGCACCGGTTCAGCTCCGGCTCAGTAGTCGTTGTTGCGGAATTTGGTCTGGGTGGTCTGGAGCGCCTTCAACGCGCCCGCGCCACCGCCGGCGCCCAGCAGCATCGCGAACACGTCCGCGCCCGCCCCGCCGCTGGCCGCGATGAGCAGCGCCAGCACCGTGACGCCCAGCGTCGCGGCGGTCACCGGCAACCGCTTGCGCGCGAAGTCGACCACCGGCTGCCCACCCGGCCGCTTCTTCGCCGCCGAGGTCAACATCCCCAGATAAGCCCCGTGCCCCGCGGCGGCCAGCAGCGCCACGAAGGTCACCAGCAGAGCGACGATCCCGATCAGTCCCATGACTCCAGTCTGCCCTCTTCCCGGCCGGTCCGGTATGGGTGGTTTCCCGGAGGCCTCCACCGGGCAACTTCAGGTCCGAGCTGGGGCGGGGCGGCCGGCCAGGGGAGCGGTTGCACCGATCCCCTGGATTGAGATCGTCATCACGCATAGGTTGTCGGGCTATGAATGATCGCCCGGCAGGTTCCCCGAACCCTGGACTCCCGGACGCGCACTCCCTGGCAGGCAAGCGGGCGGTCGTCACCGGGGCCGCCAGCGGCATCGGCTCCGCCGCCGCCCGCCGCCTCGCCGGAGCGGGCGCCACCGTGGTCGTCGTCGACCGGGAGGCCGACGCCGTCCAGCGGGTCGCCGAGGAGATCGGCGCCGAGGCCCGCATCGCGGACCTGGAGGACCTCGACGCCGCCGCCCAGCTCGGCGAGGGCGCCGACATCCTCGTCAACAACGCGGGGTTGCAGCACGTCGCCCCCGTGCACCAGTTCCCGCCGGAGATGTTCACCAAGATCCTCAAGGTCATGCTCGAAGCCCCGTTCCGGATCACCCGCGCCGCCCTGCCCGGGATGTACGAGCGGGGATGGGGCCGCGTCGTCAACATCTCCTCGGTGCACGGGCTGCGGGCATCGCCGTACAAGAGCGCCTACGTGGCCGCCAAGCACGGGCTCGAAGGGCTGTCCAAGACCATCGCCGTGGAGGCCGCCGGGTACGGGGTCACGTCCAACTGCGTGTGCCCCGGGTTCGTCCGGACCCCGCTGGTGGAGAAGCAGGTCGCCGAGCAGGCCGAGTTGCACCGGGTGCCCGAGGAGCAGGTGGTGGAGGACGTGCTGCTCTCCCGCACTCCCGTCAAGCGGCTGGTGGAGCCCGCCGAGGTGGCCGAACTCGTGCACTGGCTGTGCGGACCGGCCACCGCCTCGGTCACGGGTGCGTCGTTCCCGATGGACGGCGGGTGGACCGCGCACTGATCCCGGCGGGACGCGGCGGCGGAGGAATCGCAAGTCGAGGTCCGGAGGTCGGGTGTCACACGTTCGGGCCTTCCTCGGGTAGATCACCGGCTGGTGCGACGCGCGGAGCGGGCGGAGCTGCCTAGCCTCCCCGACCATGACCCCTTCGGCGGCGCCCCGTCCGGCCGCGAACCCGTCGTCCCCGCAGGCACCGCGCACGATCAGCTGGGGCGGGCTCATCGAGCAGCCCGCACCGGGCGCGGGCCCGCACCGGATCCGCGCGGTGAGCGCCTGCGCGGCCGAGACCGGGGGACGCTTCCCGGACGACGCGAGCAGCGACCCGCTCGGGGAACCGGCGCCCGCGGGCGGGTTGCGGGAGTTCGACCTCGGCACGGTGCCCGCCTCGGTGACGCCGCCCCCGTCGTCGCGGCGGGCGGCGTGGTTCGCGGTGGCCTCGGCCGGGGCCGCGTTCGGCGGCCTGCTGCTGGTGGCGGCGACGCTGGTGACTCCGCACACCTCGATCGACGGCCTGCGGCTGCCGGAGATGCCGCGCGCCACGCGCTTCCCGGCCCCGGAGCACGACCGGCCGCTGGCCGAGCCGCGGCCCTCCAGCCGTCCCGCCCCGTCCGCCGAGCCGCGCCCGCTGCCCGGCGAGCCGCCGCCCGGTGCGCGGCCGGACGGCCGGGAGCCGCGCCCCGGACCACCGGTGACCGCCGCCGACCTCGACGCCGCGGCCCCGGAGGCGGCCGCACCTCCCCGCTCCCCGGAAGGGCCCGCGGAACTCCCGTCGGAGCCCTCGCCCGAGCCCCGGCCCGCCCCGCCGATCACCTATCGGGGCGAGCTGCTGACGCTGGCGGATCCCGAGGTGGTGGCGGCGCGATCGAATTCGTACTTCGCCGCGATCCGGGACGGCGACCTGCGGTCGGCCTACGCGATGACGGCGGGCAGGCTGCGCGCGGACGGGTTCGCGGCGTTCGCCGCGCCGTACCGGGACGCCACCTCGATCGAGGTGCTGGCCGTCTCGGCGGCCTCGTCGAGCACGGTGACCTCGCTGCGCATCACCCGCCCCGGGGGCGTGGTGGAGGAGCGGCGACGGCTTCGGTTCAGCGCCGGTGCGCACCCGCGGATCACCGCGGACGCCCCCGCGTAGCGGCTGTTACCCGACGTGAGCGGCTGCTCCGTTCGAGAACCAGATCCGTCCGGACGGCCTCCCTTTCAGGTGAAGTCACGCGCCGAACACCCGCAACGCGCTCAGTGCGGAGTAGAGCTACAGCACGCCGCCTGAGGACAGCCGTTCAGGCGGCCGCGATGCGAAGGAGGCCCGGCGAACCGAGATGCGGCAGCACTCCCACCCCGCGCCGCGGATCAGCACCCCGGATCGGAACTCCCGACCCGGCCCGGCCGCGCGGACCACCGAACCGATCATCCGCATCCGGCCCACCGCGGACCCCGCGTTCCGGTCCCGCGCGCTCCTGCCCCGGGGCGGGCCGGTGGTGGAGCTGATCCGGGGGACGCCGAAGATCGTCCACATCGACTCGCAGCCGCCGCGGCTCAGCGCCGAGGAGACCGCGCGCACCGAGGAGCTGGTCAACGAACTGCTCGACGCCGAAACCCCGGTGGCGGCCACCCCCGCGTCGCCGGGCCTGCGGGTGTCGGTGGGGGCGCTGTGCACGGCGCTCACCTTGAGCGCGGCGGTCGCCACGGCCGCGCTCAGCGGTGCCGCCCCGGCCGACGCCCGCCTCGCCCAGGCCGGACCGGAACCGGTCGACGGGGTCGCGGCCGCGCTCGGCCCGGTCCAGGCGGTCAGCGCCCGCTCCGCGCCCGGAACCGATCCGGCCGCGGCCCGCGAGCCCTCGGTGGTGGCGTCCGCGCGGGAGTTCTACGCCCACCTCGACCGCTCCCCGGCGCAGGCGGGCCCCCGGCTCGCACCCGGCCTGCCGGCGGACTTCGCCTGGGGGGACGTCGCCTCGGTCCGGGTGCTGCGGCTGCGGGCCGAGTCACCGGAGCGGGCGAGCGCGGTCGTCGAGATCGCGCACCGGGACGGCTCCCGCTCGGTGCTGCGGCACCGGCTGGAGCTCGGCGCGGGCGGGATCGCGGCGCGGCTGCTGTCGTTGCAGCACTTCCCGCGCTGACCCGCCGTCTTCACAACGATGCGGCAACGACGTCGAACGCCGACGGCCGCCGCCGGATTCGCCCGGTCACGACCGGAACACCCGAGACGGCCCCGGCGCCCGCGAGGACACGTTCCGCCGCCCGGCCGAGCACGCCGCGTGTGGACTGCGGAAACGGATCGGACATCCGGGACGATGAACGGGACGGCACCGGTGAACCCGGTGCTGGAGGGATCGGCGCGGCGGATCTCACGACTTCGGGTCTGCGCCGAGGAGGCGTCGGCTAGGCTGCCGTACCGCGGCCAGTTGTCGGCCACCGGCCGGACCGGGCCGCGCTGAATGGAACGTGTACTTGTCGGAGGGCCGGACCGGTCCGCTAAACCGCCGATGCCCGACGGGGTGGCACCCGATCCGGAGACCGGATCGCACCCGCACCCGAGCGGGCATCGAGAGCAGTACGGGAGACGTCGGTGAGCGACGAAGGTCGCCTGGTCGCCGGACGCTACCGAGTGCAGCGACGCATCGGCAGTGGCGCGATGGGCGTGGTGTGGGAGTGTGTGGATGAACGCCTGCACCGCACTGTCGCGGTCAAGCAGTTGTTGTTGCAGCCCGGACTGGACCCGGGTGAGGCCGAGGAAGCGCGTCAGCGGGCCATGCGGGAAGGCCGCATCGCGGCACGCCTGCAGCACCAGCACGCGATCTCGGTGTACGACGTAGCTGAGGACGAAGGCCAGCCGGTGCTGGTCATGGAGTACCTGCCCTCCACCAGCCTGGCGGCGATGATGTCCGAGCACGGACCGCTGCCGCCGCGCGAGGTGGCCCGGATCGGTGCGCAAGCAGCCGCGGCGCTCGGCGCCGCGCACGCGGCGGGGGTGGTCCACCGGGACGTCAAGCCGGGCAACATCCTGCTCGGCGACAACGGGACGGTGAAGATCACCGACTTCGGCATCTCGCGCGCCCAGGGCGACGTGCAGGTGACGAAGACGGGGATGCTCGCGGGCACGCCCGCCTACCTGTCACCGGACGTCGCGATGGGCCAGGAGCCGTCCGGGGCCTCCGACGTGTTCTCCCTCGGCGCCACGCTCTACGCGGCGATCGAGGGCAGGCCGCCGTTCGGGCTGAACGAGAACACGCTGGCGCTGCTGCACGCGGTCGCCGCGGGCCGCATCGATCCGCCCCAGCAGTCGGGACCGATGTCCCAGCCGCTGATGGCGATGATGCAGGTGCGCGTCGAGGACCGGCCGGACATGGCCCAGGTCCGGGAGATGCTGCTGGCCATCGCCGACGGCGGGTCGGCCCCCTCGATCCCGGCGATGGCCGCGCCGATCCCTCCCGCGATCGGGCCGGAGCCCGGCGGCAGCAGGCCCGACCTGCAGCCGACCAGCGTCGTCGACCACGACTACGGCAACGGGACCGCCTACTACGAGGAGGACCCGTACGGTCCGCAGGGTTCCAACCCGCGCACCGCCTACCTGGGTCCGGACCGGCGCGGCGGAGCGGGTGCGATGGACGAGCCCCCGCGGCGCAGCAAGCGCCCGCTGGTGGTCTCCGGCATCGCGCTGGTCGCCGCCGCCGTGGTCGCGGTGCTGGTGACCTCGGCGTTCCTGAGCAGCAACCAGCCCGACCCGGTGGGCAACAACGAGGGCACCAGCCAGGCCCCGCCGCCCCCGCCGCCGCCCGCACCGGTCACGTCCTCCGAGAGCTCCACCTACGAGGACGAGACGACCTCCCGGGAGACCTCCAGCAGGCCGACGTCGAGCGAGCAGCCCTCGCGGCCGACGACGACGCAGCAGCAGCCGACCTCCACCGAGGAGACGGAACCGACCGAGACCTCCGACAGCGAGGAGCAGCCGACCTCCGCCGACGAGACGACGGAGTCGGAGTCGCCGCAGTCGGGCAGCGCCTCCGCCTTCCGCATCCCGGGCTGACCGTCCGGGTGCGTCGCTCCTCCGGGCCGGGGACAGGCATCTCGCGATGCGTGCCCCGGCCCGGTGCGTTTCCCCGGGTCGCGCCGCTCCCCGGACCTGGTGCGTTCCACGGGGGCCATCCCAGTAACGTGAAGCCGATGAGCACGAGCCGGTCTCGGGGGCCCGGTCAGCACCGACTTAGCCGCCACCACTGCAGCATCAGGAGATACCTGTGAGCGCCGAGGGCCGTTTGATCACGGGCCGGTACCGGTTGGAGAAGCGCATCGGCAGCGGCGCCATGGGTGTCGTGTGGCGCGCGGTCGACGAGCGCCTGCACCGCACGGTCGCGGTCAAGCAGCTGCTGCTCCAGCCCGGTTACACCGACGAGGAGACCGAGGAGGCCCGGCAGCGCTCGATGCGCGAGGGCCGGATCGCGGCCCGGTTGCAGCACCAGAACGCGATCGTGGTCTTCGACGTCGCCGAGGACGAGGGCCAGCCGGTGCTGGTCATGGAGTACCTGCCCTCGCAGAGCCTGGCGACCGTGCTCAACGAGCAGGGCGTGCTGCCGCCGCAGTCGGTGGCGCGGATCGGCGCGCAGGTCGCGGGGGCGCTCGCGGCGGCCCACATGGCCGGGATCGTGCACCGGGACCTCAAGCCGGGGAACGTCCTGCTCGGCGACAACGGCATCGCGAAGATCACCGACTTCGGCATCTCCCGCGCCATCGGCGACGTGGCCGTGACCAAGAGCGGCATCCTCGCGGGCACGCCCGCCTACCTCTCCCCGGAGGTCGCGCTGGGCCGCGATCCGGCGCCCGCCTCCGACGTGTTCTCGCTGGGCGCGACGCTCTACGCGGCGGTCGAGGGCGAGCCCCCGTTCGGCACCGACGAGAACGCGATCAGCCTGCTGCACCGGGTGGCGCGCGGTCAGGTGGACTCGCCGCGCCAGGCCGGGCCGCTGGCCCCCGCGCTGATGCAGCTGCTGCAACCGGACCCGGTGGACCGCCCGACGATGGCGCAGACGAGGGGCATGTTGCTCGCGGTCGCCGAGGGGCGGCCGCTGCCCGGCGGGTCGACCCCGGCCTCGGGCTGGCAGCGCCCGGCCGCTCCCCCGCCGAGCCGCCCGAAGCGGGAGGCGCCCACCCGGGTGGGCGCGGCCCCGGCCGGTTCCGGCAACCCGCCGACGCAGGTCGGGCAGGTCCCGGTGAGTGAGCCCGCGAGCGGCTCCGCTTCGCGGACGGCGGTGCTGCTGTGGGCGGCGGCGCTGCTGGTGGCGGTGCTGGTGGGCGTGTTGACGGCGAACGCCTTCGGCAGCGGCTCCGGTGGGCGCGACGAGTCGGCCCCCGAGCCGACCGCCCCACCGGTGACGGCCAACCCGGGGCCGACCGCGGCACCCACGACGGCGACCTCCGCGCAGACCTCCGCGGCCGAGCCGACGACGAGCAGCGCCACCAGCTCGACGACCACGGCCACCTCCTCCAGCGAGGAGGAGGAGAAGGACGAGCAGCCGTCGAAGGACGAGATCGAGGACGTGGTGAAGACCTACTTCGCCGCGGTCCCCGACGACCTGGACGCCTCCTGGAGCCTGCTCGGTCCCGGCCTGAAGGCCGGGGGCAAGGACTCCTACCAGCGGTTCTGGAACTCGATCGACGACGTGAAGATCGTCTCGGGTCCGCGTTCCGCCGGCCCGAACGTGCTGGTGGTCCTGGAGTTCGAGAAGGACGGCAAGAGCAGCAAGGAGCGCCACCTCCTCGGGATGGTGGCCAAGAACGGCAAGGCCCTGATCAACAGCGATCGGCGCGTCTAGGACCGCGCCTCACGCTCGCGCGACCCCCGCGAGGGCCGCGAGCAGGGCACGGGTGGCCGGCTGGGCGGCGACGGTCTCGCGGATCGCGACGTGCAGGCGGCGGACCGGTTCCGGGTGGCGCAGCGGGCGGACCACGACCCCCGGGTGCAGCACGCCGAGCGCGAGCCGCGGTTGCAGGCCCACTCCCAGTCCGGCGGCGACGAACCCCTGGGCCGAGTAGTCCCCGCCGGTCTCCAGCGCGACCCGGGGCGTGAACCCGGCCGCGTCGAAGGCCTCCCGCTGCGACTCCGCGCAGGGCCCGCCGCCCAGCGCCTCCCCCAGCACCCAGGATTCGGCCGCGAGTTGGACCAGGTCGAGTTCCTGCTGCTCGCACAGCGGATGACCCTGCGGCAGCACCACCTGGTACGGATCGTCGACGAGGTGCTCGACCCGCACGCCGCGCGCCCGCGGCACCTCCCGGCCGACGACGATCACCGCGAGGTCGGCCTCGCCGGTGGCGACCTCGCCCAGGATTCCCTCATCGATCATCTTGAGCTCCAGGCGCACCTCGGGGTGCTCGGCGCGGAACTTCGCCACCGCGGGCGGGATGAGACCGACACCGGCGGTGTTGAAGTACCGCAGCCGCAGCAGGCCGGTGCGCCCGGCGCGCAGGTCGGCCAGCTCGGCCTCGGCGTCGGCGAGCAGCCCGGCGAGCTCGGTGGCGCGCTCGGCGAGCAGCCGACCGGCCGGCGTGGGCCGCACCCCGCGGCCGGCCTTCTCCAGCAGCGGAGTGCCCGCCTCGCGTTCCAGGGTCGCGATCTGCTGGCTGATCGCCGAGGGCGTGTAGCCGAGGTTGGCAGCGGCGCTGCTGATCGAACCGCCGCTGACGACGGCGCGGAGGACTTGCATTCGGCGAACGTCGAGCACGACCCAACACTACAGCAAACCTGAAAGATCACTTTATTTTATTTCGCTTGTCCTTACTCGTTCCGGCGCGGATCGTGGAGCTCGCGGCCGCACCGCCACCCACTCCCCCGCCCCGGCGGGGGCTCCGAGAGGACGACGATGACTCATCCGGCCAGCTACCTGCGGCTCGGCGCGCTGGCGCTGCTGTGGGGCGCGAGCTTCCTGCTGATCAAGGTCGCGCTCGGTGCGCTGTCGCCCGTGCAAGTCGCCTTCACCCGGATCGCGCTGGGCGCGACCGTGCTGCTGCTGCTCTGCGCGCTGCGCGGTGCCCGGCCCGGCGGGGACCGGCGGCTCTGGCTGCACGTCGCGGTCGCGGGGCTGTTCGCCAGCGCGCTGCCCTGGGCGCTGCTGGGCATCGGCGAGCGCACCGTGGACTCCGGGCTGGCCGGGGCGCTGAACGCGACGACTCCGCTGTGGACGGTGCTCATCGGCTACGTCGCCGGGACGCAGCGGCGGCTGCCGCCGCGCGCGTTGGCCGGGCTGGGCCTCGGGTTCGCCGGGGCGCTGCTGATCTCAGCACCGTGGCACGGGGCCGCGGCGGGGCTCGGGGTGCTCGCCTGCCTCGGCGCCGCCGCCAGCTACGGCGTCGCCTACGTGCACATCGGCCGGAACCTGGCGGGCAGGCCCGGGGCGCCCGCGCCGCTGGCCCTGGCGGCCATGCAGCTCACGGCGGCAACCGGGATCGCCGCGCTGGCGCTGCCGCTGGACGGGCTGCCCGCCGTGCGGTTCGCACCACTGCCGCTGCTGGCGGTGGCGGTGCTCGGGGTGTTCGGCACCGGAGTGGGCTTCGCGCTGAACTACCGGCTCATCGCCGACGAGGGCCCCACGGCCGCCTCCACCGTCACCTACCTGATGCCGGTGGTCTCGGTGCTGCTCGGCACCCTGGTGCTCGACGAGCGGCTCGGCTGGCGGGTGCTGCTGGGCATGGCGCTGGTCCTGGCCGGGGTGGCCCTGAACCGCCGACGCGCCGCGTCCTCCCGGTCACCGCGCCTGGACCGGGTCGCGGCGCGCGCCTACTCCCGGGCGGCCACCGAGCACCCGATGAAGTGATCACACCAGGCGGCGGTCGGTGGCCCAGCGGGACAGCTCGTAGCGGTTCGACAGCTGCGTCTTGCGGAGCACGCTCGACACGTGGGTCTCCACCGTCTTCACCGAGATGAACAGCTCGGAGGCGATCTCCTTGTAGGCGTAACCCCGCGCGAGCAACCGCAGCACGTCCCGCTCGCGCGGGGTGAGCAGGTCCAGCTCCGGGTCCCCGACCGGCGCCGAGTTCGGCCCCTGCGCGAAGGCGTCCAGCACGAAGCCCGCCAGGCGGGGCGAGAAGACCGGATCTCCCGCCGCGACCTGGCGCACGGCGTCGGCGAGCTCCCGCCCGGAGATGGTCTTGGTGACGTAGCCCCGGGCCCCACCGCGGATCACCGCGATCACGTCCTCCGCCGCGTCCGAGACCGACAGCGCCAGGAAGACCACGTCCGGCCGCTCGGGCCGCACGCGGCGCAGCACCTCCGCACCACCGCCGTCCGGCATGTGCACGTCGAGCAGCACCACCTGCGGCTCGTGGTGCGCGATGCCCGCGACGGCCTCGCCGACCGACCCGGCCTCGCCCACCACCTCGACCTGGTCGGCCGCGGTGGCGAGCTCGGCGCGCACCCCGGAGCGGAACAGGGCGTGGTCGTCGACCAGGAACACCCGGACCGGGACCGTCGGGTCGCTGCTCATGACGCCTCCTCCACCGGCCGCGGCCGGAACATCAGCTGGTCTTCCTCGGCATGGTCATCTGCACCTCGGTGCCCGATCCAGGGGCCGTCCTGATCCGGGCGGAGCCGCCGTTGCGCTCCATCCTCCCCTTGATCGAGTCGGCGAGCCCGTGCCGGTCGCCGGGCACGCCGTCGGGATCGAATCCCGCTCCCCGGTCCCGCACGAAGACCGAGACCTGCTCGGGCTCGACCTCCGCGTAGACGCTCACCTCGGCGACCCCGGCGTGCTTGGCCGCGTTCACCACGGCTTCCCGGGCCGCGGACAGCGCGGCGCGGAGGCGCTCGTCGGACTCGCAGTCACCGACGACCACGCGCTGCACCTCGATCGCGAAGGAGTCCTCCACCTCGCCGCAGATCCGGGTGAGCTCGGCGGAGAGGGTGCGCGCCGGTTCGTCCGCCCGCGCGGACTCGTCCTCGCCGCGCCCGTAGCCGTCCCTGCCGTAGAGCCAGTTCCGCAGCTCGCGCTCCTGGCCCCGGGCCAGGCGGCGGACCTCCCGCTCGGAGCCGGCCTGCTTCTGGATCAGCGCCAGGGTCTGCAGCACCGAGTCGTGCAGGTGCGCGGCGATCTCCGCGCGCTCCTGGGAGCGGACCCGGCTGGCGCGCTCCGCGTTCAGGTCCCGCATCAGCCGCATCCACCACGGCACGGTGAGCACGGCCGCGCCGACCAGCGCGGTCGCCGTGGACAGCAGCGCGAACTGGAGGTCGTTGAGGCTGGCCGATCCGGCCAGGAACACCACGGCGCCGATCACCACGAGCGCGCTGCCGGAGATGATCCGCACCATCGCGGCCCGCCCGCCACCGCCGAGCAGCGCGCCCGCCACCCCGGAGCGGGCGCCCTCCCGCCAGCGCCGCCGCTGCGACTCGTCGGCCTCCCGCCACACCACGGCGGCGCCCACCAGGGCCACGCCGATCGGGCCGACGAACCAGGTCGGCAGCACGCCGAGCAGGCCGACGGCGACCGCCAGGCCCAGGCCCAGGACGATCAGTCCGAGCCCCTGCTGCCGCTCGCGGTCCGAGGGCGGCGGCTCGCTGCCCGCGCTCTGCGGCACGAAGACCCACAGCATCCCGTACGCCAGCACCCCGGCTCCGCCGAAGGCGGCGAGCACCGCGAACGCGGCGCGCACCCACAGCACCGAGACGCCCAGGTGCTCGGCGAGCCCGCTGCACACCCCGGCCACCAGCCGCCCGCCTCGGCGGCGGTGCAGCACGCGGGTCCCCGGCTCGGCGGCGCCGGGCCGTTGCGCGGTACCGGGGATCCGGTGCGTGCGGGTCCGCTGCTCGTCGCGCGGAGCGGGCTCGGGCGACGGAGCGGGCTCGGGCGGCGGGGCGGCGGGCCGCTCCTGGCGGAGCGCGCGGCCTCGACCGCGCTGGGTCCGGGTTCTCACGCCGTCGATGGTCACACGCGCGCGGGAACGGGGGCATCGGGGAAGCCCCAGGGCTTCCGGGGCCGGACTCAGGGGCGTCCCCGATGCGCCGCGGGCGGTGATCGGTCGACAGTGGGGGCATGAACGGGAACGACAGCGCCGGGGCGGTCCTGCGCGAGATGTGGGAGACGAGACCGGCCCGGTCTCGGGAGGGGCGCAAGCTCGCCGGGGTGTGCACCGCGATCGGGCGGCGCTACGACATCGATCCGGTGCTGGTGCGGGTGGCGTTCGTCGTGGCGACGATCCCCGGCGGCGGGGGCCTCGCGCTGTACCTGGCGCTCTGGGCGGTGCTTCCCGCGGCGGAGCCCGCCCCGGGGGACGGCGGTCTCCGCCGGGTGCTGGGGCTCTCCGCGTTGGTGCTGCTGGGGCTGTTCGTGGCGCTGCCGATGCTCTACCCGCACGGATGGCTGGTGTTCCCGGCTGCGGTGGCCGCGCTCTACCTGCTGCACCAGCGGGAGGGAGCGCCCGCCGCCCCGGCGCGAACCGAGGCGGCCCCGGTCGGCGAGAACACCTGGGTCTACCCGGGTGCCGCCCCCGCCGAACCGCCGCGCTGGGACCCGCTGGGCGCCGCGCCGTTCGCCTGGGACCTGCCGGAACCGCCGGCGGAGGCGGAGCCGGAGCCGCCGAAGCGGCCGTGGATCAGCTGGCTCGCGATCGGCGCGGCGGTGCTCGCCTGCGCGGTGGTGCTGCTGCTGAGCGGGAACGCGGCGGCCGCGCTGGCGGTGGCGCTGGGGGTGCTCGGCGCGGGAATGCTGGCGGCGGCGTTCCTGCGCGGCGGCCGGATGCTCATCGCCTGCGCGCTGCCGGTGGGAGCGCTGGCCGTGCTGCTCGGCGCGATCGGGGACGGCGAGCCCGACGGTCCCCCAACCGCGCGCGACCAGGAGGTCGTGGCCACCGCTCCCGCCGCGCTGCGGCCCGAGTACCCGTACATCTCGAACGGCACGCTCACCCTGGACCTGCGGCAGTTGCGCCTCGGCCCGGACGAGCGGGTCGAGACCAAGGCCCGCGTCGGCAACGGCCAGGTCCGGGTGCTGCTGCCGCCGGGGCTGGACACCTCCGCGCGCTGCATCACGAACAACGGGACCGCGGACTGCCTCGGCAACCGGGAGTCCGGCGGCTCCCGGACCCAGCTGGACGTCGCCGATCCCGGTGAAGACGGTCCCGGCGGTGGACAGCTGCGGCTCCACCTGGCGGTCAACAACGGCGACGTGGAGGTGCTCCGTGGCTGACGAGGTGCGCGACGAGGCGCGGCGGGGACCGGACACCCCGCTGCTGGTGTCGGGAGCGCTGGCGCTGGTGGTGTCGGGCTCGGTGCTGTTCGGCGGCTCGCACGACTTCTGGATCGAGTGGTCGCTGGCGGGGTTGGCTGTTCTGGTGGGGATCTTCCTGCTGGTCGCCTCCGCGCGGCGGCGCTGACCCGGGGGCGCGGAGCGGGGGTGGATCGGGGCGCTGGGCCCGGGGCCGCGGCTCCGGGCCCGTTCCGCGCTCGGGGTCCCCCGGGTTCCGGCATGATCGGTCGAGGACGTCTGCCGACGTCCGGGACCGGAGAGCTCCGCGCGGCCGGGCGCGGAGGAGGGGGAGCGGCGGATGAGCGTGCCCGGGGCGCGGCCCACGCTGGAGGACGTGGCGGTGCGCGCGGGGGTCTCCCGGGCGACGGTGTCCCGGGTGATCAACGATTCGCCCCGGGTGAGCCCGGAGGCCCGCGAGCTGGTCGAGGCCGCGGTGCGGGATCTCGGCTACGTGCCGAACCGGGCGGCCCGCGCCCTCGTCACCCGGCGCACCGGGGCCGTGGCGCTGGTGCTGTCGGAACCGGAGCACAAGTTCTTCGACGACCCGTTCTTCGCCTCCGCGGTGCGCACCGTCTCCCAGCACCTGTCCGCGGTGGACAGCCAGCTGGTGCTCCTCCTGGTGCACCGGCCGGACGACCACGCGCGGATCGCGCGCTACCTGGCCGCCGGGCACGTGGACGGCGCGCTGGTGCTGGCCCCGCACCGCGAGGACCCGCTGCCGGAGGCGGTGCGGCAGCTGCCGCTGCCGGTGGTGTTCGGCGGCCGCCCCTGGATCCCGGAGCGGGGGCTGCACCTGGTGGATCACGACAACGTCGGCGGCGGCAGGCTGGCGACCGAGCACCTGCTCGGGCTGGGCAGGCGCGAGCTGGTGACCGTGGCCGGCCCGCAGGACGAGCACGCCGGGCTGGAGCGGCTGGCGGGCTGGCGGGAGGCCACCGGCGCCGACGAGGCGGCGACCGCGCTGCGCGCCGAGCCGGGCGGCTTCACCGAGCCGGGCGGGGAGCGGGCGATGGCCGCGCTGCTGGAGCGGGTGCCCGGCCTGGACGCGGTGTTCGCGGCGAACGACCTGATGGCGGCGGGCGCGCTGCGGGCGTTGCGCGCGGCGGGCCGCCGGGTGCCCGAAGACGTGGCGGTGGTGGGCTTCGACGACCAGCCGACGATCGCGCCGCACACCTCTCCCCCGCTCACGACGATCAGGCAGGACCCCGCGCTGCGCACCGCGCACATGGTCGCGCTGCTGCGGCGGCTGATCGCCGGGGAGCGGGTGGCGCCGGGCCGCGAGGTGCTGCCGGTGCGACTCGTCCGGCGGGAATCGGCATGAATGCGCGTTGCCGTTTTTCCCGAATTGAATTCAAGATCGCCGGAAGCGCCGAGACCATTTCTCGCCAAAATTCTGGCAATAACGGTCAAGGAGGGTTGCCGAATAGCGCGACCGACTCCCGTTGAGCGCCGAAGAGCAGCCGATCGGCCTAATCATTTCCAGCTGCATCGATATAGCCTTTACCGGAACGTTTCAGGTGAGCAGCCTGTTCCGTTGAGAGCGCTCTCGTCTTTCGACGTCCCGAAGGAGGGATTCCGTGTCCCGAACCGGTTTCAAGGCGGCAGGCACCACGCTGGCCGCGCTCTGCCTGTTCCCGTTCGCCACCGCTTCGGCCACCACCGCGCCGGCCCAGTCCGCGCCCCAGCCGAAGGCCGAGGTGTTCTTCGACGACTTCTCCGGCCAGGAGCTCGACCAGTCCAAGTGGAAGGTCGAGGTCACCGGGGAGAACTTCACCACGGTGAACTCGGAGCAGCAGGCTTACGTCAACTCCCCCGACACGATCTACATCGACCACGACGACGCCGCGACCGGCGCCAGCAACGGCGCGCTCGCGCTGCACGCCCGCAGCACCCCGGGCTTCCAGGCCCCGGACGGGAACACGTACGACTTCCAGTCCGGGCGGGTCAACACCCAGGACAAGTTCGAGTTCACCCACGGCAGCTACTCGGCCCGGGTGAAGCTCCCCGAGGGCGGCACCAGCCAGGGCCTCTGGCCCGCCTGGTGGTCGCTGGGCGCGAACATCGACGAGGTGTCCTGGCCGCAGTGCGGCGAGGTCGACGTCATGGAGAGCGTCGGCGAGCCGTGGACCAGCGTCGCGCTGCACGGCCCCGAGTACAACGGCGACACCCCGATCGCCGGCCAGCAGCAGTTCGAGGGCATGGACCCCGGCGACTGGCACACCTACGAGGTGGACTGGCAGACCGACGGATTCACCTTCTCCGTCGACGACAAGGAGATCTACCAGATCACCCGCGCCGAAATGGAGCAGAACGGCTGGACGTGGGTCTACGACGACCCGCAGTTCATGATTCTGAACTTCGCGCTCGGCGGGCAGTTCCCGAACGGCGTCAACGGCGTGACCGAGCCCTATTTCGGTCTCCCGCAGGAATCGGTCGACAAGATCGAGTCCGGGAACGCCCGGTACCTGATCGACTGGGTCCGGGTCGAGCAGTGATTCCCGATCACGCGCCTCGTGACCCGCGCCCACGGCGCGCGTGAACCGGGTGGAGGCGTGCCCCGGTGCGCACCGGACCACCGGTCCGGTCGCACCGAGGCCACGCCCCGAGCACGACGGCCGCCCCTCCGCGAGGAGAGGCGGCCGTTCCGCTGGGCCGGGCGGCGATCACCGGGAGGCGATCACTCCCACTCGATCGTGCCCGGCGGCTTCGACGTCACGTCGAGGGTGACCCGGTTGACCTCGGCGACCTCGTTGGTGATGCGGGTGGAGATCCGCTCCAGCACGTCGTAGGGCAGCCGCGTCCAGTCCGCGGTCATCGCGTCCTCGCTGGAGACCGGCCGCAGCACCACCGGGTGCCCGTAGGTGCGCCCGTCGCCCTGCACGCCGACCGAGCGCACGTCGGCCAGCAGCACCACCGGGCACTGCCAGATGTCGCGGTCCAGCCCGGCGGCGGTGAGCTCCTCGCGGGCGATGGCGTCCGCCGCGCGCAGCGTGCTCAGCCGGTCCGCGGTGACCTCGCCGATGATCCGGATCCCGAGGCCCGGACCGGGGAACGGCTGCCGGTGCACGATCGTCTCCGGCAGGCCCAGCTCCAGGCCGACCCGGCGCACCTCGTCCTTGAACAGCGCCCGCAACGGCTCCACCAGCTCGAACTGGAGGTCGTCGGGCAGGCCGCCGACGTTGTGGTGGCTCTTGATGTTCGCCGTGCCGGTGCCGCCGCCGGACTCCACGACGTCCGGGTACAGCGTGCCCTGCACCAGGAAGTCCACGTCGCCCTCGGAGCCCCGCACCAGGTCGCGCGCCGCCTGCTCGAAGCTGCGGATGAACTCCCGGCCGATGATCTTGCGCTTCTCCTCGGGGTCGGTGACCCCGGCCAGCGCCCCGAGGAACTGCTCGGTCGCCTCGACCGTCACCAGCTTCACCCCGGTGGCGGCGACGAAGTCCCGCTCCACCTGCGCGCGCTCGCCCGCCCGCAGCAGGCCGTGATCGACGAACACGCAGGTCAGCTGCTCACCGATGGCCCGCTGCACGAGCGCGCCCGCGACCGCCGAGTCCACGCCGCCGGACAGCCCGCAGATCGCGCGCCGGTCGCCGACCTGCTCGCGGATCGCCGCCACCGTGTCGTCCACGATCGAGGCGGTGGTCCACTGCGGCTTGATCCCCGCGATGTCGTGCAGGAACCGGCGCAGCACCTCCTGGCCGTGCGGGGAGTGCGCCACCTCCGGGTGGTACTGCACGCCCGCGAGGCGGCGCTCGCGGCTCTCGTAGGCCGCGACCGGGGTGTCCTTGCTGCCCGCGGTGACGGTGAAGCCCTCGGGGGCCTTGGTCACCGAGTCGCCGTGGCTCATCCACACCGGGTGGCTCGCGGGCAGCTCCTCGTGCAGCGCGCCGCCGTCACCGCTGATCTCCAGCTCGGTGCGGCCGTACTCGCGGGTCCCGGTGCGCTCGACGGTGCCGCCCAGCGCCGCCGTCATGACCTGGAAGCCGTAGCAGATGCCGAACACCGGCACGCCCAGCTCGAACAGCGCCGGGTCGCCCTGCGGCGCGTCCTCCGCGTACACGCTGGAGGGACCACCGGAGAGCACCAGCGCCGCCGGATCGCGCCGGGCGATCTCCTCGACCGGGGTGTCGTGCGGGACGACCTCGGAGTAGATCTGCGTCTCGCGGACGCGGCGCGCGATCAGCTGCGCGTACTGGGCGCCGTAGTCGAGAACGAGCACGGGCCCCTTCCCCTCGCGCGGCGGACCCGATGCCGGGGACTGGTCAGGGCTGCTTGCGGAACCGGACACGTCGTCGAAACCTCCAGGCGGATGCGTGCGCTGCGCCCATCATCCCAGCTAGCCCGCGCCACCCGGCCATCGGCTCCGGGTCAGACGAGGGGCAACCGCAGCGCGGCGGGGGCCTCCGCCGGCACCGCCGGACGCCGCGGGGCGATCGGGTCGACCCGCCGGTACCCCTCGCCGGGGGCCGGGCGGCGGTCCGGCTCGCCCTTGTTCGGCCACATCGAGAACGCCCGCTCGGCCTGCGCGGTGATCGTCAGCGACGGGTTCACCCCCAGGTTCGCGGTGATCGCGGAGCCGTCCACGATCGAGAGCCCGGGGTGCCCGAACGCCCGGTGGTAGGGGTCGACGACTCCCTGGTCGGCGTTCTCGCCGATGGCGCAGCCGCCGATGAAGTGCGCGGTCATCGGCATGTCCGCCAGCTCGCCCCAGGTGCCGCCCGCGATGCCGCCGATCTTCTCGGCGACCCGCTCGTTGGCCTCCTCGCCCGCCGGGATGAAGCTCGGGTTGGGCGCTCCGTGGCCCTGCCGGGACGTGAGCCGGGAGCCGAACAGGCCCTTCTGCACCCGGGTCATCAGCGAGTTGTCCAGGCTCTGCATCACCAGCAGGATGATCGTGCGCTCGCTCCAGTTCCGCACCACCGCCATCCGCAGCGCCCGCCTCGGGTCCTGGCGCACGAACCGCAGCCACTGCTTCCAGCGGGGGTCCGGCTGGCCGCCCTTGGTCGGGAAGGTCTGGAGCAGCCCCATCGCGTTGCTGCCCTTGCCGTAGCGGACGGGCTCGATGTGGGTGTCCTCGTCCGGGTGGAACGACGAGGTGATCGCGACGCCGCGGGAGTAGTCCTGCTCGCCGACCTCGGGGACCTGCGCACCGATGATCGCCTCGGAGTTCGTGCGGGTGAGCTCACCGAGCCGGGCGGACAGCCGGGGCAGGTCGCCGCGGTCGCGGGCGCGGTGCAGCAGGTTCTGGGTGCCCCAGGTCCCGGCGGCCACCACGACCTGGTCCGCGGTGAACACCCTGCTGCCGAGCGCGCTCCGCGCCCCGGTGCGCCGGGTCAGGATCCGCCAGCCTCCGTCCCGGCCCTCGGCGAGCCGGTGCGCGGTGGTCATCGGGAAGACCTCGGCTCCCGCGGCCTCCGCGAGGTGCAGGTAGTTCTTGACCAGCGTGTTCTTCGCGCCGACCCGGCAGCCGGTCATGCAGGCACCGCACTCGGTGCAGCCGGTGCGCGCGGGCCCGGCGCCGCCGAAGTACGGGTCCGGCACGGTCTTGCCCGGGGCGCCGAAGTGCACGCCCACCGGGGTCGGGTGGTAGCTCGCCCCCACGCCCATGTCGGCGGCGACCTGCTTCATCACCTCGTCCGACGGCGTGGTCGTCGGGTTGGTGACGACGCCGAGCATCCGGCTCGCCTGGTCGTAGTGCGGAGCGAGCTCGGTCTCCCAGTCGGTGATGTGCGCCCACTGCGGGTCCTGGTAGAAGGGCGACAGCGGCCGGTAGAGGGTGTTCGCGTAGACCAGCGAGCCGCCGCCGACTCCGGCCCCGGCGAGGATCAGGCAGTCCCGCAGCAGGTGGATGCGCTGGATGCCGTAGCAGCCGATCTGCGGCGCCCACAGGAATCGGCGCAGGTCCCAGGAGGTCTTGGCGAACTCGTCGTCGGCGAACCGGCGGCCCGCCTCCAGCACGGCGACCCGGTAGCCCTTCTCCGTGAGCCGCAGCGCCGCGACGCTGCCGCCGAAGCCGGAACCGATCACGACGACGTCGAAGTGCTGCCGACGAGGACCCTGAGCACCGTTGCTGGAAGCCATGCCGGACACCGTAGCCGTCGTTACTCACGGGTAGCTAGTGTTTCGGCGGACTCCGCTCGGACCGGTGGCGGAGTGCGGCCCGGGGGCGCGACCGCTCGGCCGCACCCCCCGGAACGTCAGCGGCGCAGCGTCAGTCCGACCTTCTGGAACTCCTTGAGCTCGGAGTACCCGGTCTTGGCCATGGCCCGGCGCAGACCGCCGAACAGGTTGATCGCGCCGAACGGGTCGCTGCTCGGCCCGAACAGCAGCGTCTCCAGGTCCGCGCCGGAACCGGCGAAGCCGACGATCTCGCTGCGCGGCAGGTTCGGGTGCGCGGCGGCGGAGGTCCAGTAGTAGCCCTGCGCCGGGGCCTCCTCGGCCTCGGTGAGCGCCTCGCCCAGCACGACGGCATCGGCGCCGCAGGCGATGGCCTTGGCGATGTCCCCGGAGTAGGACAGCGCGCCGTCGGCGAGCACGTGCACGTAGCGACCACCGGTCTCGTCCAGGTAGTCGCGGCGGGCCGCGGCGGCGTCGGCGATCGCGGTGGCCATCGGCACGCCGATGCCGAGCACCTGCGTGGTCGTGGCGGAGCGGGACTGGCCGAACCCGACGATGACCCCGGCAGCGCCGGTGCGCATCAGGTGCATCGCGGTGCGGTAGTCGCCGACGCCACCCGCGATCACGGGCACGTCGAGGTCGGCGATGAAGCGCTTCAGGTTCAGCGGTTCGCCGTCCCGCGCGACGTGCTCGGCCGAGACGATGGTGCCGTGCACCATGAGCACCTCGACCCCGGCGGCGAGCAGGTCGGGGGTGAGCTCCTCGGCGTGCTGCGGGCTGACCCGGGCCGCGACGGTGACGCCGGAGTCCTTGATCTGCTTGATCGACTGGGTGAGCAGGTCGCGCCGGATCGGAGCCGCGTGCAGCTCCTGCAGCAGCTTGATCGCCGCCGCCGGGTCGTCGCTCTCCTCGGCGGTGCGCACGACCTCGAACAACCGCGCCTCGACGTCGGGGTGCCGCGCCCACAGCCCTTCCGCGTTGAGCACCCCGAGCCCGCCGAGCTCCCCGACGCGGATCGCCGTGGCGGGCGAGACCACGGCGTCGGTCGGATGCGTCACCAGCGGGATGCCGAACCGGTAGGCATCGATCTGCCAGGCCAGCGACACGTCCTGAGAGGACCGGGTCCGCCGGGACGGCACGATCTCGATGTCCTCCAGGTCGTACCCGCGCATGGCCGTCCGGCCCATGCCGATCTCAACCAGATCCCGCACGTCAAGTCCTCCCTACGGCCACACTCCAACGGAGCATTCTCCCCACCCGCGCCAGCCGGCCTCAGCCCACCCCCGGGAGCGATCCCGGCGCGCCCCGTCCCGACCGCGTCAGCCGCCCCGAGCCGGGCCCCACCCGGCACCGCCGCTGGCCCCCCGCGAGAACGCCGCCTCACCGCCCGAAGATCCCGCGGCGGGGGCCGCTGCGGTTCCGCCACCCGCCGCGCGGCACCAGCGCGGACGCGATGAGGACCAGGAACGACCTGGCGGAAGGAGAAGCGGGGCTCAGGACCGAAGGCCCCGAGCCCCGCGAAGAGGACCGCACCTCACCGGGTGGTGTAGTTCGGAGCCTCCACGGTCATGGTGATGTCGTGCGGGTGCGACTCCTTCAACCCGGCGGCGGTGATCCGCACCAGGTTCGCCCGCTGCAGCTCGGCCACGGTGGTGGAGCCGGTGTAGCCCATCCCGGAGCGCAACCCGCCCACGAGCTGATCGACGACCTGGGCCAGCGGACCGCGGAACGGAACGCGGCCCTCGATCCCCTCCGGCACGAGCTTGTCCTCGGAGAGCACGTCGTCCTGGAAGTAGCGGTCCTTGGAGTAGGACTTGGCCTGCCCACGGCTCTGCATGGCCCCGAGCGACCCCATGCCCCGGTACACCTTGAACTGCTTCCCGTTGACCAGCACGAGGTCGCCGGGAGACTCGGCGGTCCCCGCGAGCAAGCTGCCGAGCATGACGCTGCTGGCGCCGGCGGCGATGGCCTTGGGGATGTCGCCGGAGTACTGGATGCCGCCGTCGCCGATGATCGGCACCCCGGCGGGGCGGCAGGCCTGGTCGGCCTCGTAGATGGCGCTGATCTGCGGCACTCCGACGCCGGCGACGACTCGGGTGGTGCAGATCGAGCCGGGCCCGACGCCGACCTTGACCGCGTCCGCCCCCGCGTCCACGAGGGCCTGCGCCCCGGCCCGGGTGGCGACGTTGCCGCCGATGACGTCGACGGAGTGGCCGAGCTCCTTCTTGAGGGTGGCCACGGTGTCGACGACGGCGCGGGAGTGACCGTGCGCGGTGTCGACGACGAGCACGTCCACGCCCGCGTCGACCAGGGCCATCGCCCGCTCGTGCGAGTCGGCGCCGACGCCGACGGCCGCGCCGCAGAGCAGCCGGCCGTCCGGGTCCTTGGTGGCGTTGGGGTACTGCTCGGTCTTGACGAAGTCCTTGACGGTGATCAGGCCGCGGAGCTTGCCCGCGTTGTCCACGATCGGGAGCTTCTCGACCTTGTGCCTGCGCAGCAGGCCGAGCGCGGCCTCCGCGGTGACCCCGACCTGCGCGGTCACCAGCGGCGCGGCGGTCATGATCTCGCGGACCCGCTTGGTGTGGTCGGCCTCGAACCGCATGTCCCGGTTGGTGATGATCCCGACGAGCGTGCCGTCCGGGTCGGTGACCGGGACGCCGGAGATGCGGAACCGGGCGCACAGCGCGTCGACCTCGGCGATGGTGTCCTCGGGCGAGCAGGTCACCGGGTCGGTCACCATGCCGGCCTCGGACCGCTTGACGACCTCGGCCTGCGCGGCCTGCTCCTCGACGGACAGGTTGCGCTGCAGGATGCCGACACCGCCCTGACGGGCCATCGCGATGGCCATCCGGGCCTCGGTGACGGTGTCCATCGCCGCCGACAGCAGCGGCACGCGCAGCCGGACGTTGCGCGACAGCTGCGTAGCGGTGTCGACGGCACTGGGGATCACGTCGGACTCGTCGGGCAGCAGCAGGACGTCGTCGAAGGTCAACCCGAGCGTCGCGAACTTCGCGGGGAATCCGGGGGCGGTCAGTTCGCTGGTCATGGCGAGGCGGTGTGCCTTCCTGCAAGCAACGGTGTGGTTACCGAAGGATCCGGGCGGGGGCTCATCGGCGATACCGGGCGACCGGAGCGGCGGTTCGACGCCGTACCGGTGCGAGCGGCAGGTGCGATGCACCCATGATAGAGACCCGCTGGTCAGGAAAGGTCAGCGGTGGGGCGCGCCGCGCACCCCCGCTCACGAGCGCCCCGAGCGCCGGTGCAGGTCGCGGTGGGCGGTACCGTGCCGGGCGTGCCGCACGATCCGCTGCCCCCAGACCCGTTCGCGGGCGACCCGGACGATCCGAGCAGGGCTCTCGACGACCAGGATCCCGAGTTCGGCCCGCCGCTGGGCGAGGACGAACGAGCCGAGCTGCTCTCCGATCTCACCGACCTCGCGGTCTACCAGGCGTTGCTGGAGCCGCGCGGCGTGCGCGGCATCGTCGTCGACTGCACCGATTGCGGCGAGCCGCACTACCACGATTGGGAGCTGCTGCGCTCCAGCCTGGAGCAGCTGCTGCACGACGGGCAGATGCGCCCGCACGAACCGGCCTTCGCCCCGGACCCCAGCGACTACATGAGCTGGGAGTACTGCCGCGGCTTCGCCGACGGGGTCACCGAGACGGAGAACGAGAACACCCGCTGACCGCCACGAGAGCGGCCCCGGAACGCGCGGAGGTCCGCACCCCGGCGGGTGCGGACCTCGGTGCGGATCGCGAGCGACGGCTCAGTTCGGCCCCGGGAACCAACCACCGCCGTTGGGCGGATCGGTGGGATCGTCGCTGCTCCCGCTGGAGGGCACGTCCGTGCTGCCGCTGGTCTCGCTCGGCTGCGTCGTCGGCTCGGTCGGCTGCTGCGAGGAGCTCGGCGTGCTCGGCGACGTCGGGGTGGGCAGGTCCGTGGGCGGCAGCGGCTGGTTGGACGGGGGCGGCGGCTCCACCGTGGTCGTCGGCGCGTCCTGCGAACTCGACGTGGAGTGCGAGGTGGAGGTCTCCGGCGGGTACGGGTTCTGGAACCGCTCCCGCAGCTCGTCGTGCTGGGCTTGGAGGTCCTTGAACCGGTCACCCGCGCCCTGCATGGTCAGGCGCGCGCGCTCCAGCGAGGCGAGGGCGTCGTCGTAGCGCCCGGCGTCCCACTGGTGCTCGGCCTGGTCGAGCTGGTCCTGCGCGGCCTGCGCCGCGGTCGCTTCCCGGGCGTGGTCGGTGTAGAGCACCTGGGCCACGCCCCAGAGCATGTCGCCCGGCATCGCGTCCCGCGCCGCCAGCCCGACCCCGGTGAAGCCGATCATCAGCACGGCCGCGGCGGAGGCCACCGGCACCAGGTGTCTGCGCCGGGACTTCCGCCGGGGGCGGCTGCCCGCGGCGATCGCGGCCGCGGCGGCGTCGGTGTCCACGAGATCGCCGATCGGAGCCGCGTCCACCTCCCGGCGCCACGCGACCAGCAGCGATTCCAGCGCGGGCGCGGCGTCGGCGGATTCGGCGGGCACGCTCGGGTTGGTTCCCCCGAGCGCGTCGAGCAGCGCGTCGTCCGCCTGGAGCTCGGCGAGGTTGAGCGGCTCCGCGCCGATCTCGTCGGGATCGATCAGCCCGGCGGCGGTGGCCTGCTCGGTGTCGGCGGCGGGATCGGTGAGGACGGGCCGGGGCCGGAAGTCCAGGACCGTGGCCCCCAGGTCACCGGGCCGGGCGGGCTCGTCCTCGCGGCCGGGCCGGTCGAGGCGTTCGGCGGATTCCGCACGCGTGGCCGAATGAGCCGAACGGCCGGTAAGGTGGTCCGCGGCGTCCGGGACCGGGCCGTGGGCGACCTCGGCGGTGTTCGACCCGTCGGCCACCTGGGTGGCGGAGTCGGACTCTCGATTGTCGATCAGCTCGGCTCCCTCACCAGCGGCGGGAGCGCCCGGAGTGCTCTCCGAAGCCCCGCCCGCACGGTCGTCCTGCCGGCCGGAATCGACGGGCGCGTCCGAAGCGTGTTCTCGTTCCGGAACATGCTCGGGCTCATCCCGCTCGACCATTCAGACCACCTCCTCCGCGGACAGCGTCTTGCGCAGCCGGGCCAACGCTCGGTGCTGCGCCACTCGCACAGCACCCGGAGTCGAACCGACCGCTTCGGCCGTTTCCTCCGCGGACAACCCGACGACCACCCGGAGCAGCAGGATCTCCCGCTGCTTGGCCGGGAGGACGCGCAACAGCTGCGCCATCCTGCCCGAAAGCTCACCTTGCATGGCCCGCTGCTCCGGCCCGGCCTCGGACTCCGGGGTGTCCGGAACGTCCGCCACCGGTTCGGAGCGGTTGCGAGCCGATGCCCGGTGCGCATCAGCAACCTTGTGCGCGGCGATGCCGTACACGAACGCCAGGAAAGGACGACCCTGGTCCCGGTAGCTGGGCAGCGCCGTCAACACGGCGAGGCACACTTCCTGGGCAACGTCGTCCGCCGAAGCGAACGATCGTTCGTTTCGTCCTACCCTGGCGCGGCAGTACCGCACCACCAAAGGACGGATTTCAGCCAGCAAGCGCTCGATCGACTGACGATCGCCGTCGACGGCGGCGCCCACAAGCGCGTCCAGCCCGTCCCCCACGTTGCTCATCGCAGACAGCAGCCCTGGTGTTACGCGTTCAAGCGACTCGGATTTGCCCGGCGAACATCACGTGCACCGCACGCAGCGCCGAGGTCACCGTACCGGGCGAGGACAGCTCCCTGGACAGGGAGTCGGGGCGATCGGCGGTCGTTGTCACGTAACCATAACTACCAGATATCCACCAGGCCATCGTTCGCCCAGTGCGGGAGCCGAGCTGATCGGCAAGTGGTAGGGGGGCACGTGCGGCACGACGGCCGAAGCCCGGCCCGGCCGGATCATGAGGCGTGTCCGCCGTCACGCGCCGGTGCTGGTCGGCACCGGGACATGACGGCGGACACCGAGGTCCTGCCGACGCCGCCGAGCCCGAACGGCGGCGTCGAGGTGAACCGGGCGGCGGCCTGGGGCCGCGTTCCGGCGAGGGGCGTCACACAGCAGGAAGGAGCTCCCGCGGATCCTGCTCGGGTCGTCCGCCGAGCCCTCGTGCGCGAGGGCTCGATCGCCGGGCCGGACCGGGCACCGGAACCGTGCGGCGGGATCTCGATCCCGGCGCGCACCCGGTGCGGGGTGCGACCCGTCGCCCGCGGGCGGTCGGCGCGCGCGGCGCTGCGACCGGGGCGTCGGGGCGAGCAGGTGGGCATCCGCGGCAGCCCGCTGGGCTCAGGCGACCAATCCCCGCCGGAACCCGTGCGCCACCGCCTGCGCCCGGTCGCGCACCCCGAGCTTGCGGAAGAGGCGGCGGGCGTGGGTCTTGACGGTGTCTTCCGAGAGGTAGAGCTCGCGGCCGATCTGGCCGTTGCTCTTCCCCTGGCTCATTCCCCGGAGCACCTGGAGCTCGCGCTCGGTGAGCTGCACGCCCGGGTCGGACGGCTGCCGCGGCGCGGGGACCGAGGTGCTGGCGAGGGTGTGCGCCAGCGCGGCGACCAGCTCGGGCCGCGAGGCGTCCCAGCGCAGGTAACCGCGCGCACCGCCGGCGATGGCCGCCGCGATGCTGCCCGCGTCGTCCGGCGCACCGAAGACGATCACGTTGGCTTGGGGGTGGGCGGAGACGAGCCGCCGAGTGGCTTCGACGCCGTTCGGCACCGCGCGCTGGGTGCCGACCAGCACGACGTCCACGGCTTGCCGCGCGAAGCGCGCGAGCAGCTCGTCACCGTGGGCTACGCAATCTATCCGGCTCACTCCTGGGACAGCAGACATCACGCGAGTGAGCCCTTCCCGGACGCTGCGTCGGTCATCGCAGATCAGGACCGTCGTCACGGGAACTCCTTCCTGCAGGCGAGTGACGTTCCTCTTCCCCTATCGGACGCAGGGGCGGGAACCTTGACACGATCTAGTGCTGAATCCGTCCAGAGATCGGCTCACGCCACTCGTTCGAGGAATTCACCGGAACGGAGCAGGGGCCGACGCGGGGGCCGACGACCAGGATCGTCACCGCTCGCACAACGCCCAGACCTGCGATGTTCACTCAGTTGTGCCCCTCTCGAGCGATCTACCACCCGATCTCGCGACACCCAGAAGTCAGCTGAACTCCGGCAGGTTGTGATTTGCATCACATCAGCCGAGCATGATCCGGGTCAGCTGGTCAGCGGCCTCGTCCAGCGAGCCGAGCGCCTCCGCGTTCCCCGGCAACTCGCCCGGCGCCCATCCCGAGCCCGCGGTGAACAACCGCGCCCGCTGCCGGGTCGCCGGCAGCCCGGCGAGCAACCCGGGGGCCGCGTAGTGCGGCTGCTCGGCCCACAGCACGACGGCGGCGGGCGCCGCCCGGCGGACCGCCGCGTTCAGGCCCTCCGGCGGCAGCCCGGCGCCGAACAAGCGATGCCCCACCCCCCGCGCGGCGAGCGCGGCGGCCAGCGCGACCAGCTCCAGCGCCTGCTCCTCCCCCGGCACCGGCGCCAGCAGCACGGGGCGCGGGTTCCTCGGCTCGGGCGCGGTCGCGAGCACGCCGCGCAGCGCGGTGGCGGCGCTGTCGGTGAGCAGGCGTAATGCCTCCACCCCGGCTCCGGTGTGCTGCCAGCGCTCGGACACGGCGGTGAGCACCGGGCAGAGCACCTCGCGCCAGGTCGCGGGCACGCCCTGCTCGGCGATCGACTCCGCGAGCAGCCGCTGCTGGTGCCAGGCGTCCAGCGCGAGCACGGCGCGACCGAGCCCGCGGGCGCGCGGCCCCGCACCGGTCAGGCGCAGGCCGCGCCCGCCGGTGGCGGCGGACTCCAGCGGTGGGTCCTCGGCGGGGCCCAGCACCCCGGAGATCAGCGCGGGTTCCCCGGCGCCGACGGCGGGAGCGGGAGATCCGCCCGAGCCCCCGTCGCGGGGCAGCGGCGGGGTGGCGGCGAGCGCGTACCGGGCCGCCTCGGCCGGGGAGGCACCGCGCAGCAGGGCGCGCTGCATCTGCTCCAACCGCGCGACGTCCTCCGGCCCGTAGCGGCGGTGGCGGCCGGAGGCGTGATCGCTCGGGCCGAGACCGTAGCGGCGGTCCCAGGTGCGCAGGGTCGCGGGCGCGACGCCGAGGCGCCGGGCGACGGCGGCCACGGTCAGCCGCGGCTCCTCGGGGTCGGAACCGAGCGAGCCCGCCGCGAGCTCCGCCCTCGCCTCCTGGGCGTTCCCACCGGCGTCCGAGCCGCCGATCCCGGCCGCGCCCTCGTCGCGATCTCGGCCGGACGCCGCGGCGGCACCGGGCGCGCGCGAGCCGTCCGCCCGGTCGGCAAGTCGCGGCTCGGCCGACCGGGCAGCACCGTGCTGCCCGGACAGGGGTTCCTCCCACAAGGTCACGCGGTCATGTTCCGGATCGCGGCGGCCGGTGGCAAGCGTGCGGGACCGGATGCCACCGGTCAGAGATCACCCGTCAGTGAACAGCTTTCGGCGCGAAAGGGGTTGAACAAGCATTGGCGCGGTTCTACCTTGGATCATGCGAGGCCACGGCAGCCGCCGTGGCGGGGAGGGGATCCACCGGTGGGAGGTGGTTGTCGCAATGGCCGACACTCGACGTCTTCCAGGCCCGAACGCTGACATCTGGGACTGGCAGATCAGGGGATCGTGTCGCGGGATGGACAGCGCGTACTTCTTCCATCCCGACGGCGAACGCGGTCCTGCGCGCGCTCGGCGTGAGGCGAAGGCGAAAGAGGTGTGCCAGCACTGCCCGGTTCTCGATCAGTGCCGGAGGCACGCGCTGGCGGTGCAGGAGCCGTACGGGATCTGGGGCGGGCTCTCCGAGTCCGAACGCGAGGTGATCATCAAGACGCGCAAGCGCCGGGTGGCGGCGCTCGCCGGTTGAGACGCGGCCACCGCGCAGCGCGGTGGTGGCGGCGCCGCGCCGGGGCGAGCCGAATCGGATGACTGCGAGGGGCGTCATCCGCTGCGGCACCCGGAGCACGCGGCGCGAACGAGATCAGGGGCGGCACCCGATGCGGGTGCCGCCCCTGATTCGCGTTCACGACCGGGATCGGGCGCGCCGCTCGCGGCGGCGCGCCGGATCGTTCCGGTCAGTGCCGGATCGTCCCGGTCAGTGCGAGTGGCCGTGGCCGTGACCGGCGGCCGACTCCTCGTCGTCCTCCTGCTTCTCCACCACGGCGCTCTCGGTGGTCAGCACCATGCGCGCGATGGAAGCCGCGTTGGCGACCGCGGAGCGGGTCACCTTCAGCGGGTCGACGATGCCCGGCTGCACCAGGTCGCCGAACGTGAGGGTGGCGGCGTTGTAGCCGGCGCCCCAGTCCAGGTCCTTGACCTTGGAGACGACGACCGCGCCCTCCTGGCCCGCGTTGCTGGCGATCCAGAACAGCGGAGCCTCCAGCGCCTTGCGGACCAGCCGCACGCCGGTGGCCTCGTCACCGGAGAGACCGAGGTCGCCCTCCAGCTCCTTGGCGGCGTGGATCAGGCTGGAGCCACCGCCGGGGACGCTGCCCTCTTCGGCCGCCGCCTTGGACGCGGCGACCGCGTCCTCGATGCGGGACTTGCGCTCCTTGAGCTCGGTCTCGGTGGCCGCACCGACCTTGATCACCGCGACGCCGCCGGCCAGCTTGGCCAGCCGCTCCTGCAGCTTCTCGCGGTCCCAGTCGGAGTCGCTGGCCTCGATCTCCTTGCGGATCTGCTCGACCCGCGCCTGCACGTCGTCCTTGCTGCCGTGGCCGTCGACCAGGATGGTGTCGTCCTTGGTGACGGTGACGCGGCGGGCGCTGCCCAGGACCTCGGTGCCGACCTCGGAGAGCTTGAGCCCGACCTCGGGGGCGATGACCTGCGCTCCGGTGACGGCGGCGAGGTCGTCCAGGAACGCCTTGCGGCGGTCGCCGAAGTACGGCGCCTTGACCGCCACGACCCGGAAGGTCTTGCGGATCGCGTTGACGACCAGGGTGGACAGCGCCTCGCCCTCGACGTCCTCGGCGACGATCAGCAGCGGCTTGCCGTCCTGAGCGATCTTCTCCAGCAGCGGGAGCAGGTCCTGGATGCTGGAGATCTTGTCGCGGTGCAGCAGGATCTGGGTCTCCTCCAGCACCGCCTCCTGCCGCTCGGCGTCGGTGACGAAGTACGGGGAGACGAAGCCCTTGTCGAACTGGACGCCCTCGGTGACCTCGAGCTCGGTGGCCAGCGTCGAGGACTCCTCGATGCTGATCACGCCGTCCTCGCCGACCTTCTCCATCGCCTCGCCGACCAGCGCGCCGATGTTCTCGTCGCGGGAGGAGACGGTGGCGATCTGGGCGATGTTGTCGCGGCCCTTGACCGGGGTGGCCTTGGCCTTGAGCGCCTCGACGACCGCGTCGGTGGCGGCCTGGATGCCCTTGCCCAGCGAGGCGGGGTTGGCACCCGCGGCGAGGTTGCGCAGGCCCTCCTTGACCAGGGCCTGAGCCAGCACCGTGGCGGTGGTCGTGCCGTCGCCCGCGACGTCGTTGGTCTTGGTGGCGACGTTCTTGGCCAGCTGCGCGCCGAGGTTCTCGAACGGGTCGTCGAGCTCGATCTCGCGCGCGATGGTGACGCCGTCGTTGGTCACCTGCGGACCGCCGAACTGCTTGTCCAGCACGACGTGCCGACCGCGCGGCCCGAGGGTGACCTTGACCGCGTCGGCGAGCTGGTTGACGCCGCGTTCCAGGGCGCGGCGCGCCTGCTCGTCGAAGCTGATCTGCTTAGCCATGTTTCAACAGCCCTTCAGCATGGGTGGACGGCCGGAGTGCGTCCCGGCGCGATCTCGGCGACCCGGGCCCCTCGGCCGGGCCGTGCGGGCTCGGCCGGGCGCGCGGTCCGGGGCGGCTCTCGGAGGCCGGGTCGGCGGAGTCGCCGCGTGCGGGACGGCCGGCCGGGAGGAAAGACCACCGCCCCGGGGTCCCGGAGGCGGGACCACCGGGGCGGTGGGTGCGCATGGTGCGGAGATCGTCAGTTGACGACGGCCAGCACGTCGCGGGCGGAGAGGATCAGGTACTCCTCGCCGTTGTACTTGACCTCGGTGCCGCCGTACTTGGAGTAGATGACGACGTCACCTTCCTTCACGTCCACGGGGACGCGGTTGCCCTTGTCGTCGACGCGACCCGGGCCGACGGCCAGGACCTTGCCCTCCTGGGGCTTCTCCTTGGCCGTGTCCGGGATCACGATGCCGGACGCAGTGGTCGTCTCGGCTTCGCTCGCCTGGACAACGATCTTGTCCTCAAGCGGCTTGATGCTCGCCACGGTGTGACCTCCACCTTCTGGGGCCTGCGTAAGCGTTGGCTGTGGTTTGGGTGACGGCTCCACGTGCTCCCCGTCGTCGCGGGTGCCGGGGCGCTGCGGCGCCGTGCTGATTGGCACTCTACCCACGCGAGTGCCAAGCCTCAACAACCGGGCACCCGATCGTCCGTCACTCGAACGCGGATGGTTCCGGGAGCGGGGCGACCGCGCCGCGCGCTCGCCCGGTTCCCGCGGGCCGCCCCCCGGCCGCGCGAGCGGGAACGATCTCGCCCCGGCCCCGCCGACGATCTCCGGAGGAGCGGATCGGCGAGGTGGGGCGGGGTGAGCGGGCCGGGCGGCGACGCGGCGCGGTCGCCGCCGACCGGCCCGAGAGCCGATCTTCGCAGGTAGATCGGCATGCGGGATATGTCACCGGACCCCGATGGCGGTTCACACCATCGGGGTGTCGTGGCTTAGGTTCTGCCGCATGGCTCCGACGAAGCCCACGAATCGCCCGTGGGAACGCCGCCCTCGCCCCGCTCGTCCACCCGGCCCGTCCGGGCCTCCCGGCCGGTCCGGCTGGCGCCCCCGCTGACCTCGCTCCCTCCGGAGCGGATCGCCGACGGTGGCGCGGTGATCAACATCCCGCCAGAAGTTAACCGGACTCCCGCCGGGCGCTGACACCTTTCCACTCGTTCGAGTGAAGCCGAAAGCAAGTTCGCCCTGCTCGGAGTCCCGCGATCGGCGCCAACGGCAGCGGTCGCGGGAACGCCGAGACGCGGAAGCGGGCCGCAGGTGCCGCTTCCCCCGGGCGAGTGCCGCACCACCGCCGACATCGGCGGCCCCGGCCCCGGAGCGGGCACTTCACGGGTCGCGGGCGGTACCCGTTCGCGGGCCTCCCCGGACACGGCACACTTGCCGGATGCGCGGGCGATGGGGTGTGGCGGCGGTGGGCGGGGCGCTGGTGCTGGCGGCGCTCCCCTCGGCGTGGGTGGGGGCGAGGAGTTCCGGCCGGGTGCGGACGTTCGCCGACGTGCCCGCCGCCGAGGTGGCGCTGGTGCTGGGCGCCGGGGTGCGCCGGGACGGGCTGCCGAGCCGGATCCTGCGGGGCAGGCTGACCTTGGCGCTGGAGCTGTACCGGGCGGGCCTGGTGCGCTGGATCCTGGTCAGCGGCAGCCCGCGCTCGCGCGGGTACAGCGAGCCGGTGGTGATGCGGGACTTCCTGCTGGAGCACGGGGTCCCCGAGCGCGCGGTGGTCACGGACGAGTCCGGTGTGGACACCTGGGCGTCCTGCCGGAGCGCGGTGACGCGGTTCGGGTTGCACCGGGTCACGGTGGCGACCTCGAAGTTCCACCTGCGGCGGTCGATCGCCCTGGCCCGCCGGGCGGGCCTGGAGGCGTTCGGCGTGGGGCACGACGCCGCGGCGGACGGGCTGCGGCGGGTCTCGGCGCGGGGTTCCCGGCGGGAGCTGCTCGCGATCACCAAGGCCTTCTGGCTGAGTCGCTGACCCGACGATCAGTTCACCCCCGCGGCGCCCAGCTTCTCCGAAATAGCGCGTTACCGGACTCCTTCTCGAAGTTCCCCCTGGACGGAGCATTGCGAATATCGCAACGCCCTTGCTAGCGTCGCCGCGCCCGGACATCGGGAACGAGAGGGAGGGCGCATGAACGAGGAAGTGATCATCACCGCCGCGCTGACGGGCGCGGGCGACACCGTCGGCCGCAGCGAGCACGTGCCGGTGACGCCGGAGCAGATCGCGGAATCCGCGGTCCGGGCGGCGAACGCGGGCGCGGCCGTGGTGCACATCCACGTGCGCGACGTGGAGACCGGCCAGGGCTCCCGCGAGGTCCCGCTCTACCGGGAGGTGGTGCGCCGGGTCCGCGAGTCCGGAGTGGACGTGGTGATCAACCTGACCGCGGGCATGGGCGGCGACCTGGTGATCGATCCCGACGACCCGCTGAAGCCGGTGGACGGCACCGACCTGGTCAACGGCCTGGACCGGTTGCCGCACGTGGAGGAGCTGCTGCCGGACATCTGCACGATGGACTGCGGCTCGCTCAACTTCGGCGAGGGCAGCCAGCTCTACATCAGCACCCCCGACATGCTCCGGGCGGGCGCGAAGCGGATCCAGGAGCTCGGCGTCAAGCCCGAGCTGGAGATCTTCGACACCGGCCAGCTGTGGTTCGCGACGAAGCTCATCGAGGAAGGCCTCATCGACGCCCCGCCGCTGTTCCAGCTGTGCATGGGCATCCCGTACGGCGCCCCGGCGGACCCGGGCGTGCTGCAGGCGATGGTGAAGATGCTGCCCGAAGGCGCGAACTGGGCGAGCTTCGCGATCGGCCGCAACCAGATGCCGTGGGTGGCGCAGTCCGCGCTGCTCGGCGGGCAGGTGCGGGTGGGCTTGGAGGACAACCTCTACCTGAGCAAGGGCGTGAAGGCGACGAACGCGCAGCTCGTGGAGCGCGCGGTGACGATCGTCGAGGGCATGGGCGCGCGCATCGCGACGCCCGACCAGGCCCGCGCGAAGCTCGGCCTGAAGCGGCGGAACGCCTGATGGCGGCCCCGGTGGCACCGGAAGCGGTGCGGCGGGTCACCTGCGTCGGCGCGGGCGTGATCGGCGGTGGCTGGGTCGCGCACTTCCTGGCGCGCGGCTACCAGGTGACGGCCTGGGACCCGGCGCCGGACGCGGCGCAGCGGCTGCGGCGCCTGGTCGACGCGGCGTGGCCCGCGCTCACCGAGCTCGGCCTGGCGCCGGGCGCCTCCCGGGACTCGCTCACCGTCGCCGCCACCCTGGAGGAGGCGGTGGCCGAGGCCGAGTTCGTGCAGGAGAGCGCGCCCGAGGACCTGGAGCTCAAGCAGGACCTGCTGGCCCGGATCGACGCCGCCACCCCGGCGGAGGTGGTGATCTCGTCCTCGACCTCGGGCTACGGGATGACCGAGATGCAGCAGCGCTGCGCCACCCCGGAGCGGCTGGTCGTGGGGCACCCGTTCAACCCGCCGTACCTCATCCCCCTGGTGGAGGTCGTCGGCGGCGAGCGCACCGACGCGGCGGCGACGTCCTGGGCCGCGCGGTTCTTCGAGGCGGCGGGCAAGTCCGTGATCACGATGGACCGCGAGGTGCCGGGCTTCATCGCGAACCGGTTGCAGGAGGCGCTGTGGCGGGAGGCGCTGCACATGGTCGCCGAGGGCGAGGCGACGGTCGAGCAGATCGACGCCTCGATCACCGAGGGGCCCGGGCTGCGCTGGCCGTTCCTGGGACCGTGCCTCACCTTCCACCTCGCGGGCGGCGAGGGCGGCATGGCGCACATGCTGGACCACTTCGGGCCCTCGCTGAAGTCACCGTGGACGCGGCTGGAAGCACCGGAGCTGACCGCCGAGCTGCGGGATCGGATGGTGCGGGGCTGCGCGGACGCCTCCGGCGGGCGGGACATCGCGGAGCTCGTCGCCGAGCGGGACCGCGCGGTGATCGCGGTGCTGCGCGCGGTGCGCTCCGTCCGGGAGGGCGGGGCGTGAGCGGCGAGTTCCGGCAGCGGGTCCGGCCGGAGTGGATCGACTACAACGGGCACCTCAGCGAGGCCTACTACGTGCTGGTGTTCGGCTTCGCCACCGACGCGGTGCTGGACCGGCTGGGCCTCGACGCGGCGTACCGGACGAGCGCGGGGTGCTCGGTCTACACGGTCGAGGCGCACGTGCGGTACCTGCGGGAGGTCGGCCCGGACGCGGAGCTGGTGGTGAGCACCCTGATCACCGGCGGCGGCGCGAAGAAGCTGGTGCTGTGCCACGAGATGAGGGTGGACGGCGAGCTGGTCGCCACCGAGGAGCTGCTGGCCCTGCACGTCGACTCGGCCGCGAGCCGGTCGGCGCCGTTCCCGCCGGAAGTGGCCGAGCGGATCACCGACTGGACCGGGCCCGCACCCC
>NZ_JBJZOI010000023.1:0-105917 GCF_047200635.1 Saccharopolyspora antibiotica | reverse complement strand
CCCCCCCCCCCCCCCCCCCCCCCTCCCCCCCCACCCCCCCCCCCCCCCCCCCCCCCCCCCCCCCCCCCCGGACCCGGCCCTCACGCCTGTTCGAGGGTGAGCGAACCATCCGCGTGCTGCTGGCGGAGGCGCTTCTTGTCGTACTTGCCGACGCTGGTCTTCGGCGTCTCGGCGAGGAACGTCCAGTGCTGCGGGAGCTGCCACTTCGCGACCCGCTCGGCGAGGAACTCCCGCAGCTCCGCCGCGTCCGCGCTCGCGCCCTCGTGCAGCACCACGGCGGCCAGCGGGCGCTCGTCCCACCTCGCGTCCGGGACGCCGACCACCATCGCCTCGGCCACGGCCGGGTGCGCGACCAGGTGGTTCTCCAGCTCCACCGAGGAGATCCACTCCCCGCCCGACTTGATCACGTCCTTGGCTCGGTCGGTGAGCCGCAGGTAGCCGTCCGGCGAGAGGGTGCCCACGTCCTCGGTGCGCAGCCAGCCGTCGTGGAACTTGCCGGGGTCGTCGTCGCGGTAGTACGAGGAGGCGACCCACGGGCCGCGCACTTCCAGCTCCCCGACGCTCGTGCCGTCCCAGGGCAGCTCCCGGCCGTCGTCACCGATCAACCGGGCCCGCACCGCCGAGGACAACCGGCCCTGCGACTCCCGGTACGGCCACTGCCGCTCGCCGGTCGCGGAGGCGGGCGGCCGGGCCACGCTGCCCAGCGGGGAGGTCTCGGTCATGCCCCAGGCGTGCAGCACCGGGATGCCGTAGCGCTCCTGGAAGGTCCGCATCATCGAGGGCGGGCAGGCCGAGCCGCCCACCACGACCTCCCGCAGCGAGGAGATGTCCTGCGGGTCCTGCTCCAGGTGCTGCAGCACGCCCTGCCAGATCGTCGGCACCGCGGCGGCCATCGTCGGGCGCAGCGAGCTGATCATCGACACCAGCGGGGCGGGCTGCAGGAACCGGTCCGGCATCACCAGCGAGGCGCCGACCATGAACGCCGCGTACGGCATCCCCCAGGACATCGCGTGGAACATCGGCACCACCGCGAGTCCGCGGTCGGCCTGCGCCAGCGCCATCCCGTCCGACATGCACACCTGCATCGAGTGCAGCCAGATCGAGCGGTGCGAGTAGACGACGCCCTTCGGGTTGCCGGTGGTGCCGGAGGTGTAGCACATCGCCGCGGCGGTGCGTTCGTCCAGCTCGGGCCAGTCGAAGGTGTCCGGGCGACCGCCCAGCAGCTCCTCGTAGCCGTGCACCTGGACGCCCGCCGGGGCCTCCAGCGCGGCCGGGTCGCCGTTGACGACGACGTGGCGCACCGAGCTCAGCGACGGCAGGATCTTCTGGAACAGCGGCAGCAGGCTCGCGTCCACGACGACCACGTGGTCCTCGGCGTGATCGGCGATGTAGGCGACCTGCTCGGGGAACAGCCTGATGTTGAGCGTGTGCAGCACCGCGCCCATCGCGGGCGCCGCCAGGTAGACCTCCAGGTGCTCGGCGTTGTTCCACATGAAGGTCGCGACCCGCTGGTCCCCGGTGACGCCGAGCTCGCGCAGCCCGTGCGCGAGCCGCGCCACCCGGCGGCCCACCTCGGCGTAGCTGCGGTGCCTCGCCCGCTCCCCGGTCCAGGTCATCACCTCGGAGGCACCGTGGGCGCCGCTGCCGTGCTCCAGGAGCCGGGCGATCGACAGCGGGCCGTCGTGCATGGTGCTCAGCATCGGGATCGGACCTCCTCGTCCGCGCCCTGGGGCGCTCCGCGGCAAGCGGCGTCGTGGCTGCCGCCACACTAACCGCGCTGGTGGTGCCTGGGGGAGGGCCCGGAGGGGACGTTCTGGCACCCTGTGGAGCATGAGTTCGATCGCGGTGCTGGGTGCGGGGAAGATCGGCGAGTCCCTCCTGTCGGGACTCCTGCACGCCGGGCGGGAGCCCTCCGACCTGCTGTTCACCGAGCGCCACCCGGAGCGCGCCGCCGAGCTCACCGACCGGCTGGGCATCGAGCACGTGGAGATCGGCGAGGCGGTCCGCCGCGCCGACGTCCTCGTGATCGCCGTCAAGCCGCAGGACATCGAGCCGGTGCTGACCGAGGCCGCCCCGGCGCTGGCCCCCGGGACGCTGGTGGTCTCGCTGTGCGCGGGCCTGCCCACGAAGCTGTTCGAGCGGCGGCTGCCCGAGGGCACCCCGGTGGTGCGGGTCATGCCGAACACGCCGATGGTCGTCGGCGAGGCGATGAGCGCGATCTCGCCCGGATCGCACGCCGCCGAGGGCCACCTCGAACTGGTCGAGGAGCTGCTGCGCAGCGTCGGGCAGGTCGTGCGGGTCCCCGAGACCCAGCAGGACGCGGTCACCGCGCTCTCCGGCTCCGGACCCGCCTACTTCTTCTACCTGGTCGAAGCCATGATCGACGCGGGCATCCTGCTGGGCATCCCGCGCGCCACCGCCGCCGACCTGATCGTGCAGTCCGCCGTGGGCGCCGCGACGATGCTGCGGGACGGTTCCGAGGGCCATCCGGTGATCCTGCGCGAGGCCGTGACCTCGCCCGGGGGCACCACGATCGCCGGGATCCGGGAGCTGGAGAAGCACGGCGTCCGGGCCGCGCTCATCGACGCCATCGAGGCGGCCCGGGACCGCTCCGCGGAACTCGGCCGCGCCCACGACTGAGGGCCTGAGCACCGGGTTCCGCCCGCCCGCGCCCCCGGTCCGGGGACGAGACCGGGACGTTTGCGCATCGCAGGATTCCCAGGCGTCCCGCTACTCTCGACGGAGCACGTGCGTGTGGAGTCCGTCGGAGGGGAAGCCGACGGCGCGTCACGTGCGGAGGACTCGGTGAAGCATGTCTGCGAACTCGGAACCCAGCCAGCAAGCCCCGCCTCAGGTCGGGCAGGTGCAATTCCTCACCGTGGCCGAAGTGGCCCGGTTGATGCGGGTGTCGAAGATGACCGTCTACCGGCTCGTGCACGCCGGTGAGCTCCCGGCCGCGCGGGTGGGTCGCTCCTTCCGCGTGGCGGAGAACGACGTGCACAACTACTTGGAGAACGCCTACTACAACGCGGGCTGACGGGTCGGCGTCGCCACCCGGGAGCCGCGGCGCCCACCGGCGCGGAACCGCCCTGACGGACCACTCCGTCAGGGGGCGACCGGTGGGCGGGTAGGCTCCGGGGTCGATCGTGCCTGATGCCGGCGCTCCCACCGGTGGTGCGCCAGGGGCGGGCACGAGAAGACGTTCGTACCAACGCCGACAGCGAAGGATTCCGCATGGGCTCGGTCATCAAGAAGCGCCGCAAGCGCATGTCCAAGAAGAAGCACCGCAAGCTTCTGCGCAGGACCCGCGTCCAGCGTCGCAAGTTGGGCAAGTAAGGGGACTGCCGGACTCCGGCTCCGCCCGCGCGGTGCGAGACCAGAGCTTCCGGGTCTCGCCCCTTCGCCGCCGCCGGCCGCTCGGGTCGGCGGCGGTTGCTTTTCCACTCCCCGTCAGGTGGTCCTCAGCGGTTCCAGTTGCCGGGCGGGCGCTCCGCTGGTGGGGTGCACGAGGATCGCTCGCGTTTCCCGGTGCGTAACCTGGCGCACCGATCGCGCTGGGTAGCATCGCGAACGGCGTGCGTGCTCCGCCGCCGGAATCGACCGGCTGCGCGCGGACGACCACCCCTCCGGCCGGACCCTCGGGGAGAACCATGGTGCCGAACGTCGTGCTCGTGACGGGCGTCAGCAGCTTCCTGGGCGGTCACCTGGCCGCTCGGCTCGCTGCCGACGAGAACATCGAGCGCGTGCTGGGCGTGGACACGGCGCCGCCGCGACCCGACCTGCGCCGCCGGATGGGGCGGACCGAGTTCGTCCGCGCCGACATCCGCAGCCCGCTGATCTCCAAGGTGATCGCGGGCGCCGGGGTGGACACCGTGGTGCACGCGGCCGTGAACTCCCAGTCCGGCCCCGAGGGGCGGGCCGCGATGAAGGAGCTCAACGTCATCGGCACCATGCAGCTGCTGGCGGCCTGCCAGCAGGCCCCCTCGCTGCGTCGGCTCGTGATCAAGTCGACGACCGCCGTCTACGGCGCCAGTCCGCGCGATCCGGCCGTGTTCTCCGAGGACATGGAGCCCAAGGACCTGCCCTCCTCCGGCTACGCCAAGGACGCCGTGGAGATCGAGGGTTACGTGCGCGGCTTCGGCCGGCGGCGACCCGACGTGGACATCACCACGCTGCGGTTCACCCACCTCATCGGCCCGCGCATCGACGCCGACCTCACCCGCTACTTCGCGCTGCCGCTGGTGCCGACCGTGCTCGGCTACGACGCCCGGATGCAGCTGCTGCACTCGGAGGACGCGCTGGCCGTGCTGGAGCGGGCCGCCACCCGGGCGCTGCCCGGGGTCTACAACGCGGGCGCCGACGGGGTGCTCATGCTCTCGCAGGCGATCCGGCGCGCCGGGCGGATAGCCGTGCCGGTCCCGCGCTCCGGAGTGCCGGCCGTGAGCCGGTTCTTCCGGGGCGCGCGGCTGGTGGACTTCTCCCCGGAGCAGATGCGGTTCCTCAACTTCGGCCGGGTCGTGGACACCTCGAAGCTGCGCGAGCACTTCGGCTTCACCCCGCGCTGGACCACGCAGCAGGCCTTCGACGACTTCGTCCGCGGCCGCGACCTGCACCCGGTGCTCGACCCGGACCGCGTCGTCGCCTGGGAGCGCGGCGTCGGTGACCTGCTCGCCCGACTGCGGTAGATGGGAGCCCAGATGGCGGACGCCCGAGTGATCCCGCTGCACCCGGCGGATCAGCGGCCCGGCGGCGCGGCCGGGCGCGCGCGGCCCGAACCCGTGCCGGCCCCCGAGGAGCGGGCGGGCTGGGAGGACGCCGTCGCCGACGCGCTCGCCTTCGCCCGCCGCCGGCTGCTCGGCGACTACAAGGTCGACGAGTTCGGCTTCGACGAGGACCTCACCGATCACCTGGTGGTGCCGCCGCTGCGCCCGCTGTACGAGAAGTGGTTCCGGGTGGAGGCGACCGGGCTGGAGAACATCCCCGAGGGCGGGGCGCTGGTGGTGGCGAACCACTCCGGGACGCTGCCGCTGGACGCGCTGATGACCACCGTGGCGCTGCGGGACCACCACGACCCCGGTCGGCACCTGCGGATGCTCGGCGCGGACCTGGTGTTCCGGATGCCGATGCTCGGCTCGCTCGCGCGCAAGGCCGGGCACACCCTGGCCTGCAACCCCGACGCCGAGCGGCTGCTGCGGGCCGGGGAGCTCGTCGGCGTGTGGCCGGAGGGGTTCAAGGGCGTCGGCAAGCCCTACCGGGACCGGTACAAGCTGCAGCGCTTCGGCCGCGGCGGGTTCGTCTCGGCGGCCATGCGCACGGGGGTGCCGATCGTGCCCTGCTCCATCGTGGGGGCGGAGGAGATCTACCCGAAGCTCGGCGACATCCGGCCGCTGGCCCGGTTGCTGGGGCTGCCGTACTTCCCGGTCACGCCGCTGTTCCCGCACTTCGGGCCGCTGGGCGCGGTGCCGCTGCCGTCGAAGTGGTACATCGAGTTCGGCGAACCGGTGCCGACCGGGGCCTACGAGGAGGGCGCGGCCGACGATCCGATGGTCGTGTTCAGCCTCAGCGACCAGGTCCGCGAGACCATCCAGCAGACCCTCTACCGGCTCTTGGCCCAACGGCAGAACATCTTCCTCGGGTGAGTCCGCGGCGCTGAACCGGCCGTCGCACCGGGCGGCACCTCGGCGGTCCTCCGGTGCTCCGCCCGGTCCGCGGGCAGCGGATCCTCGGAGGCCGGTCCCGGCCTCCGGCGGAGGAAGGTCAGGAGCGGTCTCGGCGGCGGTAGGCGAGACCTGCCGCGATGGCGCCCGCGACGGCGCTGGCGCCGAGCATGGACTGGGCGCCGATGCGGGCGGCCTTGCGGCCGGTGCGGAAGTCCCGGATCTCCCAGCCCCGGGAGCGCGCGATGTCGCGCAGCCGCTGGTCCGGGTTCACCGCCACCGCCGTGCCCACCGCGGACAGCATCGGCACGTCGTTGGCCGAGTCCGAGTAGGCCGTGCAGCGTCGCAGGTCCAGCCCTTCGCTGGCGGCCAGCGCGCGCACCGCGTGCGCCTTCGCCCGGCCGTGCAGCATCTCCCCGACGAGCCGTCCGGTGTAGACGCCGTCCACGTGCCCCGCGACCGTGCCCAGCGCTCCGGTGAGCCCGAGCCGCCGCGCGATGATCTGCGCCAGCTCCACCGGGGTCGCGGTCACCAGCCACACCCGCTGGCCCGCGTCCAGGTGCATCTGCGCGAGCGCCCTGGTGCCGGACCAGATGCGGTCGGACATCAGCTCGTCGTAGATCTCCTCGCTGAGCTCGACGAGCTCGGAGACCTTGCGCCCGGCCACGAAGGACAGCGCCTGCTCGCGGCTCGCCCGCACGTCCTCCGGGTTCTCCCGGCCGCCGATCCGGAACTTCAGCTGCTGCCAGGCGAACCCGGCGAGGTCGGACGCGGTGAAGAACTTCCGGGCCGCCATGCCGCGGGCGAAGTGGAACAGCGAGGCGCCCATCATCATCGTGTTGTCCACGTCGAAGAACGCCGCCGCGGTGAGGTCCGGCGGCGCGGTGAGCGACCCGCCCGGTTCGGCGCCCGCGACGGCCGCCTCGGCGGAGGCCCGGCCCGCGAGCTTCGCGCTGTCGAACGAGCCCTCGGCCGGATCCATCGCCGACCGCGCGGTCCGGGGCGCGGGCTCGACGAGTTCGGGCCCGGCGGCCTCGCGCTCGGCAGCGTCGGGCCCGCCTTGTTCCAGGCCGTCGTGGTCGCGGCCTTCGGCTGGGCCTGGACTTGTCGGCACCGCCGCGCCTCCCGGTCTTGCTCCGGCTGGATGAGTCGTCGTTGCTCGGATCGGTCCCCGGACGGTGCCAGGGCGGCTGAGCGGGTCGTTTCCAGCTGTGCGCGACCCGGCTCAGCAGGCCTCCAGCTTAGAGGCTCCCCCTCGGAGCGTTGGCGAGGTCCACGCCGAGCCGCCGCGCCGGAACTTGATCGTGATCGCCGGAGGTCACCGGACGTCGTCCGGGAGCAGCTGCGCGAGGCGGCGCACCGCCCGGTGCTGGAGGGCCTTCACCGCCCCCTCGCCGCGACCCATGAGCTGCGCGGTCTCGGTCACCGAGAGGCCTTGCATGAACCGGAGGCGGATGCATTCCCGCTGGTCCGGGTTGAGCTGGCGAACGCAGCGCAGCAGCTCCTGCTGGGTGGCCGCGTCGAGCACGTGCTGCTCCGGGCCGCACTGGGCCTGCGGGCGGTGCTGGGACTCGGTGAGCTCGGGGATGGGGACCTCCAGCCGGGCGCGGCTGGACTTGACGTGGTCGAGCACCAGGTTCTTGGCGATGGTGATGAACCAGGCGGCGACGTCCCGTCCCTGGTAGCTGACGGTCGCGATCCGGCGCAGGGCGCGGAGGAACGTCTCGCTGGTGATGTCCTCGGCCAGGCAGTGATCGCTGACCCGGAACAGCACGTAGCGGTACACCACGTGCGCGTACTCGTCGTACAGCTTGCCGAAGGCGTCGGTGTCGCCGTCCTGCGCGGCGCGGACGTGGCGCCAGTTCTCGCCCGCCTCGGGCGCGGGCGGGTGGGTGGGGGTTCCGGCGGGCAGCGGGGGGACCGGGAGGTGCGCGTGCCGTGCGGCGGCCTGCTGGACCGGGATGGGCAACGTGCTGGTGAGCATTGTCTCGACCGACCTCCTGCCGTGGTGGTGATCTCCGCGCGTCGTCGGGCGGGCGGATCACCGGGGCGTGCTGGTCTGGTGCACGGGGTGCGTCGGGGGCGTTTCGCCGGAGCATACGTGTTGTTACTCATAAGTAGGTAGTGCTTCGAGGTTTCGGATTCATCGCGGTTCCCTCGGCGGGGCGACGCACCGTTGGGTGATTTCGAACACTCCCTGCGACACTGCGGGGAGAACGGCTCCTGCGGTTCCGCAGGCCCGGCGATGGAGGTGTCCCATGTCGACCGAAGCGGGCTCGCCCCCGGCCATCGATGCCACCGCGACCGATCTCAACCTGGCCGACCTGGTCCGCGCGGCCGCCGATCGCGGGCCGCAGCACCCCGCGCTGATCGACCTCGCCGGGCACGAGCTGAGCTGGTCGGAGCTGGACTCGGCCGTCACCGGCTACGGCTGGCGGCTGCGCGAGGCGGGCGTGCTGCCCGGTGACCGGGTCGCCTTCGCACTGCCCACCGGGTTCGAGTTCTGCATCGCGCTGTTCGCCGCGTTCCGGCTCGGGGCCGTCGCCGTCCCGCTCCCGCCCTCGGCGCCGGGGCCGGAGCGGCGCCGGGTCCTCGCCGACAGCGGAGCCCGGCTCCTGGTCACCGCCGCGGGCGCCGAGGAGGTCGGCGAGCACCTGGGGGTGGCCGAGCTGGACCCGCCGACCGGGCGGGAGCGCTCCGACCACGAGCTGCCCCGCGCCCCGGCCGACCTCGCGGTGCTCTGCTACACCTCCGGCACCTCGGGGCCCGCGCGCGGGGCGATGCTGCCGCACTCCGCGCTGCTGGCGAACGTGCGCCAGTGCGGGCAGCTGCGCCCGATGCCGGTCAACGCCGCCGACCGCGTGCTGCTGGCGCTGCCGATGTACCACGCCTTCGGCCTCGGGCCGGGAATGCTGCAGGTCGCCGCGGTCGGGGCCACCGCCGTGCTGCTGCCGCGCTTCGACGCCGAGGAGGCGCTCGCCGCGGTGGCGCGGCACCGGGTCACCTGCGTGGTGGGAGTCCCGCCGATGTACCGCGCCTGGCTGCGGCTGCCGCCGGAGCGGTTGCGGGAGGACATGGCCACCGTGCGGCTGCTCACCTCCGGGGCGGCGCCGCTGGGCGCCGACGTCGCGACCTCGGTGCGGGCGGCCACCGGGCTGGACGTCTTCGAGGGCTACGGGCTCACCGAGACCGGGCCGGTGCTGACCAGCACCTTGGCCGGAGGCCGGGCGAAGCCGGGGTCGGTGGGCCGCGCGCTGCCCGGGGTGCGGCTGCGGCTGGTCGACTCGGACGGCTCACCGATCGACGAGGGCGACACCGGGCGGGTCTCGGTGCGCGGGCCCAACCTGTTCCGCGGCTACTGGCCGGACGGGGCGCACGGGCCGGACGAGGACGGCTGGTTCAGCACCGGCGACGTCGGCTACTTCGACGAGGACGGCGACCTGCGGCTGGTGGACCGGGCCACCGATCTGATTATCGTGAGCGGGTTCAACGTCTACCCCCGCGAGGTGGAGGAGGTGCTCGCCGAGCTGCCCGGGGTGCGCGAGGCGGCCGCGGTCGGGGTGCCGGACGAGGCGCGGGGAGAGGCCATCAAGGCCGTCCTCGTCGCCGAGCCGGGGGCGGAGCTCACCGAGGACGCGGTGCGGGCGCACTGCGCGGCCCGGCTGGCGAAGTTCAAGGTGCCCCGCGAGGTCGAGTTCGCGGGCGAGCTCCCGCACTCGCCCACCGGCAAGATCGCCCGCCGGGCGCTGCGCGACCCCGCGTCCCGGATCTCCGTCTCCTGAGCGCGAGCGCGGCCGGCCGGTGGCGGGCCCCGGCAGCGCCCGGCTGGGTCGGGAACCCGCGGTGAGCCCCAGTAGCGTGGAGCGGAGTCGGTGCGAGGAGGTCTGGTGTCCGGGCGAGCGGAGCGCGGCGGGGCGGAGCGGCACGAGGTGACGCTGCTGGTGCGGGAGCCCTGCCACCTGTGCGACGAGGCTCTCGACGCGGTGCGCGAGGTGTGCGGTGAGCTCGGCGTGCCGTGGTCGACGGCGGACGTGGACGCCGATCCCGAGCAGCGCGCCGAGTACGGCGACCGGGTGCCGGTGATCCTCGTCGACGGCGTCGAGCACGGGTACTGGCGGGTCGAGCGGGACCGGCTGCGCGCGGCCCTCGGCCGCTGACCGCCGCGCCGCCCGGGGCGTGTGTCATTGCGCACCGGGCCCGCGCCGCCGATCTTCGCCGGTCCCGGCGGGAGCCGCCCGAGCGGGCGCCCGGACCCCGAAATGCATCGCTCTGACCAGGCGTTTTGGATGGCGAGGGGCCCATCCGACATCATGGTGTCCGGCGGTCGCGCGCCTGCTCCGGCAGTCGCGGGCGGACTTTGTGCCTGTCTTCACAAGTGGCTACGGTGGTCGGCGAGCCGTGTCATCGAGGTCAGGGTTCGCACCCGCCACGCGCCGGTGCGCCGCCCCGGCCGGGCGAGCGCGGCGGACAGCACCACCAAGGCAGGTCGAGGGAGAGCCAGTGACGGCCCACGAACAGGGCGAACGGGACGCGGCCGGGAATCCGGCGGACCCGTCCGGGTCGAGGTCACCCGAAACGATCGCGGTCCCCGCGGCGCGAGAGCGCGCGCGGGCCATCCCGGAGGCGGCCGTCGCCCGCCTCGCCGTGTACCTCCGGGTCCTGTCGAACCTGGACGAGCGCGGCACCCGCACGGTCTCCAGCGAGGAGCTCGCCGCCTTCGCCGGGGTGAACTCGGCGAAGCTGCGCAAGGACCTGTCCTACATCGGCTCCTACGGCACCCGCGGCGTCGGCTACGAGGTCGCCGTGCTGATCGGCCAGATCGAGCGGACGCTGGGGCTCACCAAGAAGCACCGCGTCGCCGTCGTCGGCATCGGCAACCTCGGGCACGCGCTGGCCAACTATGGCGGCTTCCTCAACCGGGGCTTCCCGGTCGCCGCCCTGTTCGACCTCGACCCCGACCTGCTGGACGTGCCCGTCGGTGGCATCCCGGTCAGCGCCGTTGACGACATCGTCGAGGTGTGCCGCGAGCGCGAGGTCACCATCGGCGTCATCGCCACGCCCACCGAGGGCGCGCAGGAGGTCTGCGACCGCCTCGTCGCGGGCGGCGTGGCGTGCATCCTGAACTTCGCCCCGGTCGTCCTCCAGGTCCCCGAGCACGTCGAGGTCCGCAAGGTGGATCTGGCCGTGGAGATGCAGATCCTCTCGTTCCACGTGGCGCGGCGGAACCAGGAGGCGATGGTGACCGGCCTGGCCGGGGACCCCGCCGTCGGTCCGCCCGGCCGGGTGAACGGGAACGGGAACTCGGGTTCCGCGCTGGAGCGCGGTGATGTGGACGGGATGGTGGTTCGGCCGTGAACCTGCTCACCGTCGGGCTCTCCCACCGGAGCGCCCCGGTACGGGTGCTGGAGAGGGTGGCGATCGGCGCCGACGACGTCGGCAAGATCCTCGACGAGCTGCTCGGGCGGGCGCACATCAGCGAGGCCTTCCTGGTCTCCACCTGCAACCGCGTCGAGGTGTACGCGGTCGCCGAGACCTTCCACGGCGGCCTCAACGACGTGACCGGGGTGCTGGCCAGGCAGGCCGGTGCCGACGTCTCCGAGCTCGCCGACCACTTCTACGTGCACTACGCCGGTGCCGCCGTCGAGCACCTGTTCTCGGTCGCGTCCGGGCTGGACTCGATGGTCGTGGGCGAGGCCCAGATCCTCGGCCAGCTGCGCCAGGCCTACGGCGTCGCCGATCAGGCGGGCACTGTCGGGCGCGCCCTGCACGAGCTCGCGCAGCAGGCGCTGCGGGTCGGCAAGCGGGTGCACGCCGAGACCGGCATCGACGCCGCCGGGGCCTCCGTGGTCTCCGAGGCGCTCGCCGACGCCGAGGCCGTGCTGGGCGGCGTGGCCGGGCGGCACGCGCTGCTCGTCGGCGCCGGATCGATGGGCGGCCTGGCCGCCGCGCAGCTGCGCCGCGCCGGGATCGGCTCGGTCGCGATCGCGAACCGCACCGCCGCGAACGGCGAGCGGCTCGCGGAGTCACTGCGCGCCGAGGGCATCCCCGCGAGCACCGCCGAGCTGACCGGCCTGAGCTCCGCCATCGCCGCCGCCGACCTCGTCGTGACCTGCACCGGAGCCGTCGGCGCCGTGGTGACCGGGGACGTGGTGGCGGAGGCCCTGCGGGAGCGCTCCGGCACCGGGCGACCGCTGCTGTTCTGCGACCTCGGCCTGCCGCGGGACACCGCGCCCGAGGTCGCCGAGCTGCCGGGCGTGGCCGTGGTGGACCTGGAGACCCTGCAGACGCGGCTCACCGCGCAGCGCGGCGGCAGCGAGTCCGAGCGCGCCGCGGCGATCGTCGCCGAGGAAGTGCGCGGCTACCTCGCCTCCCAGCGCTCCGCCGAGGTCACCCCGACGGTGACGGCGCTGCGCAAGCGGGCCGCCGAGGTCGTGGACGCCGAACTGCTACGGCTGGACTCCCGGCTGCCCGAACTGGACGGCCCGGTGCGCGAGGAGCTCTCCCGCACGGTGCGCCGCGTCGTCGACAAGCTGCTGCACGCGCCGACGGTCCGGGTGAAGGAATTGGCCTCGGTCCCCGGCGGCTCCGGTTACGCGGAGGCGCTGCGCGAGCTCTTCGAGCTGGACCCGCAGGCCCCGACCGCGATCCGCACGCCCCGTTCCGCGGAGGAGGTGCCGGTGACCGGCGCCGGCTCCGCGCGGGCGCTGCTGCGGGACAACCCCGTCGCCGACGGGGACGGACAGGATGGTGAGTCCCGGTGAACAAGACGCTGCGCATCGGCACCCGCGCCAGCGCGCTGGCGATGGCCCAGACCAGCATGATCGCCGAGCAGTTGGAGGCCGCGGGCCACCCGACCCAGCTCGTCCAGGTCTCCACCCCGGGCGACCGCTCGATGGCGCCGATCGCCGAGATCGGGGTGGGCGTGTTCACCTCCGCGCTGCGCGAGGCGCTCGCGAACGGCGAGGTGGACGTCGCCGTGCACTCCTACAAGGATCTGCCGACCGAACAAGACCCCCGGCTGTCGCTGGCCGCCGTCCCGGTCCGGGAGGACCCGCGGGACGCGCTGGTGGCGCGGGACGGTCTGACGCTCGGTGAACTGCCCCCGGGATCCCTAGTGGGAACCGGTTCGCCGCGCCGCGCCAGCCAGCTGGAGGCCCTCGGCCTCGGGCTGGAGGTGCGCGGCATCCGCGGCAACGTGGACACCCGCCTGCGCAAGGTGACCGACGGTGAGATGGACGCCGTCGTGCTCGCCCGCGCCGGGCTGGCCAGAGTCGGCCGGCTCGCGGTGATCACGGAATCGCTCGATCCACTCCAGATGCTGCCCGCGCCCGCCCAGGGCGCGCTGGCTGTGGAATGCCGCGTCGACGACGTGGACACCGAGCACCTGCTCCAGTCCGTTCTGGACGATCAGGCCAGCCGCGCCGCGGTGGCCGCCGAGCGCGCCATGCTGGCTGCGCTGGAGGCAGGCTGCAGTGCGCCGATCGGCGCGCTGGCCGAAGTGGTGGAGGACCTCGACGAGAACGGCCGCGTGGCGCAGCGGCTGTCCCTGCGCGGGGTCGTGGCGACCGACGGGAACCGTTTGGTGCGCGCCTCCAACACTGGTGAGACGACCGCCGCAGAGCAGCTCGGCAAGGCCTTGGCCGCCGATCTGCTCGATGCCAGGGACGCTTTGTTCAGCGGTCCCGGTAGTAGTTGATGGGGAGTGCCCTGATGACACGCAAGAGCCCCGGACGGGTCGCATTCGTGGGCTCCGGCCCCGGTGATGCGGGACTGCTCACCGTTCGGGCGAAATACGTGCTCACCACAGCATCGCTCGTGGTGACCGATCCTGACGTTCCCGCCGACGTGGCCGCGCTGGCCGCGGACGGCGCCGAGGTGCGGCCCGCCGTGGGCGAGGCCGTGGAGGTCGCGAAGGACCTGGCCGACGAGGCCGCCACCGGGCGTTCGGTGGTCCGGCTGGTCGCCGGTGACCCGCTGACCGCGGACGCCGTGGTCCGCGAGGTCCGCGAGGTGGCCAAGACGGGTGCCGCGTTCGACGTGGTGCCCGGCGTCTCCCCCGGGAGCGCGGTGCCCGCTTACGCGGGAGTCGCGCTCGGGGCGGGGCACACCGAGGTCGACGTGCGCGGCGAGGTGAACTGGGCGGCGCTGGCCGCCGCCCCGGGCCCGCTGGTGCTGCACACCACGGGCAGCAACCTGGCCGAGGCCGCCTCGGCGCTGGCCGAGCACGGCCTGGCTCCGCAGAGCCCGGTCGCGGTGACCTCCGCTGGCACCACGGTCACGCAGCGCACCATCGACACCACCCTGGCCTCGCTGCCCGCGGACGCGGGTGAGCTGCAGGGGCCGCTGGTGGTGACGATCGGTGCCGTCGCCGGTGATCGTTCCGGGTTGTCCTGGTGGGAGTCCCGCGCGCTGTACGGCTGGAAGATCCTGGTGCCGCGCACCAAGGAGCAGGCCGGTTCGATGAGCGAGCGGCTCTGGTCGCACGGTGCCGTCTCGCACGAGGTGCCGACGATCTCGGTGGAGCCGCCGCGCAGCCCCGCGCAGATGGAGCGCGCGGTGAAGGGCCTCGTCGACGGCCGCTACCAGTGGGTCGTGTTCACCTCGACCAACGCGGTGCGCGCGGTGTGGGAGAAGTTCCGCGAGTTCGGCCTGGACGCCCGCGCCTTCTCCGGGGTGAAGATCGCCTGCGTCGGTGAGTCCACGGCGGAGAAGGTGCGCTCCTTCGGGATCACCCCGGAGCTGCTGCCCTCGGGCGACCAGTCCAGCGAGGGCCTGCTGCAGGACTTCCCGCCGCACGACGACATCCTGGACCCGGTGGACCGGGTGCTGCTGCCGCGGGCGGACATCGCCACCGAGACGCTGGCCGCGGGCCTGCGCGAGCGGGGCTGGGAGATCGACGACGTCACGGCCTACCGCACCGTGCGGGCCGCGCCGCCGCCGGCCGAGACCCGCGAGATGATCAAGACCGGCGGGTTCGACGCGGTGTGCTTCACCTCCTCGTCGACCGTCCGGAACCTGGTCGGCATCGCGGGCAAGCCGCACGCGCGGACGCTGGTCGCCTGCATCGGCCCGAACACGGCCGAGACGGCCAAGGAGTTCGGCCTGCGGGTGGACGTGCAGCCCGAGGTGGCGCAGGTGCCCGCGCTGGTCGACGCGCTGGCCGAGCACGCGGCCCGGCTCCGCGCCGAGGGCGCGCTGCCACCGCCGAAGAAGGCCAAGCGCGCGCGCCGCAGCTGACCTGGTGGCCCGGATCTCGTTGCGACGGGGTCCGGGCCGCTGTTCTTCGCGGCCCTGGCACGCTCGGCGGGGAGGAAGCGGCCACCCGAGGGGTGGCCGCACGAAGATCAATCCGAGCGGGTGGCCTCCCGCGGGCCGCCGCTCGTCGTCGCGAGGGAGCTCGCCGATGTACCCGTCGCACCGCCCGCGCAGGCTGCGGCGCACCGCCGCCGTGCGCCGACTCGTCGCCGAGACGAGCGTGGAGCCCCGGCACCTGGTGCTGCCGATGTTCCTGCGGGAAGGCTTGGCCGAGCCCGCGGAGATCGCCTCCATGCCCGGCGTGGTGCACCACACCCGGGACTCGCTGCGCCGCGTCGCGTCCGAGGCGGTGGCCGCCGGGGTCGGCGGGCTGATGCTGTTCGGCGTGCCCGCCGAGCGCGACGCGACCGGCTCCGGTGCCGTCGACCCGGACGGGATCCTCAACACCGGGCTGCGCGACCTGGCCGCCGAGGTCGGGGACGCGACGGTGCTCATGGCCGACACCTGCCTGGACGAGTTCACCGACCACGGCCACTGCGGCGTGCTCGACGAGGGCGGTGCGGTCGACAACGACCGCACCCTGCAGCTCTACGGCGAGATGGCGGTGGCGCAGGCCGAGGCGGGGGCGCACGTGATCTCCCCGAGCGGGATGATGGACGGCCAGGTCGGCGTGATCCGCGACTCCCTGGACGTCACCGGTTTCGAGAGCACCTCGATCCTCGCTTACTCGGCGAAGTACGCCTCCGCCTTCTTCGGGCCGTTCCGGGAGGCCGTGGACTCGCAGCTGACCGGGGACCGCACCACCTACCAGCAGGACCCCGCCAACTCCCGCGAGGGCCTGCGGGAGGCCGGTCTGGACCTGGCCGAGGGCGCGGACATGGTGATGGTGAAGCCCGCGATGTCCTACCTGGACGTGCTGCGCGACGTCGCCGGCCTGTCGGAGGTGCCGGTGGCCGCCTACCAGGTCTCCGGCGAGTACTCGATGATCGAGGCGGCCGTGGCGCGCGGCTGGCTGGACCGGCGCCGCACCGTGCTGGAGACGCTGACCTCGATCCGCCGCGCGGGCGCGGACGTGGTGCTGACCTACTGGGCCGCCGAAGCCGCGCAGTGGTACCGGGAGAGCGCGGGGCTCCGGTGACGCATCCGCGACAGCCCGACCGCATCGGCGGCCCGGGGCCGGAGCCCGCCTCGGAGCGGCCGCCGCTGCCGCGCCCGCTGAACATCGCCCGGTGGCTGTGGATCGGCGCCGCGCTGCTCGGCCTGGTGCGGGCGTACCTGCGGCTCAGCGACCGGCGGCAGCTCTCGGAGGACCTGCGCGCCGCGCTGCCGGATCTCTCCCAGGTCCAGCTCGACGAGCAGATCAACGGGCTCATCCTGTTCAACCTGCTGTACCTCCTCGCGCTGCTGGCGCTCTACGTGTCGCTGTCCCTGCGGATGGTGCGGGGCCGGAACTGGGCACGGGTGGTGCTGACGGTCTTCGCCGGCTTCGGCGCGTTCGGCACGCTGGGGACGCTGGCGCTGATGTCCCAGCTGGGGCAGGCGGAGCTGGTCCGGATCACCCAGGTGCGGGTCGAGACCTCGGACCTGGTGTTCGGAGTGCTGGTCACGGCCGTGGAGCTGGTGGCGCTGGTGCTGATGTACCTGCCGGAGTCGAACCGCTACTTCCGCGCGGCGCGCGCGCCGCGCCCGGTGCCACCGGGCGGACCGGGCAGCGGCGGTTTCCTGCGCTGAGCTGGTCCCGCCCGGTGGGCGCCGCCGCCTCCCCGTCGTCCTCGGGGTGACCGCTGCGGCGCCCTCGACCGGTCCCCACCCGGCGGCCGCGCCGCTGACCGGTCGCGATCCGCGCCGACCCGGCCGACCTCCCGGGCTGGGTGATCTACTCTCGATGGCGTGACTGCCTCGCGAGACCCGCGCCCCGAGGACGACCTGCGGCTGCCGGACGAGCAGGTCTCCGGTGGCAGGCTCACCGGGGCGCCCCGGCCGGATCCGGGGCGGGCCGAAGCCGAACCGCCCGCCGCGGGCCCGGGACCGCTGCGGCCGGTCGCCTGCGGCGGCACCGCCGGGGAGGTCTGGGTGGGGCGGGCCCCGGTCGCCCGCCCGCGCGCGGTGCTCGCGGCCTGCTGGCTCGGCGTCCTCGACGCCCTGATCGCCTTCGCGATCCTCGGGGTGCAGCTCGCCACCACCGACGACCTCATCGTGCAGGCGATGGGCGAGGCCGATTCCTTCCTGCCGCGCGACGGCGACATCAGCACCGTCTACTACGGCGTGACCACCGGCATGGTCGTGCTGCACCTGATGCTGGCCGCGGTGTGGGGCGCGCTGCTGCTGCTCCTGCTGCGCGGGCGCGGCTGGGCGCGGGCGGCGCTCACGATGATCGTGTTCGTGTGGGCGGTCTCCACGCTGCTGTCGCTGGTGGGCACCCGCTGGCACGGCGAGCTGCACACCGCGCTGGAGGTCGCGCAGGTGGTGGCCCTGGTGGCGACCGCCGTGTGCGTGCACCTGGGGTCCACCCGGGACCACTTCAGCGGGACGCCCTAGACCGGGTGGAGATCACCGCGCGGTGGGGTGCCTTCGGCCGGGCGCGGTGGACAGCGCTCGCGACGGATTCCTACTGTTCCGGGGTGACGTCTGTGCACGGCCCGCCGCCAGGGCCGCCCTTCGAGAGCTTCCCCGCGCCACCGGCCGGGTCGCGTCCGGCGCGGCCGGGGCGGGTGGAGGCGGCGTTCTGGGTCGCCGTCGCGGCCGCGCTGCTGGTCACCGCGTTGCACGCGGTGAGCTCGGTGCTGGTGCGGGACTTCCTCGCCGCGGCCGTCGGCGCCGCCGCGCCCCCGGAAGCGGTCGAGGTGATCGTGGGCGTCTCGTCGGTGGTCGCCGTCGCGCTCCTCGCGCTGGAGGTGGTGCTCACGGCGCTGTGGATCGCGTTCGGCCTCCTGCTGCGCGCGGGGCGGCGCTGGGCGCGGGTGGTGCTCAGCGTCTTCGCCGCGATCTGGGCCGTGTACTCGGTCGGCGGTCTCATCACCGGCGGCTCGGGTTTGCTGGGCGGGCTCGCCGCCGGGAACCCGACCCCGCCGGGAATCCTCGCGCTGGGCTACGCGCAGATCGCGCTGGGGCTGCTGGCGGCCGTGGCCTTCCTGGCGCTGGTGCACGGTCCGACCGCGAACCGGTACTTCGAGGCGGGGCGCCGGTGATCGCCGGTACCCTCCGCCCGCCGCGGGCGCTGGCCGCCGCCGTGGGGCTGTGGTCCGCGCTGGCCGCGTTCCTGCTGGTGCGGACGGCGCTCGCCTGGACCGAGCGGCCCGGGTTGGAGCGGCGGATGGTCGAGAGCGGTGCCGTCGACGCCGCCGGAGCTGCCACCGCTACCCGGGAAGCGCTGCTGCTCGACACCGGCATCGCGGTGGTCTTCGCCGCCGGGTACCTGCTGGCGGGTGCGCTGCTCCGCGGGCGGCGGCCGTGGGCCAGGGTCGGGGTCTGCGCGCTGTTCGCGGTCCAGCTCGTGCTGGTGCTCGGCAGCCGGACCTTCTCGGCCGCGAACCTCGTCGTGCTGGGCCTGGGCGCCGCCGCGGTCTGGTGCAGCTGGACGAGGTCCAGCACGGAGTGGGTGACCGGCGAGCATGAGTGAAGCCGAGACCGGACCGGTGCTCTACGCCGAGCCGGGGTCGACCTGGTGGCCGGTGCTGTGGGGGCCGGGTTTCGCGCTGACCGGGCTGGTCGTCGAGCTGGTCACGCCTGGCCCGGTGAACCTCGGGGTCTGGCTGGCCCTGGCGGGCGCTCTCGCGGCGGCGGCGGTGCTGTGGGTGTACGCGCGGCGGCGGGCGCTCGCGGTGCGGCTCACCCCCGAGGTGCTCACCGTCGGCGGCGAGGACCTGGCGGTCAGCGGGATCACCGCGATCACCGACGTCGGCGCGCCGCTGGGCTCCCGGGTGCTGGGAGGCGGCCTCACCACGCCGAAGGGCACCGGGGAGGTTCCGCTGCGGTTATCCGACGACCGGGTCGTGCTCGCCTGGGCGAAGGACCCGGCGACGCTGCTGGACCGGCTCCGCCCGCTGCTGCCGGAGAGCTGATCGCCGCGATCGCGGGACTGCGTGAGACGCTGCCCCGGTGACCTACCCGGAACCGTGGTCCTCCGACGGGCCGACGCTCAGCGAGAACGCCGCCGACGCGCCCGAACCGCGCGCGGGGCTGGCGCAGCCGTGGCGGGCAGCGGTGGCCGCGGCCGAGGTGGTGCTCGTGGTGGCGCTGCTCGCCGCCGCCTGGTGGTGCTGGAACCGGGCGCAGGTGCGGGTCGACGTGCCCGGTGCGACGGGGTTGCCGATGAGCTCGACGCGGTGGTCCGGGAGCTGGGTCGCGCTCGCGGTCGCCGCTCCGACGCTGGGCGGGCTGCTGCTGGTGGACGCGGTGCGCCAGCTGGTGCTCGCGTGGGCGGTGCGCCGCTCCCGCGCCGGCCGGTCGGCCGGGGAAGGCTGACCCCCGCGCGCGAGGGTGCGCCGGGTCACCCGGCGAGGCCTGTCAGACTGGGGTCGTGACAGCCGAAACTCCTGGCAAGAGTCCGAACGCCACTGCACGGTCGGCGGAGCTGTTCGACCGAGCGCTCGCCGTGACGCCGGGCGGCGTCAACTCGCCGGTGCGGGCCTTCCGCTCCGTCGGCGGGACACCCCGGTTCATGGTGCGCGGCGCGGGTGCCCACCTGTGGGACGCGGACGGCAACGACTACGTCGACCTCGTCTCCTCCTGGGGCCCGATGATCAACGGGCACGCGCATCCCGACGTGGTGGCGGCGGTGCGGGAGGCCGCGCTGGAGGGCCTGTCCTTCGGCACCCCGGGCGTCGGCGAGATCGACCTCGCCGCCGAGATCATCCGCCGGGTCGAGCCGGTGCAGCAGGTGCGGCTGGTCAACTCCGGCACCGAGGCGACCATGAGCGCGGTCCGGCTGGCGCGGGGCTTCACCGGCCGCAGCAAGATCGTCAAGTTCGCGGGCTGCTACCACGGGCACGTCGACTCGCTGCTGGCCGACGCCGGTTCGGGGGTGGCCACCCTAGGCCTGCCGACGAGCCCCGGCGTCACGGGCGCCCAGGCCGCCGACACCCTGGTGCTGCCCTACAACGACGTGGAGGCGGTGCGCGCCGCCTTCGCCGAGTTCGGCGACCAGATCGCTTGCGTGATCACCGAGGCGGCCGCCGGCAACATGGGCGCGGTCGCGCCGCTGCCGGGGTTCAACGCCGCGCTGCGCGAGATCACCCGCTCCGCCGGCGCGCTGCTGGTCGTCGACGAGGTGATGACCGGCTTCCGCGTCTCGGCCGCCGGCTGGTTCGGCCTGGACGGCGTGGCGGGCGACCTCTACACCTTCGGCAAGGTCATGTCCGGTGGGCTGCCCGCCGCCGCGTTCGGCGGGCGCGCCGACGTGATGGAGCTGCTGGCCCCGTCCGGGCCGGTGTACCAGGCGGGGACCCTGGCCGGGAACCCCGTCGCGGTGGCGGCGGGGCTGGCGAACCTCCGCGCCGCCGACGACGCCGTCTACGCGGCGCTGGACCGCAACGCAGCGCGGCTCGGCGACCTGGTCGGCGCCGCGCTCACCGAAGCCGGGGTGCCGCACCAGGTGGCCTTCGCGGGCAACCTGGTCAGCTTCTTCTTCAGCGAGCAGCCGGTGACGAACTTCCAGCAGGCGCGGGGGCAGCAGGCCTGGCGCTTCCCGGCGTTCTTCAACGCCTTCCTGGAGCGCGGCGTCTACCCGCCACCGAGCGCCTTCGAATCGTGGTTCGTCAACGCCGCGATGGACGAGGCGGCGTTCGAGCGCATCGCGGAGGCGGCCCCGCACGCGGCCGCGGCCGCAGCGGCGGCCCAGGAGCCCGCGGCATGAGCGGGACGAAGACGGTCGTGCACTTCGTGCGCCACGGCGAGGTGCACAACCCGGAGCGGATCCTCTACGGGCGGCTGCCCGGCTACCGGCTCTCCGAGCAGGGCGCGGCGCAGGCCGAGCTGGTCGCCGCCTTCCTGGCCGACCGCGACGTGCGGCACGTGGTGGCCTCCCCGCTGCAACGCGCGCAGGAGACCGCCGCCCCGATCGGCGACGTCTTCGCGCTGGACGTGGGCACCGACGATCGGCTGATCGAGTCGGCGAACCTCTTCGAGGGCCTGCGGGTCTCGGTGGGCGACGGCGCGCTGCGCTCGCCGCAGCACTGGCCGAAGCTGCGCAACCCGTTCCGGCCCTCCTGGGGCGAGCCCTACGCGGAGATCGCGCACCGGATGTTCGCGGCGGCGCAGCGCGCCCGGGCCGCGGCCGAGGGGCACGAGGCGGTGTGCGTCTCGCACCAGCTCCCGATCTGGACGCTGCGCCGCTTCGTCGAGGGCAAGCGGATGTGGCACGACCCGCGCAACCGGCAGTGCTCGCTGGCCTCGCTGACCAGCCTGGTGTTCCGCGACGAGCAGCTCGTCCGGGTCGCCTACGTCGAACCGGCGGGCGAGACCGATCCCCGGGAGGCCGGGGCGTGAGGTGGTTGCCGACCCGGGCGGCGCTGGTGGTGGCCGCGCTCTGCCTGCTCGGCGGCTGCGCCACCGCGGGCACGGACGCCGTCGAGCAGGGCAGCGAGTTCACCTTCGTCTCCCCCGGTGGGCAGACCCGGATCTTCTACCCCCCGGGCGAGCGGCAGCGGCTCACCGGCCTCAGCGGGGACAGCCTGCTGGAGGAGGGGCGCCGGATCGGCCTGGACGACTTCCGGGGTCAGGTCGTGGTGCTCAACGTGTGGGGCTCCTGGTGCGGCCCGTGCCGCGCGGAGGCCGACGACCTGCAGGCGGTGCAGGACAAGACGGGGGCGCAGGGCGTGCGGGTGCTCGGGATCGACGTGCGGGACAGCCGTTCCGCGGCGAGTGATTTCCACCGGGACCGGGGTTTGACCTACCCGTCGATTTTCGATCCGTCCGGCCGGTCGTTGCTCGCGTTGAAGAACTATCCGCGCAGTGCGGTGCCCTCCACCATCATTCTGGATCGGCAACACCGGGTGGCCGCTGTTTTCCTCACGGAAATGCTGGAGAGCGAACTTCTTCCAGAAGTGCGGAAGGTGGCCGCCGAACCCGCTGGATGAGCATCCGGTTTCGACGCGGAACGCGCGGCAGGGAGCATTCGCGCGCCGCGCGGAACTCCGGTGTCGGATGCGCCTCCGCTGGGTGTTCGGAGCACGAACCCGAATGGCCGAGCGAATTCCTCCTTGCGGCCGCACGGGGCCGCCGGGCGGTGCGCCGGTGGCGGGTGCGCCCGCGGCGGTCCGCGACCGCCGTCCGCTCCGGTGCTCAGCGCCCCCGGCGGGTCAGCACGCCCCAGCACGTCATGCAGGTGCCCTGCCGGACCCACTCCTGCTCCGGGCGGTCGTGCAGGTCCGCGGCCCGCGCCTCCGCCCCGCAGTAGGCGGTCACCGGGCAGTCCGGGGCGGCGTCCAGGGCAGTGGCCGCGAAGGCGTGCCGACCCGAGGAGATCGGGCGCCACACGTAGGTCAGGCCGTGCTGCCGGGGCATCGCGTCGACTCCATTCTGCGAGCGCGGGTCCTGTCCGGGAATGAGACCTCTCGCAACACTCGAATGGCAATCCGCTTCACCGAATCGAGCGATGGCACGCCTTCGGCGCAGGAAATAAGTTCCTGTTATGACCAGTGTGCGAGCGCGGGGCCTGGGCTCTGAGATCCGCGAACTCCGCAAAACGGCCGGGTTGCGATTGGAACATCTCGCGCACAAGTGCGGATGGTCGCGCGCGACCCTCGGGCGCATCGAATCCGGCGAGCGGGTGCCGAGCGAGGCCGAACTGGCCGCGCTGCTGGACGTGCTCGGCGTCGCGGGCTCCGAGCGGGTCCGCCTCTTCGAACTCGTCAGCGCGGCGAGCGAGGCGCGGTGGTGGGAGGCCGGGTACGCGGGGATGCCGAGCGCGCTCACCGCGCTGATCGACTACGAGCGGCTGGCCACCCGGATCACCGACGTGGCGCTGGCCCTGGTGCCGGGCCTGCTGCAGACCCCGGACTACACCCGCGCGGTGCTCAGCGCGGGCGGCATCCGGGACGCCGACCTGGAGTCCCGGGTCGCGCTGCGGCTCGGGAGGCAGGGGGTGCTGACCCGGGACGAACCGGCGCAGCTGCTCGCCTACCTCGACGAATCGGTGGTGCACCGCCCGGTCGGCGGAAACCGGGTGATGGCCGACCAGCTGCGGCACCTGGTGCGGATGGGGCGTCGGCCGAACGTCTCGGTCCGGGTGATCCCGTTCGCGGCGGGCGCATACGCGGAGCTCAACGGCAGCCAGTTGATACTGGAGTTCGCCAGGCAGCGCCCGGTGGTGCACCTGGAGCAGCGGCGGCGGGGCGCGTTCCTGGAGTCGGCCGCGGAGACGGCCCCGTTCCTCGAAGCCGCCGCCCGGCTGCCGGTGCTCGCGCTGGACCGGGTCGAGTCCGCGGCGCTGCTCTCGGACGTGGCGGAGGCGATGGAACGGGAATGTGAGCGCGACGGTGCGTTGGCGTAAGTCCAGTCACAGCGGCGAGGAGAGCAACTGCGTGGAGGTCGGTGCGGTGCCGGGAATCGTGGCGGTCCGCGACTCGAAGGCTCCCCGCGCGGCGACGCTGTCCTTCTCCGCCCGTCAGTGGGCGTCCTTCCTGCACGCGCTGCGGGGGCGTCCGGAGAGCTGACCGCGTACCCGGGCCTCCAGCCGCGGTGGACCGCGCGTTGCCCGCTCCGGAGCGGGGATCTTCGCCGGTGGGCGGTCCATCGCCGGGCGCGGCCGGATCGGGCGGCGGTTGTGGGCAGCGTCATGCGGGCCGGTGCGTAGTCACGCTAGAGCCATCCCTACCCTCGGAACCGTGAACCCGACCGAGCTCGCCGCCTCCGGCCCGCTGCTGCTCGCGGGCATGATCGCGGTGCTCGCCGGGGCGGTCAGCTTCGCGTCGCCGTGCGTGGTGCCGCTGGTGCCGGGCTACCTGGCGTACCTGGCGGGCGTGGTCGGCGCCGAGGCACCGCCGGTGGACGACGCCGAGGCGCGGCAGGCCCGCCGGGGCCGCTGGCGGGTGGCGGGGGCCGCGCTGCTGTTCGTCGCCGGGTTCACCGCCGTCTTCGCCGCTGGCACGCTGCTGCTGCTCGGCCTGTCCGACGCGCTGCTCGCGAACGAGCTGCTGCTGCAGCGCGTCGGCGGGGTCGTGACCGTCGCGATGGGGCTGGTGTTCCTCGGGATGATCCCCGCGCTGCAGCGGGACGTGCGGCTGCACGCGGTGCCGCGCGCCGGGTTGTGGGGTGCCCCGCTGCTCGGCGCGGTGTTCGGGCTGGGCTGGACGCCCTGCCTCGGCCCCACCCTGACCGGCGTGCTCTCGCTGGCCATCGGCACCGACGTGAGCGGCGGGACCGCGGTCCGCGGCGTGCTGCTCGTGCTGGCCTACTGCCTCGGGCTGGGGCTGCCGTTCGTGCTGCTCGCGCTGGGCGCGCGGTGGGCGGTGCGCAGCACCGGCTGGCTGCGGCGGCGCGGTCGTGCCATCCAGATCGCGGGTGGCGCGCTGCTGGTCGTGGTGGGCGTCCTGCTCGTCACCGGTCTGTGGGGAGAGCTGATCGCGGTGCTGCGCGAACCGGTCGCCGGATTCGAGACCCCGATCTGATGTCCCGACTGAGATCCGTGCTCGCCTTCCTGCGCAACACCTGGCGCGGGCTGACCTCGATGCGCACCGCCCTGGTGCTGCTGTTCCTGCTGGCGATGGCCGCGCTGCCCGGGGCGCTGATCCCGCAGCGCTCGCTGAATCCCGCCGAGGTGGAGAAGTACTTCACCGAGTACCCGGACCTGGCGCCGCTGCTGGACAAGATCGGCGCCTTCGAGGTGTTCAGCTCGGTGTGGTTCGCCTCGATCTACGTGCTGCTGTTCATCTCGCTGATCGGCTGCCTGCTGCCGCGCTGCTACGAGTACTACAAGCAGCTGCGCGGCAGGCCGGTGCGCACGCCGCGCAACCTCTCCCGGATGCCGCACCACGAATCGGCCGAACTGGCCGGGTCGGTGGACGAGGCGATGGCCGCCGCGCGCCGCAGGCTGCGCGGCTGGCGCAAGGAGGAGCGCGAGGAGGACGACGGCTCCCGCTCGATCAGCGCTGAGCGCGGCTACCTGCGGGAGGCCGGGAACCTGGTGTTCCACTTCGCCCTCGTCGGCCTGCTGGTGACGGTCGCGGGCGGCAAGATCCTCGGTTACGAGGGCCAGGTGATCGTGCTCGCGGACGGCTCCGAGTTCTGCAACTCCGGTACCTACAACTACGACTCCTTCCGCGCGGGTCTGAGCGTGGACGGCACCCAGCTGAGCCCGTTCTGCCTGCGGGTCAACGACTTCGAGGCGGAGTACCAGCACACCGGGCAGGTAGCGAGCTACCGGGTCGGGATGGACTACCAGTCCGGCGAGGACCTGGAGGCGAACCGCTGGCGGCCCTACGAGTTGCAGGTCAACCACCCGCTGCGGACCGCGGGCGACCGGATCTACTTGACGGGCAACGGCTACGCGCCCCGCTTCACGGTGATCTTCCCGGACGGCCAGCGGCGCACCCAGCTGACCCAGTGGCAGCCGATGGACGTCACGACGATGTTGTCGCAGGGCGCCACCAAGTTCGACCAGCCCGGGGTCACCGACGAGGTGCGCCGGCGGCAGACCCAGCTCGCGGTGACCGGCCTGTTCGCCCCGACAGCGGCCTACGACGGCAAGGTGCTCAGCTCCCAGTTCCCCGATCTGCTGGACCCGGCGGTCGCGGTGGACGTGCTGCGGGGCGACCTCGGGCTGGACTCCGGGCGCGGGCAGTCGATCTTCGGCGTGGACCAGAAGATGGTGGAGTCCGGGCGGTTGCAGAAGGTCGCGCGGCAGAACCTGCGCGTGGGTGAGGAGATCCGGCTCGACGACGGCACCCGGGTCCAGTTCGACGGCGTCGAGCGCTGGGCGAACCTGCAGATCTCGCACGACCCGTTCCAGCCGTACGTGCTCGGCTTCGCCGTCGCGGTGATCTTCGGGATCAGCGCCTCGCTGAGCATCAAGCGCCGCCGGATCTGGGTCCGGGCCACTCCCGCCCCAGGAACGGGACCGGACGATCCCGCGCGTACCGTGGTCGAGGTCGGCGGACTGGCCCGCACCGATCAGGCCGGCTACGGCGAGGAGTTCACGCGGCTGGCCGAAGACCTGCTCGGAGCGGACGGCTCCGGGGCGGAGCCATCCGCACGCGGAAGGAAGAGCTGATCGTGGTCGACCAGATGCTGTCCAACTACAGCGACATGGCCTTCGCCACCTCGGTCGTGGTCTACATCGCCGCCATGGTGCTGTACTTCGCCGAGTTCGCCTACGGCGGTCGCGCCCAGCGGTCCGGCGCGCGCCAGTCGCAGCTGGTGACCACCGCGGGGGACGCCGCCGACGCCCCGCCCGCCGAGCGCGTCGGACGCATCGACACCCCGGCCGGGCGCCCGCTCTCGGAGCGGTTCGGCGGCATGGCGGTGGCGATGACCGTGCTCGGCGCCCTAGTGCACGCGGGCTCGCTGGTCTTCCGCGGCGTGGCCACCGGCCGGGCGCCGTGGGGCAACATGTACGAGTTCGGCTCCGCGATCTGCCTGGCCGCGGTGCTCGCCTGGCTGATCGTGCTGTTCCGCCAGTCCCGCGCCGCGCGCCGGGACGCCTCTCCCGCGCAGCTGCGCGGCCTGGGCGGGTTCGTGCTGCTGCCGGTCGTGGTGCTGCTGTTCCTGTCCGGCACCGTGCTCTACGCCCGCGCCGCGCCGCTGCAACCCGCGTTGCAGTCCTACTGGATCGTGATCCACGTCAGCGCCGCGATCGTCTCCAGCGGCGCGCTGCTGTTCGCCGGTGTCGCCAGCGTGCTGTTCATGCTCCGCGCCCGGTACGAGAACAACCCGCTCAAGATGGCTCGCATCGGTTCCCGGCTGCCGATCAGCCAGGCCCTCGACCGGATGGCCTACCGGGCCACCGTGATCATCTTTCCGGTGTGGACGTTCGCGATCGTCGCGGGTGCCATCTGGGCCGAGGCCGCGTGGGGCCGGTTCTGGGGCTGGGACCCGAAGGAAACCTGTTCCTTCATCGCCTGGGTCGTCTACGCTGCGTACCTGCACGCGCGTGCGACCGCGGGGTGGCGAGGGGTCAAGGCCGCGTGGATCAACATCACCGGCCTGGCCGTCATGATCTTCAATCTCTTCTTCATCAACATCGTCGTCTCCGGTCTTCACTCGTACGCTGGGCTATGAGTTCATGATCCGATCCGGAGTGCGGCCCCGGGCCACCCGTTCCCTCGCGGAATCGGGTGGCCTTCACACATCCCGGTAAAGATCGGACCGATTGGGAGGTACGGGAACGGTGACCGGACGGTACGAAGAGCCCGACACGCAACGCGATGCGGGCTCCGCCTCGCCCGGTGCGGACTCGGCGCAGGCGAACGGCGCAGCAGATCACGCGACTCCGGACTACGGCGACGCGAGCGCACGGCAGTACGCGGAACCGGGCACCACGCCGAACGCGCCCGCGCAGGGTGCCGGCTCCCCGCAGCCGTACTACCCGGGCGGCGCCCCGGGGCAGAACGTCCACAGCGGACAGCGAGCGGGGTACACCGAGGCCACGCCCTCCGGGCCGCAGCCGCAGGCGAACCAGTCCGGGCCGTTCCAGGTCCCGGGTTCCGGCGGCCCCTCCGGCGCGTACCAGGTCCCCGGTGGCCAGTCGGGTCCGTACCAGGTTCCCGGCGGGCAGTCGGGTCCGTACCAGGTCCCCGGCTCCTCCGGGGCCTACCAGGTCGCCGGCGGCCAGTCCGGCCCGTACCCGGCGAACCCGTACGCGCCGGTCGCCGGTCCTCCCCCGCAGCAGGGCTATCCGCAGGGCCCCCCGCCGCACGGCCAGGCCCCGCAGGGGCACCCGCCGCAGCAGCCGGGCGTCGTCCCGTTCGGCAAGGACCTCGCGTCCTCGCAGCTGCTGCGCCAGACCAAGCGGGCCCCGCAGTCCGGCTGGCGCAAGGCGCTGTACCTGGTCAGCGGCCGCTCCATCAACCTCGGGGAGAGCGCCGCGGACCTGCGCAGGCGGGAGCTGATCGGTCGGATCAACCAGCCGCTGCAGGGCTGCTACAAGATCGCGATGCTGAGCCTGAAGGGCGGCGTCGGCAAGACCACGACGACCGCGACCCTCGGCTCCACCTTCTCCTCGCTGCGCGGCGACCGCGTGATCGCGGTGGACGCCAACCCCGACCGCGGGACGCTGAGCCAGAAGATCCCGCTGGAGACCACCGCGACCGTGCGGCACCTGCTGCGCGACGCGCAGCGCGTGCGCAAGTACAGCGACGTGCGCTCCTACACCTCGCAGGGGCCGAGCCGCCTGGAGATCCTCGCCAGCGAGCAGGACCCGGCGGTCTCCGAGGCGTTCAGCGAAGAGGACTACCAGCGCACGGTGACGCTGCTGGAGCACTTCTACAACATCGTGCTCACCGACTGCGGAACCGGACTGATGCACTCGGCGATGAAGGGCGTGCTCGACGTCGCGGACTCGCTGGTGATCGTCTCGTCCAGCTCCATCGACGGGGCGCGCAGCGCCTCGGCCACCCTCGACTGGCTGGACGCGCACGGCTACGGGCAGCTCGTCGCCCGCTCCGTCGCGGTGATCAACTCGGTGCGGCCGGGCTCCGGCAAGGTCGACGTGGACAAGCTCAGCGCCCACTTCGGCTCGCGGTGCCGCGCGGTCTCCCGGATCCCGTTCGACCCGCACCTGGAGGAGGGCGCCGAGGTCGAGCTCGACCAGCTCAGCGCGCCCACCCGGCTGGCGCTGCTGGAGCTGGCCGCGATCGTCGCCGACGACTTCCCGCAGGCCTTCGGCCGCCAGCAGCAGGCCTGATCCGGCGACCGGGACCGATCCGACGCAGCGGCCCGCCTACCGGTCCTCCGGTGGGCGGGCCGCCGCTCGTCGCGAACGATCAGGGCTGGATGCGGCTCAGTCGTGCTCCTCGTTCCGCTTGCGCTGCCGCTCGCCGAGCTCGCGCAGGAAGTCCGGGTCGTCGTCCGGCGCCAGCGGCGCCGCTCGCCGCGGCGCGCTGGGCCCCTCGCTCGCGGTGTCGTGCACGGGGCCGAACGCGCGCCACATCAGCACGGCCACGGTGAGCGCGCCGATCGCTGCCAGAACGTAGATCATCAGGGGCACCTCCAGAGCTCTCCCCCGAGATTAGCCGGAGCGGGCGAGGTGGTGGGGTGCGCCGATCGGGCAGCGTCCGAAACGGTGTCGGACGGCCGAGACCGGTTCCGGGCCGACGCGGGGCCGGACCGGAACCGGGTGGAGCGCTCGCACGGCGACGGGCCGGGTCCGGTCCGCCTCGGACGCCGCGGCGCGGAGGCGGACCGGACGCGAGCCGATCGTCGGGCGACTCAGGCGGAGCGGACGTCGCTGGTGAGTTCGGCCAGCAGCGTGCGCACTTCGGACTCGCGGAACCGGCGGTGCCCGCCGGGCGTGCGAATCGAACCGATCCGGCCTGCCGTCGCCCATCTCGTCACCGTCTTCGGGTCGACCCGGAACAACGAGGCGACCTCACCGGGGGTGAGCAGCTGTTCCTGACCGTTCTGGCGAGACTGGGGAGTCGTCGCGGTCACAGGGGACCTCCACAATGCGGACGGTTTTCGGGCATTCCGGTCGCATCCTGGCACCTCGAAGGTCAGGTACTCGAACATTCGACTCCAGGTAAAGGGCAGGTAAGGGACGAAAGCGGCGCTTCGGGCGAGGCGGGGGAGAGTTCACCGGATCTTGCGTGCTCTAACCTGGTTGACGTGCAGGAACAGCGAACGGCAACGGGAGCGGAGCCGACTCCGCCGACCAACCTCGCGCGGGACCTCGCGCTCTACACCGCGGTCCGGCTGGCCATGCTGCTGGCCGCGGTCGCGGTGCTCGCGCTCTGCGGGGTGCCGCTGCTGGTGGCCGCCGCGGTGTCCGTGGTCGTGGTGATGCCGCTGTCCATGGTCGTCTTCGGCGGGTTGCGCCGCCGCGTCGCCACCGGCATGGTGCACCGCGCCGAGCGCCGCGAGCGCCTCCGCGCGCAACTGCGGGGCGACCGGGAGCACGACGATGACCAGGACTGATCCCGCGGACGCCGGCCGGATCGAGGACCGCTCCTGCGGGCGAACCCGGGCCTGGACCAACGAGGCGGTCCGGATCATCGAGGCGGATGCGAACCGCAGCGCGGACACCCACCTGCTGCACTTCCCGCTCCCCTCGGAATGGGGGATCGACCTCTACCTCAAGGACGAGTCAACTCATCCGACCGGTTCCCTCAAGCACCGGTTGGCCCGGTCGCTGTTCCTCTACGCCCTCTGCAACGGGTGGGTGACGGAGAACACGCCGGTGATCGAGGCGTCCTCCGGCTCGACCGCGGTCTCGGAGGCGCACTTCGCGCAGCTGCTCGGCCTCCCGTTCATCGCGGTGATGCCGCGCTCCACCAGCCCGGAGAAGGTGGCGCTGATCGAGCGGCACGGCGGGACCTGCCACTACGTCGACGAGCCGGGCGCGATCTACGACGAGTCCCGCAGGCTCGCCGCCGAGCTCGGCGGGCACTTCATGGACCAGTTCACCCACGCCGAGCGCGCGACGGACTGGCGGGGCAACAACAACATCGCCGAGTCGATCTTCGAGCAGCTCGCGCTGGAGCGGCACCCCATCCCGGCGTGGATCGTCACCGGCGCGGGCACCGGCGGCACCAGCGCGACGCTCGGCCGCTACATCCGGTACCGCAGGCACGACACCCGGCTCGCCGTGGTCGACCCGCAGCACTCGGTGTTCTACGACGCCTGGTGCCGCCAGGACGCGGGGTTGGTCGGCGAGCGCGGCTCGCTCATCGAGGGCATCGGCCGGCCCCGCGTGGAACCCTCCTTCATCGGCCAGGCCATCGATCGCATGATCAAGGTTCCGGACGCCGCCTCCATCGCCACCGTGCGCTGGGCCGAGGACGTGCTCGGGCGCCGCGTCGGCGGCTCCACCGGCACCAACCTCTGGGGCGTGTTCGGGCTGGTCGCCGAGATGGTCCGGGAGGGCCGCACCGGCAGCATCGTGACCCTGCTCTGCGACGGCGGGGAGCGCTACGCCGAGACCTACTACGACGACGGCTGGGTCTCCCGGCAGGGCTTCGACCTGGCCGGGCCGCTGGCCGTGCTCGCCGAGTTCCACCGCAGCGGGGCGTGGCCGGTCGCGGGATGAGCGGTGCGCGGCGGCACGTACGCTGCGATCAAGCCACGAGCCCGAGGAGGGACATGCGCAGGCCGACGCTCAGGGCGACCGTGCTGGTTCCGGTCGCGGCGCTCGCCGCCGCGCTCGCCGCCTGCACCTCGGGCGGATCGTTGCCGGCGCCGAGCAGCACCCCGCAGGCCAGCGGCAGCGACGAGCCCGAGTCCGTCACCCCGTCGATCACCCGGCAGGTGCCCCCGGAACGGCGCGTCGACCTCGCCGCCGCCTCGGCGGAGCGGATCTGCGGACTGGTCACCCCGCAGGAGCTCGCGCAGCTCGCCTACCCGGTGCGCCCCGGGCTGCCGAGGGAGATCGGATTCGAACCGCCGGTGCGGGGCTGCGAGTTCCACGCCGAGCACGGCGTGCGCTCCGTCCTGATCGGCACCCAGCCCGAGGGCTACGCGCGGCTGGGCGAGCACGAGGTCCGGCTCGGCGAGCAGCCGGGCACCGAGACGCTGCGCGCGGGCGACTGCACCGTGTACGCCCCGGTCGGCCGGACCACGCTCCAGGTCAGCACCCGGGCCGCCGAGGCGGGGTCGGACGACTGCGAGACCGCGCAGGGCGTAGCCCAGTACGTCCTGTCCGCCGCCCGCTGACCCCGCCCCGGCGACGCGCGGATCGTCCGCTCGGCGCCGGGCGCGAGGTCGGTCAGCCGAAGGCGAGGGCCAGCCCCGTGGCGATGCCCCAGACGAGCATCGCGAGACCCGTGTCGCGCAGGGCCGGGATCAGCTTGCGCCCGGTCGAGCCGCGGGTCACCGCCAGCAGCGAGCTGATCAGCAGCGGCAGCGCGAGGAAGCCCAGCAGCGCCCAGCTGTTGCGCAGCCCGATCAGCACCGTGATCAGGAACGGGATCAGCACCAGCGCCACGTAGAGCGTGCGGGTGTCCCGGTCGCCCAGCAGCACCGCGAGGGTGCGCTTGCCGGTGACCCGGTCGGTCGGGATGTCGCGCAGGTTGTTGGCCACCAGCACCGCGCTGGAGAACGCCCCGATCGCCACCGCGCCGCCGACCCCGAAGCCGCTGATGGTGCCCGCCTGCACGAACATCGTGCCGAGCACCGCGACGAGGCCGAAGAACACGAACACGGCCAGCTCGCCGAGGCCCGCGTAGCCGTACGGGCGCTTGCCGCCGGTGTAGTACCAGGCGCCGCCGATGCACAGCGCGCCGATCGCCAGCATCCACCACTGCCCGCTCAGCACCACCACGCCGACGCCGGCGAGCGCGGCGAGGCCGAAGCAGACGAAGGCCGCGGTCCGCACCGCGCCCGGCTGCGCGGCCCCGGAGCCGACCAGCCGGAACGGGCCCACCCGGTCGGCGTCGGTGCCGCGGATGCCGTCGGAGTAGTCGTTCGCGAAGTTCACCCCGGTGATCAGCGACATCGAGACCGCCAGCGCGAGCAGCGCGATCGGAACGCTCCACCGGTCCACCCCGGTCGCGGCTCCGGTGCCGACCAGGACGGGCGCGATCGCGTTGGGCCAGGTGCGCAGGCGTGCGCCTTCGATCCACTGCTTGACGGTCGCCATGCGAATCATCTTCGCGCATCACTCGTCGTCACCGGCCGAGAGTCGCGCGCAACGCCCTCCGGTCCGGCTTGCCGGGCCCGCGCAGCGGGAGCTCGGCGAGGAACTCGATCCGCTTCGGCGCGCTCGGGGCCCCCGCCCGCTCGCGGACCAGCGCCCGCAACTCCTCGGGCGCGGGCGGGTCTGCCGGGTCGGCGGGAACCACCGCGGCGAGGACGGCCTGGCCCCACTCGGGGTCCTCGACGCCGAGCACGCAGACCTCGCGGACGGCGGGGTGCTCGGCCAGCAGTCGCTCCACGAGCACCGGGGCCACGTTCACCCCGCCCGTGATGATCACGTCGTCGGCCCGGCCGAGGATCTCCAGCCGGTCGCCGGCGCGGCGGCCCAGGTCGCCGGTGCGGAACCAGCCGTCCCGGAACGCCGCCGAATCGGGCCGCCCCCGGTAGCCGCGGGCCAGCACCGGGCCGGTCAGCGAGACCGGCCCGGACCCGTCGGCGGACTCCTCGACGTGCACCCGCACGCCGTCCAGCGGCAGGCCGTCGTAGACGCAGCCCCCCGAGGTCTCGCTCATGCCGTAGGTGGTGGTGATCCGCACGCCCGCCGCCAGCGCCCGCTCGCGCAGCGCGGGCGGGGTCGCGGCACCGCCCAGCAGCACCGCGTCGAACTCGCGCAGGGCGGCCAGGCCGTCCGCGTCGTCGAGCAGCCTGCGCAGCTGGGTCGGCACCAGCGCGGTGTAGTGCCTGCCCTCGGCCGCGAGCCCGCGGCGGGCGGCCTCGGCGAACCGGTCCGGCCGGAAGCCGGCCGAACCGTCCACCGCTTCCAGCCGGGTGCCCGCGAGCAGCGAGCGGACGAGCACCTGGATCCCGGCGACGTGGTGCGCGGGCATCGCCAGCAGCCAGTGCCCGGGGCCGCCGAGGCGGCGGTGGGTGGCCTCGGCGGAGGCGCGCAGCGCGGACGCGGGCAGCAGCACGCCCTTCGGCGTGCCGGTGGAGCCAGAAGTGGCGATGACCAGCGCGGTCGGATCCGCGGGGTCGTCCTCGCCGGGTGCCAGCGGGTCCTCGGCGCCCATCGCGCGGAGGACCGGCGCGGCGTCCTGGTCCGGGGCCAGCGGCAGCAGCGCGTCGCCCTGGCCGTCGAGGGCGCGGCGCAGCGCGGGCAGCGCGGTGGCGGCCCGCGGACCGGCCGGGACGGTCAGCGGCCGGAGCGAGCGGGCGGAGGGCATGGCAGTCATCTTGCGCCCACCGCCGGGCCGCGAGGCGCGCCGGGCCGGACGCGAGTGCCGTCGCTCACCTGTTCGGCTGGATTCGCTCAACTGTTCGACTCGGGTGGTCGATGGTGCTATCAGCGGAACCTGCGAGCGAAGGCGGTGCGGACGATGGACTTCTCCGGGTGGCACGACGGGCGGGGAACGAGCGGCGGGCGCCGGATCGTCCGGTGGTGTCCCCCCGCGGCGCGGGGCGAACGTCGAACCCGCGGCGGGGAAGCCCCCGCGGTTCCGCCACCGGCGCCCCCGGGGCCGGCGCGCGGCCCCCGTTCGTCCGGACGGTCAGTAGTACCAGGGGAAGGGCTTCCAGTCCGGCTCCCGCCGCTCCAGGAAGGCGTCCCGGCCCTCGACCGCCTCGTCGGTCATGTAGGCGAGCCGGGTCGTCTCCCCGGCGAACAGCTGCTGTCCGACCAGGCCGTCGTCGATCGCGTTGAACGAGTACTTCAACATGCGCTGCGCCGTCGGCGACTTGCCGTTGATCTCCCGTGCCCACTGCAGGGCGGTCGCCTCCAGTTCCGCGTGCGGCACGACCTCGTTGACCATCCCCATCCGGTGCGCCTGCTCGGCGTCGTAGGCGCGGCCGAGGGCGAAGATCTCGCGGGCGAACTTCTGCCCGACCTGCCGGGCGAGGTAGGCGCTGCCGAAGCCGCCGTCGAAGCTGCCGACGTCGGCGTCGGTCTGCTTGAAGCGGGCGTGCTCGGCGCTGGCGAGGGTGAGATCGCACACCACGTGCAGGCTGTGCCCGCCCCCGGCCGCCCAGCCCGGGACCACCGCGACGACCAGCTTCGGCATGAACCGGATCAGCCGCTGCACCTCCAGGACGTGCAGCCGCCCCGCCCGTGCGGGATCGACGGTCTCGGAGGTCTCACCGGAGGCGTACTGGTACCCGGAGCGACCCCGGATGCGCTGGTCCCCCCCGGAGCAGAAGGCCCAACCGCCGTCCTTGGGGGAGGGGCCGTTGCCGGTGAGCAGCACGCAGCCGACGTCGGAGCACATCCGGGCGTGGTCGAGCGCGCGGTAGAGCTCGTCGACGGTGTGCGGCCGGAAGGCGTTGCGGACCTCCGGGCGGTCGAAGGCGATGCGCACGGTCCCGCGACCGGGGCCGTCCTCGGAGCACCGGTGGTAGGTGATGTCGGTGAAGTCGAAACCCGCCACGGGCTCCCACGCGGCGGGGTCGAACAGCTCAGAGACACGCGAGTTCTGCACGCCTGGGACAATAGGCGCCGTCTCGATGTGCTGAACACCAGGAGGCCGCCGGTCGGCGTGAGCGGCGGCACGTCGCTCAGCCGGGGCGAGACCGGGTCGAAGCGGCCCGGCGGCCCCGGCGACACTGGGAGCGGTCCGCAGGCAGCGTGTGAGGGAGTCCGGGGTGATGGGTTGAATCCGTCCACGGCACAAGCCGAGGTCATCGTCGATGAGTTGATCCGCAACCAGGTCAGGCACGTGGTGCTCTCCCCGGGCTCGCGCAACGCGCCGCTGTCCTTCGCGCTGCACCGCGCGCTGCAAGCCGCGCGGATCCGGCTGCACGTGCGCATCGACGAGCGCAGCGCCGGGTTCCTGGCGCTGGGGCTCGCGGCGCGCAGCGGGCTGCCGGTGGTGGTCGCGGGCACCTCCGGGACCGCCGCGGCCAACCTGCACCCCGCGGTGAGCGAGGCGGCCCAGGCGGGCATCCCGCTGATCGTGCTCACCGCCGACCGGCCCCCGGAGCTGCGCGCGGCCGGGGCCAACCAGACGATCGACCAGCACCGGATGTTCGGCCCGCAGGTGCGGATGTTCGACGAGCTGGGCGTCGCCGAGGACCGGCCGGGGCAGCAGGCCTACTGGCGCAGCCAGGTCTGCCGCGCCGCGCAGGCCGCGCTGGGCAGCGCCCGGTCCGGCCCGGTGCACCTCAACCTCCCGTTCCGGGAACCGCTGGTGCCGACCGGGGACACCGCGTGGTGCGAGCCGCTGGCCGGGCGCCCGGACGGCGCGCCCTGGACCGCGATGTCCGGCGAAGGCGGCGGCCCGAGCAGCCTCCGGGGTCCGGCCGCGCGGCGCGGCCTCGTGCTCGCCGCCGACGGTGGGGCGGCCGCGGCCGGGGCCTGGGGCGAGCGGTACGGCTGGCCGGTGGTCTCCGAGACCGGCGGCGTCGGGCTGCCCGGTGACGCGGCGATCAGCACCGGCATGTGGCTGCTCAACCACCCCGACTTCGTCCGGGGGCACCTGCCCGAGCAGGTGCTGTGCGTGGGCAGGCCGACGGTGTTCCGGCAGGTGCAGGCACTGCTCACCGACTCCCGGGTGGAGGTGCTGCTCGCGCACGGCGGCGAGGTGGACTGGCCGTCACCGGGGCACGCGGTCCGGGAGGTCGCGCACACCTTCGGCGCGGGACCGGTCCAGGAGGCCGACCCGGACTGGCTCACGGCGTGGCAGCAGGCGGACCACAAGGCAGCGGCCGCCCTGCACGCCGCCCTCGACCTGGAGCGCTGGCCGAACGGTCCGGTGCTGGCGAGGGACCTGGTGGACGAGCTGCCCGCGCGCTCGCTGCTCGTGCTGGGGTCCTCCAACCCGAGCCGGGACGTGGCACTGGCGGCCAGGCACCGCGGCGACGTGACGGTGCACCGCAACCGCGGGGTGGCCGGGATCGACGGCACGGTGTCCACGGCGATCGGCGCGGCGCTCGCGCACGACGGACCGACCTACGCGCTGCTCGGCGACCTGACCTTCCTGCACGACGGCAACGGCCTGCTCCTGGGACCCCAGGAGCAGCGGCCGGACCTGACGATCGTGGTCCTCAACGATGACGGCGGCGGCATCTTCTCGCTGTTGGAGCAGGGCGGCCCGGAGCACCGCAGCTCCTTCGAGCGGGTCTTCGGCACCCCGCACGGGACGGACCTGGCGCAGCTGTGCGCGGCGCACGGCGTGGAGCACGTCCGGGTGGCGCAGCGCTCGGAGCTCTCGGCCGCGCTGCACGGGCCACCGGGGCTGCGGGTGGTCGAGGTGCGCGCCGACCGCTCGCGCACCCGGGACCTGCACGCGCGGCTCCAGGCGGCGGTGAACTCGGCGCTGACCGGCTGACCGGCTGACCGGCTGACCGGCTGACCGGCACGCGCGACGTTCCCAGCCGCTGGGAGCGCGAGTCGGCACGACGGCGGCATCTGGCCGGACCGCTCCGGAGCGCTTCGCCGGGCCGGATGGCGGTCGCGCGGGCGCGTTGAGCTGGGCGGGGGCACCCGCGCTCCACGAACGCCCCGGGCCGCCCTCCCCGGTCGAGCCGGGCGTTCCCGAAGTTCACCGCGCGGTGGGAAAAAAGCCCTCTCGCTGGTTGCTCGCCTCCCGCTGATCGGCTTCGTACGCTGCTGGAGACCACTGATCTCCGGGAGGTGCCCCGTGTTCGAGCGAACCGGTCTGCGAGCGGCGGTGGCCGCGTGCTGCGCCGCGGCCGTGCTGACCACCCCGGCCTTCGCGGGCGCCGGCGGCCCCGGAGCCCCGGGTGCCGGCGACCCGTACTTCCCCGAGTACGGCAACGGCGGTTACGACGTCGCGCACTACGACGTGCGGCTGCGCTACGACCCGCGGGACGACCACCTCGCCGGGACCACGACGATCGTGGCCTCGGCGACCCAGGACCTCACCGCGTTCAACCTGGACTTCGCGCTGCCGGTGAAGTCGATCAGGGTGAACGGGGCGCTCTCCGAACACACCCAGCGGGGCAGCGAGCTCACCGTCACACCCCCGGACGAGCTTCCCGCGGGCGAGCAGGCGACCTTCGTCGTCGAGTACGAGGGCGTGCCCTCCAGCGTCGAGGTCGACGGGTTGAAGCCGTGGATCCGCACCGCGGACGGCGCGCTGGCGATCGGGCAGCCGGAGATCTCCGCGTGGTGGTTCCCCGGCAACGACCACCCCCGGGACAAGGCCACCTTCGACATCGCCGTGAACGTCCCGGAGGGCACCGAGGTGCTGGCCAACGGCGTGAACACCGACACCTCCACGTTGGCGGGCCGGACCACCTGGAAGTGGCGCACCACCAAGCCCACCGCCACCTACCTGGCGTTCCTCGGCATCGGGCAGTACGAGATCCACACCAAGCGGGGTGCCTTCGGCCAGCCCTTCGTCACCGCCTACTCCGAGGGACTCGGCGAGCTGGACGGCCCGGCGCGGGCCAGCGTCGAGCGGACCCCCGAGGTGCTGGAGTTCCTCTCCGGCCTGTTCGGCGAGTACCCCTTCGAAGCGCAGGGCGGCGTGGTCCCCTCGGAGGGCATGAACTTCGCGCTGGAGAACCAGACCCGGCCCACCTACAGCCACAAGTTCTTCCTGACCGGCGCCAACACCTCGGTCGTCGTGCACGAGAACGCCCACCAGTGGTTCGGCGACTCGGTCTCGGTCGACACCTGGCAGCACATCTGGCTCAACGAGGGCTTCGCCAGCTACGCGGAATGGCTCTGGTCCGAGCAGCAGGGCACCGGGACGGCGCGACAGCTGTTCGACCACTACTACGGCGCGCACCCGGCCGACGACCCGTTCTGGCAGGTCGCTCCCGGCGACCCCGGGCCGGAGAACATCTTCGACGGCGCCGTCTACGACCGGGGAGCGCTCGCGGTGCACGCGCTGCGCAACGTCATCGGGGAGGAGGCGCTGCTCGACGTGGTGCGGACGTGGGTGGCCGAGAAGCGCTACGCCACCGGGACCGTCGAGGACTTCATCGCGCTGACCGAGCAGCGCTCCGGCGAGCAGCTCGACGAGTTCTTCCGGGCCTGGCTGTTCACCCCCGGCAAGCCCGCGGCCACCCCGGAGAACGGCATCCCGGTCTCGGCCACCCGGGCCGGGATCCCGGCACCCCCGGCGGTGGCCGAGATCGACGCCACCCACCGGCAGGTCCACGAGCACTGACCAGGTCGGGCCGGGGGCGGAGTGCTCCCGGCCCGGGCGGGATCAGGCATCGGAGTCCAGCGCCTCGCGGATGGGGCGGAACTTGGCGTCCGATTCCGCCACCTCCGAATCCGGTTCGGAGGCCGCGACGATGCCGCAGCCCGCGAACAGGCGGGCCCGGCCCCCGTCCGCGGTCTCCTCCAGCTGCGCGCAGCGCAGGGCCAGGCCCAGCTCGCCGTTGCCCGCCCCGTCGACCCAGCCGACGGGACCGCTGTAGCGGCCGCGGTCCACGCCCTCCAGCTCCCCGATCAGCGCCACGGCCGCCGACGTGGGCGTACCGCCGACGGCGGCGCTCGGATGCACGGCCGCCGCCAAGCGCAGCAGCGCGGCGACCCCGTTGTTCGCGGCGTGCTCGTGCAGCTCACCGGTGATGTGCGAGGCGAGGTGCAGCACGTTGCGCAGCCGGAGCACCTCGGGGTGCTCCGGGACCGCCAGCTCACCGCAGAACGGGCGCAGCTCGGCGGCCAGCGACGCGGCGGCGAAGGCGTGTTCCGCGCGGTCCTTCGCCGACCCCAGCAGACCCGATGCGAGCTCCGCCGCGCCCACTCCCGGCCGCGGCCAGCTGGTCCCCGCCAGCACCCGGGAGCGGATGCGCCGCCCGGAGCGCTCGAGCAGCAGTTCCGGGGTCGCTCCCACCAGGCCGTCCACCGCGAAGCTCCAGCACGACGGGTATCGCCCCGCCAGGTTGCCCAGCAGGTGCCGGGGATCCAGCGGCGCCGAGGTGGTCGCCACCTCGTCGCGCGCCAGGACGACCTTGCGCACCCGCTCCCGGTCGTCTCCCGCCCCGGTGCCGTCCGAGGTGCGGAGGATCCGCACCGCCTCCGCCACCGCGTCCCGGTACCCGTCGGCGGACAGGGCGCCGTCGCTGAAGCGCACCCGGCCCGGGTGGCCCACCGGTCGCACCGGGTGCTCGGCGGCCTCCCCGACGGTGGTGATCCAGCGGACGCCGTCGCGGCACCCCACCACCACCTCCGGCACCACCACGACCGAGCGTCCGGGGCGGTCGGCGAACGCGAAGCTGGTGAACGCGATCGGCCCGGTGCCGGGCAGCCCGACCTCGTCGTCCACCCGCACCTGCTCGCACCACGCCCGCCACCAGTCGTCGGCCGCCGCGAACCGGCCCGGTCCCGAGGGGTCGAGCCGTGCCGCGCATCCCCAGCCGACCAGGCCCTCCCCGCGCCGGACCCAGCTCAGCGGGGAGCGGTCGGGCAGCAGCTCCAGCAGCGGCTGGTCGTACCGGGGGTCGCCTTCGGGGATCGCGACGGTGCGCACGGTCAGCGGTCTCGGGGGTGTCGGCACGCATCGAGCCTAGGTGCGGCGGCCCGGGGCGGTCATCGCCCGGCTCCTACAATCGGCGATCGTGGCGAGCGAGCAGGGACCCGGGCGGGGAGCCGAACCGGACGGGGACGGATCCGACTCCGCCGGTCCCGAGCGGACCGGCGCCGAGCTGACCGGCACCGGCACCGGAACCGCGGATCCCGGGTCGGCGGGGACCGCGCGGCCGGGCCGGGGCGGGCCCGCGCGCTGGACCCGCTCGCGCGTCCGGCGCGGCTGCGCCCGCGGCGTGCTCGTGCTCGGCGTGCTGCTGACCGTGCTGGGTCTGTCCGTGATCGGCGCGTGCGCCATCGACGACCGGACGATCTCCGAGTCCCGGGGCGACGGCGTCGCCGAGGTGCTCGACGTCTCGCTGACCCGCACCGTCATCCGGTTCAGCACCCCGGAGGGCCGCGTCCACATCCCGCCGGACGGCGTGCTCTACCCCGGCGGGCTCCAGGAGGGGCAGTTCGTGCGGGTCGAGTACGACACCCGCAACCCGGACCTGGTCCGGGTCGCCGGTCGCGGGATGGTGCTCTCGTTGCTGCCCGTGGCCGGGTGCCTGGCGGGCCTGTGGCTCGTCGTCGGCGGCGCCCGCTGGATGCTGCGCCGCCCCGCGACCTGATCCGGGGATTCCGTCCCTACCTCCCTCCTCGGCGGACGCCCATCGTGAACCCGGGTGAGCCCGTCGCAGCGGGTGAACCGGGGAGGCCGGTGCGGCACCTGGCGCGCCGCGTCCGGCAGGCCGTCCCGGAAGGTGGGTGAGCGCGTCATGGGCACGACCGATTTCGGCCTCGGCGACCCGGGAGCCGCCCCGGCGGCCGAGCGCTCCGGACGCGACGTGTCCGGGCAGCAGCCGCGGGGGTGGGTGCTGAGCTCCCCGGAGCGGATCGCCGACCGCGCGGTGCCGGAGGGCGCGGACCCGGTGGACCTCGCCCGCTACTGCCTGATGCTCGGCGACGACGCCCTGCTGCTCGCGCACCGGCTGTCCGCCTGGGGCGTGCGCGGGCCGGACCTGGAGGAGGGTTCGGCGCTCGCGGCGATCACCGCGGAGCTGCTGGACCAGGCGCGTTCGCTGCTGGAGCGCGCAGCCGAGCTCGAAGGCGAGGGCGATGCCGACCTGCTCGCCTACCACCGCGACAGCTCCCGGTTCCGCAACGTGCGGCTCGCCGAGATCGACTGCGGTCCCGGGCCCGGCGGCGACTTCGCCACCACGATCGCCCGGCTGCTGCTGATGAGCGCCTGGCGGCACGCGGTGTTCGAGCGGCTGGCCGCCACCCGCGACCCGGTGCTCTCGGCGATCGCGCGCCGCTGCCGCCGGGATCTGCTGCGGCACCAAGAGCACGCCGCGCAGTGGGTGATCCGCCTCGGTGACGGCGAGGCGGAGGCGCGGACCCGGATGCTGACCGCGCTGCACCGGGTGTGGCCTCTGGCCGGGGAGCTGTTCGCCGTCCACCCGGTCGAGCGCAGGCTGGCCGCCGCGAGCTGCGCGGTGCCGCCGGACGAGGTGCGCGCCGACGTGCTCACGGCCCTCGACGAGACGCTGTCGGTGGCCCGGCTCGACCTGCCCGTCCTCAGCCCGGCTCCCGCACCCGGCACCGGCGGCCGCTACGGCGCGCACACCGAGTCGATGCCGTTCGTGCTCGCCGACATGCAGTACCTGGTGCGCGCCGACCCGATCACCTCGTGAAGATTCCGTTCCGTCGATTGAGTACTTTCCCGCACGATCCGCCGCCGCCCCGCGGGCAAGGTGGGGAGTGATGCCGGGAAGCGACCCGGTTGGTCCGCCGGACCGTCTTGGGGGGCGAAGGTGGTGCGCGGGAAGCGAGCGGAAGGCACGGCTGGCGATGAGCGGTTTCTGGTTGGCGGTGGTGGCGGGAATGCTCGCGGGAGCGCTGGGCGCGGCGGCGACGCTGCTGGCGTGGGACCGGCTGCGGTCCGGGCAGGCCGCACCCGTCGAACCCCCGGCACCTCCACCTCGCGAGCCCGGGGCGGTGGACGCGGCGACCGGCCGCCCCGAACCGGGGCGGGTGGACGGCTGGCTCCGCGACCTGCACCGCTGCGAGCAGGCGGTGTCCCGCGCGCGGTGCGCCGTGGAGTCGGTGTCCTCGGCGCGGGCGCGCGAATCGCTGCTGATGGTGGTCCGCCGGATGGACGCGGAGCTGCCCACCGTGCAGGCGCTCGTGGAGGTGGGCCGCACGGCGGGACCGGCCGGTGACGAGCGGGTGCTGCGCCGGGTGCGCGCCCAGGTCGCCGAGGCCGCCCAGCGGTTCACCGCGGTCACCGAGGAGGTGCTGGACGTCGTGGTGGAGCTCGTGGCGCTGCCCGACCTGCACCGGGTGCACCGCGACGTGGCCGTCCTCCGCGACCGCTTCCCGCTGCTGCGCCCGCTGTCCGCCCTGCTGGAGCGCGACCCGGATCCGGTCCTCGAACCCGCCTGACCTCACGGGCCCGCCTGACCTCACGGGGGAGGCCCGCTGCCACCAGCGGAGCACGTCTCCCGCCACGGCGGGCCCCGCGACCAGCAGGCCGTCGACGGGAGGCGCGCGGGGCGGCCCTGTCCAGCACCGCGGCACCGGACTCGCCAGCGCCAGCACGCCCGCCACGTCCCACTCCGCGCGGGAGTCCAGCACCGCCGCCACGGCGTGCCCGAGCGACACCTGCGCGACCGCGAGCGCGGGCGAACCCAGCGACCGCACCCCGACCTGGGCACGCGCGGCGCCGGTGATGAACCGGGCCACGGCCCGTTGCGGGTGAGCCCGGTGCGGCTGGCGGCCCGGGTCTCGCGCCGACCCGCCAGCCGCACCGGTGTCCCGTTCGCGCGCGCGTCTCCCGGTCCCGCGCGGCCGCCTGGAGCTGCGCCCGGTGCGGATCGGCCACCACACCCACCAGCGGCCCCCGCTCGTCCAACACCGCCGGGCTGCGGGCGCACCACGGCAGCCCGGCCACGTAGTTCGCGGTGCCGTCCACCGGATCCGCCGACCAGCGGTAGCGCGCGGAGTCCGAGCGGGCCGGGAGCCGTTCGGCCACCGAGGGGACCGGGCGGGGCCGGAGCCGAACTCCTCGCCGAACACCGGCACTCCGGGGAACTCCTCCCCGAGGACCCGCCGGGTGTGCCGCTCCGGGGTCCGACCGGTGTCGGTCGCCCAGTCGAACGCTGACTCCCAGGCGGCCGGTCGTGCCCCGCGCCCGGCCGTCGCGGTGATCACGGCGGCGGCGTTCGCGAGCCGGCTGGCTACCCCCAGGGCGCGGGGGACCAGACCGGGTTCGGCGGAGGGCCGGGGAAGCGGGGCCGTCGTGCCGCGCCAGGGTCCGCGCGGCCGGTGTCGGCCGGGCCGCGCGCAGGTGGACGTGGGGGAATCAGCGGCCGTCGGCGCGGCGCACCGGAACGCGGTTGGGTCGCTCGTCGACCGGTGTTCCGGGAGGTGTCACGCGCGGGTCGCCCGGACGCCGGTGCGGCGGGGAAGCGTGTGGCCCGTGCGCATCGCCATCGTGTCGGAGACATTCCTGCCGCAGGTCAACGGGGTGACGAACTCGGTGCTGCGGGTGGTGGAGCACCTGCGTCGGCGCGGGGACCAGGCCCTCGTGATCGCCCCGGGAGAGGGACCGGAGGAGTACGAGGGCACCCCCGTCATCCGGTTGCCGGCCGTGGACCTGCCGGTGGTGTCCTCGCTTCCGGTCGGGTTGCCGACCCGCCGGCTGCTGCGCGCCCTGCGGGACTTCCGCCCGGACGTGGTGCACCTGGCCTCGCCGTTCGTGGTCGGTGCCCGCGGGCTCGCGGCCGCGCGCGGGCTCGGGGTTCCGACGGTCGCGGTGTACCAGACCGACGTCGCCGGGTTCGCGCGGTCCTACGGGCTCGGGCTCACCGCGAGCGCCGCCTGGCGCTGGACGCGGCGGCTGCACCGCGCCGCCGACCGGACCCTCGCGCCCTCGACCTGGGCGGCGGAGGCGCTGCGGCGGCACGGCGTCCCCCGGGTGCACCGCTGGGGCCGCGGCGTGGACACCACCCGGTTCCGGCCGTCGCGGCGGGACGCCGCGCTGCGCGCCGAGCTCGCCCCCGACGGGGAGCTGCTGGTCGGCTACGTCGGCAGGCTCGCCCCGGAGAAGCAGGTGGAGCGGCTCGCGGCGTTGCGCGGCGTTCCGGGCGTGCGGCTGGTGGTGGTGGGCGACGGTCCGCAGCGCGAGGCGCTGGCCGACCGGTTGCCGGAGGCCGCGTTCCTGGGGCTGCGCACCGGCGACGAACTGGCCCGGATCCACGCGAGCCTCGACGTCTTCGCGCACACCGGCCCGCACGAGACCTTCTGCCAGTCGGTGCAGGAGGCGATGGCCTCCGGCGTCCCGGCGGTGGCGCCGGACGCGGGCGGCCCCCGGGACCTGGTGCTGCCCGGCCGCACCGGCTACCTGCTGCCGTCGGGGGACGCCGAGGTCTTCGCCCGGGGGCTGCGCGCCTCGGTCGAGGCGCTGCGCGATCCCGAGCTGCGGGCCCGGTTCGGCGCGGCGGCGCGGGACGCGGTCGCGCGGCGCACCTGGCCCGCCCTGTGCGAGCAGCTGATCGGCCACTACGCGGAGGTCATCGGGGGCGCCGCCGCCGACCGGTCGGCCGCCTGAACCCGTCTCCGGCGTAAGCTGCCCCCGTGTCTCGCGCCGGTTTGGACAAGGATCCGCACGCGGTCGCCGCGATGTTCGACGGCGTCGCGGAGCGCTACGACCTGACGAACACGGTGATGTCGTTCGGCCAGGACCGGCGCTGGCGGCAGATCACCCGCCAGGCGCTCGACCCCCGGCCGGGGGAACGGGTGCTGGACCTGGCGGCGGGCAGCGGGGTTTCGACCGCCGAGCTCGCCCGCTCCGGTGCCTGGTGCGTGGCCGCGGACTTCTCGCTGGGAATGCTCTCGGTCGGCAAGGGCCGGGGGCTGCCGCTGGTGGCGGCCGACGCGCTGCGGCTGCCGTTCGCGGACGGCGCGTTCGACGCCGCGACGATCTCCTTCGGGCTGCGCAACGTGGTGGACACGGTCGGGGGCCTGCGCGAGATGGCGCGGGTGGTCCGCCCCGGCGGTCGGCTGGTGGTGTGCGAGTTCTCCACCCCCACCTGGCAGCCGTTCCGCACGGTCTACCTGAACTACGTGATGCGGGCGCTGCCGTCGATCGCGCGCGCCGTCTCCTCGAACCCGGACGCCTACGTCTACCTCGCCGAGTCGATCCGCGCCTGGCCGGACCAGCCCGCGCTCGCGGCGAAGATCGCCGAGGCGGGCTGGTCGAAGGTCGCCTGGCGCGACCTCATGGGCGGCGCGGTCGCCGTCCACCGGGCCCGCAAGCCCGACTGATCCCCCTCCGCCGATCCGGCAGCACCCCGAGCACCCGCTCCGGGTGACGGATCGCGCCGGGCTCGCGGGCGTCCCGAGCGGGATCAGCGTCGCCCGCTCACCCGCCCACCTCCGGCCGAAGCGCGGCTCGGCGTACCTGGTCGCGCCCGCGGCGAGGCCGCTCCGCCGGCCCGGCCAGCGGCGCCGCCACCAGCGGACCGGGTGCCGGGGCACCACCGGCGCGCGGGAGGCGGGATTCCCGTTCCCGGCCGGCGAGGGCGCGACCCCTCCGGCGGTCGAGCCCGGCCCCTCGGGCCGCCGCGCACGAGCCGGTCCACCGCCGTGCGCGCCGAGATCCGGCGCCCGCCCCGCCGCGTTCCGCGCGGAGATGGGTCTCACCTGCGAGGACGGTCACCCGAGCGGCCCATCTTCCGGGGTCGATCGAGTGCCTCCCCAGGCCTAGACTCCACGGAGATAGTGAACTCGTTCACAAGCGGGTTCACCGGGCCACGGCGGAGCCCGGCCGGTGCCGCACCGGCCGGCCGGCGGGCGCGTTCCTCGTGCCCGCGCCGTGGCGACACCGCACCTGCACGGCAATCAAGGAGTGTCATGACCAGCGCCACCCCCCGACGCCGACCGAACGACGACGCCGACGTGATCGTCGTGGGTGCCGGGCCGGCCGGATCGACGGCGGCGACGTACCTGGCCCGCGCGGGCCTCGACGTGCTGCTGCTGGAGAAGAGCGAGTTCCCCAGGGAGAAGGTCTGCGGCGACGGCATCACGCCGCGTGGGGTCAAGCAGCTCATCGACCTCGGCGTCGACACCCGCGAGGAGGCGGGCTGGCTGCACAACCGGGGCCTCCGGGTCGTCGGCGGCGGCGTCACGATCGAACTGGACTGGCCGGACCTCGCGGACTTCCCGCCCTACGGGGTGGTTCGCCCGCGCAACGACTTCGACGACCTGCTCGCCCGCGGGGCCGAGCGCGCGGGCGCCCGGATGGTCCAGCGGACGACGGTGACCGGGGCCGTCCGCGATGAGCGGACCGGCCGCATCGACGGCGTCACAGCCAAGACCGGCCCGGACAAGCAGCCGGTGACCTACCGGGCCCCGCTGGTGCTCGCCTGCGACGGGGTCTCGGCCCGGCTGGCGCTGTCGATGGGGATCCAGAAGCGCGAGGACCGCCCGATGGGCGTGGCGGTGCGCCGCTACTACGACAGCCCGCGCAGCAAGGACGACTTCCTGGAGTCGCACCTGGAGCTGTGGGACCGGTCGAACCCGGCCGAGCCGAAGCTGCTGCCCGGCTACGGCTGGATCTTCGGGATGGGCGACGGGACCGTGAACGTGGGCCTGGGCATCCTGTCGACCTCCAGCGCCTACGGCAAGACCGACTACCGCCAGCTGTTGCGCTCCTGGCTCGACGGCACGCCCGAGGAGTGGGGGTTCCGGGAGGAGAACGCCAGCGGGAAGATCGGCGGCGCCGCGCTGCCGATGGGCTTCAACCGCAAGCCGCACTACCAGGACGGGCTGCTGCTGGTCGGGGACGCGGGCGGGATGGTGAACCCGTTCAACGGGGAGGGCATCGCCTACGCCATGGAATCCGCCCGGTTGGCCGCCGAGTGCGTGGTCCACGCGTACGCGCGCCCCGCCGGCCCCTCGCGGGAACACGCGTTGCACCGGTACCCCACCGCGGTCGAGGAGGCGATGGGCGGCTACTTCCGGCTCGGCAACATCTTCAGCAAGTTGATTGGCAATCCGACGGTGATGCGGATGGCCACCAAGCACGGCTTGCCGAGGGCCGCGCTGATGCGTTTCGTGTTGAAACTGCTGGCAAATCTGTACGACGGCCGCGACGGGGACACGGTGGACCGTGTGATCAGCGCCACTACTCGCCTCACCCCTAGCGCCTGACAGTCGGAGTCTGGTCAGATGGTCACGTCGGTGTGTGAGAAGTCATAAAGTTAGGTTCGCCTCACTGCGGAGCGAGAACGGTCGGCCGCATAGAGTGCGCAATCGACGCCGAGGACGTGGCATTCGTCCCGGCGGGGGCAGCGAAGGAGGGCGGTGTCATGGGCGGCGCGAGCGCTTCGGGCGTGCTCGATCCGTACGTCCCGCTGGTGCTGATGTTCGCGCTGGCGCTGGGATTCGCGGTGTTCTCGGTGAGCATCGCCCCACTGGTCGGCCCCCGCCGGTACAACAAGGCGAAGCTCGATGCCTACGAGTGCGGGATCGAGCCCTCCCCGCAACCGGTGATGGGCGGCGGCCGGATGCCGGTCGCCTACTACCTCACGGCGATGCTGTTCATCCTCTTCGACATCGAGATGGTCTTCCTCTACCCGTTCGCGGTCTCCGCGGACTCCCTCGGCCTGTTCGGGGTGGCGGAGGTCGTGCTGTTCATCGCCACGGTGGGGTTCGCCTACGCCTACGTGTGGCGGCGCGGAGGTCTCGACTGGAACTAGCGCCCGGGCCCCCGGGCGAGTCCCGGGCCTGAGCGAGCACTGACCGTTCTCAATGGCGACAGCGGAAGGAGTGCCGAGATGGGCCTCGAAGAGCAGCTGCCCAACGGCATCCTGTTGGCCAACGTGGAAAAGCTCGTCAACTGGACCCGGAAGACCTCGATGTGGCCGGCGACCTTCGGGTTGGCCTGCTGCGCCATCGAGATGATGACGGTCGGCGGTTCCCGCTACGACATCGCCCGGTTCGGCATGGAGCGCTTCTCCGCCACGCCCCGGCAGGCCGATCTGATGATCGTGGCCGGCCGGGTGACCAACAAGATGGCCCCGGTGCTGCGGCAGATCTACGACCAGATGCCGGAGCCCCGCTGGGTGCTGGCGATGGGCGTGTGCGCCTCCACCGGGGGCATGTTCAACAACTACGCCGTCGTGCAGGGCGTGGACCACGTCGTCCCGGTCGACATGTACCTGCCGGGCTGCCCCCCGCGCCCGGAGATGCTGCTGGACGCGATCCTCAAGCTGCACGCCAAGATCATGGACGAGCCGATCAACGCCAAGCGCGCCGCGCTGCGCGCCGAGAGCGGGGCTCGAACCGAACTCGTCGCCTCCTCCGAGCGCTACGCGCCGAAGAACCGCTCGCAGCGCAAGCGCGCCGAGCGGCAGCAGCAGGCGCAGCGGCAGGAGATGGGCGCGGAGGGCCCGCTCGCGGTCGAGACCCGCGCGCAGCGGGAGCAGACGCAGCAGCAACTCGGCGCGGGCAGGTGAGCGGGATGAGCGACGGCAGGCAGACCACCCCGGACCCCGGAGAGGGCGGCTCCAGCGCGGAGCGCCCCGACGGCCTGGAGCCGGTGGGCGTCGGTGCCGAGTCGCAGGGGCCGATCGTCGCCGGGCGGGCCCGGCAGGGCATGTTCGGCGTGCGCGGCACCGGCGACACCTCCGGCTTCGGCGGGCTCCGGCTCCCCCCGCACGTCCCGCTGGCGGCGGAGCGGCCCTTCGGCGGCTGGTTCGACGACGTCGCCGACGCGCTGCTGGACGCGCTGCGGGAGCAGGGGGTCGATTCGGCGGTGCAGCAGGTGACCGTGGACCGCGGGGAGATCACCTTCTACGTGGCCCGGGAGCACCTGGTGGCCACCTGCTCGGCGCTGCGCGACGACCCGGCGCTGCGCTTCGAGCTGTGCAGCTCGGTCTCCGGGGTGGACTACGGGCCGGAGGTGCCGCAGCGGCTGCACTCGGTCTACCACCTCACCTCGATGACCTACCGGCGCCGGATCCGGCTGGAGGTGGCCGTCGACGTCGAGGACCCGCACCTGCCCTCGGTCGTCGGGGTCTACCCGACGGCGGACTTCCAGGAGCGCGAGGCGTGGGACATGTACGGCCTCGTCTACGACGGGCACCCCGCGCTCACCCGGATCTTGATGCCCGACGACTGGGACGGGCACCCGCAGCGCAAGGACTACCCGCTGGGCGGCATCCCGGTGGAGTACAAGGGCGCCGAGATCCCCCCGCCCGACCAGCGGCGGGCGTACTCATGAGGCGCCGCGCACCCAGCAGCCACGGCAGGCAGCACGCGGAGAGGTGCTGAAGATGACCACCGAACCACTGACCGATCCCACCGCGGACCCGGCGCACCCCGCGGAATCGCGGGAGACGACGGAGGGTCGCGTCTACACCGTCACCGGCGGCGACTGGGACGACTTCCTCGACGAGGCCGGCGAATCCGAGCGCGTCGTCATCAACCTCGGCCCGCAGCACCCGTCCACGCACGGGGTGCTGCGGCTGGTGCTGGAGCTGGAGGGGGAGACGGTCACCCAGGCCCGCTCCGTCATCGGCTACCTGCACACCGGGATCGAGAAGAACACCGAGTACCGAACCTGGACCCAGGGCGTCACCTTCGTCACGCGGATGGACTACCTGGCGCCGCTCTACAACGAGACGGCCTACTGCCTCGGCGTGGAGAAGCTGCTCGGGATCGAGGCGCCGACCAGGGCGCAGACCTTCCGGATCATGCTGATGGAGCTGAACCGGATCTCCTCGCACCTGGTGTTCATGGCGACCGGCGCGATGGAGCTGGGCTCCACCACCGGCATGACCTTCGGCTTCCGCGACCGCGAGGAAGTGCTGCACCTGCTGGAGTTCCTGACCGGACTCCGGATGAACCACGCCTTCGTGCGGCCGGGCGGGGTGGCCCAGGACCTCCCGGAGAACTACCGGGAGAAGGTGCTGGAGTTCATCAAGGTCATGGACTCCAGGCTGCCGGACTACGCGAAGTTGTTCTCCGGGCAGCCGATCTGGAAGCAGCGCCTCAAGGACGTCGGTTACCTGCCGCTGGACGGCTGCCTGCAGCTGGGCGTGACGGGGCCGCTGCTGCGCTCCGCGGGCATCGCCTGGGACCTGCGCAAGATCGAGCCGTACTGCGGCTACGAGAACTTCGAGTTCGAGGTGCCGACGAGCACCGACGCGGACTGCTACGCGCGGTTCCTGCTGCGGCTGGAGGAGATCCACCAGTCGCTCAAGATCATCCGGCAGTGCCTGGACGCCTTCGAACCGGGCCCGGTGATGGTGGAGGACCCGAAGATCGCCTGGCCCGCGAAGCTGAGCATCGGCCCGGACGGCATGGGCAACTCGCTGGAGCACGTCCGCAAGATCATGGGTCAGTCGATGGAGTCGCTGATCCACCACTTCAAGCTGGTCACCGAGGGCTTCGACGTCCCCCCGGGACAGGTGTACTCGCCGGTCGAGTCGCCGCGCGGCGAGCTGGGCTACCACTTGGTCTCCGACGGCGGCACCCGGCCGATGCGGGTGCACGTGCGGGAACCGAGCTTCGTGAACCTCCAGGCGTTCCCGGCGATGGCCGAGGGCGGCCTGGTCGCGGACGTGATCGCGGCAGTGGCCTCGATCGACCCGGTGATGGGCGGGGTGGACCGATGACCGAGCAGTTCGACTTCACCACCACCGAGCAGGTGGTGGGCACCCCCGGGCCGACGGTGTTCGGCGAGGACGTCCGCGCGGACGCCGAAGCGATCGTGGCGCGCTACCCGGAGGCGCGCTCGGCGCTGCTGCCGATGCTGCACCTGGTGCAGTCCGAGCAGGGCTTCGTCAGTGCCGAGGGCATCGAGTTCTGCGCCGAGCAGCTCGCCCTCTCCGCCGCCGAGGTCAGCGCGGTCGCCACCTTCTACACGATGTACAAGCGCAAGCCCTGCGGCGAGCACCTGGTGAGCGTCTGCACGAACACGCTGTGCGCCGCGCTCGGCGGGGACGAGATCTACCGGACGGTCTCCGAGCACCTCGGCGTCGGGCACGACGAGACCGCCGGCGAGCCGGGCGAGCCGGGCTCGCTGACCCTGGAGCACGCCGAGTGCCTGGCGGCCTGCGACCACGCGCCGGTGCTGCAGGTCGACTACGAGTACTACGACAAGCAGAGCCCCGAGGCGGCCCTCGAACTCGTGAAGTCACTGCAGCGGGGGGAGAAGCCGGCCCCGACGCGCGGCGCCCCGCTGACCGGCTTCCGCAGCACCGAGCGCCAGCTCGCCGGGTTCTTCGACCGGCCGGGCTCCCGGCTGGAGGACACCGTGGACGGGCCTTCGGCCGCGCCGGAGACGGTGCGCGGCGCGCACCTGGCCCGCGAGCGCGGCTGGACCGCACCGCCGATGCCGGACGACGCCGAGATCCCGCCGCTGCCGGAGAAGGAGTGAGGGTGGTCATGACCGACGCGAACTCCCCGAACCAGCCCGACGACCTCACCCCGGTGCTCACGAAGCGCTGGCTGTCGCCGCGCTCGTGGAGCATCCGGACCTACGAGCAGCTGGAGGGCTACACCGCGCTGCGCAAGGCGCTGCGGGCCTCGCCCGACGAGCTGGTCGAGCTGGTGAAGGCCGCGGGCTTGCGCGGCCGCGGCGGCGCCGGGTTCCCGGCGGGCGTGAAGTGGAGCTTCATGCCGAAGGAACCGGTGAAGCCGCACTACCTCGTGGTCAACGCCGATGAGGGGGAACCGGGCACCTGCAAGGACATCCCGCTCATGATGGCCGATCCGCACTCGCTGGTGGAGGGCGTGATCATCGCCTGCTACGCGATGCGCTCGCACTTCTCGGCGATCTACGTGCGCGGCGAGGCGCTGCACTGCATCCGGCGGCTGAACCACGCGGTGCGGGAGGCCTACGAGGCCGGGTACCTGGGCAAGGACATCCTCGGCTCCGGCTTCGACTGCGACATCGTGGTGCACGCCGGGGCGGGCGCCTACATCTGCGGTGAGGAGACCGCGCTGCTCGACTCCCTGGAGGGCAAGCGCGGCCAGCCCCGGCTGAAGCCGCCGTTCCCCGCCGCCGCCGGGCTCTACGCCTGCCCGACCACGGTGAACAACGTCGAGACCATCGCGACCGTGCCGTTCATCGTCAACGGCGGCTCGGACTGGTTCCGCACCATGGGGCGGGAGAAGTCGCCCGGCCCGAAGATCTACTCGCTGTCCGGGCACGTCGAGAACCCCGGCCAGTACGAGGCCCCGCTGGGCACCACGCTGCGGGAGCTGCTGGAGCTCGCGGGCGGCATGAAGGACGGGATCCCGCTCAAGTTCTGGACGCCGGGCGGCTCGTCCACCCCGCTGTTCACCGCGGAGCACCTGGACGTCCCGCTGGACTTCGAGGGCGCCGCCGAGGCGGGCTCGATGCTCGGCACCACGGCCCTGATGGTCTTCAACGAGACCGTGTCCGTGCCGTGGGCGGTGATGAAGTGGACCCAGTTCTACGAGCACGAGTCCTGCGGCAAGTGCACGCCCTGCCGCGAGGGCACCTTCTGGCTCGCTCAGGTCCTGGAGCGGATGGTCGAGGGGCACGGCACCGAAGAGGACATCGACACCCTGCTCGACGTCTGCGACAACATCTTCGGCCGCTCCTTCTGCGCCCTCGGCGACGGCGCGGTCAGCCCGATCACCAGCGGCATCAAGTACTTCCGCGAGGAGTTCCTCGCGCTGTGTCAGCAGAACCGGCCCGGCGCGGAGCCGGGCGAGCCCGCACTGGCAGGAGCGGCCCGATGACGGTGGCATCCGAGCGTGAGACGAAGCCGGTCCCCGAGGGGCACGTCCGGCTGACGATCGACGGCGTCGAGGTGGACGCCCCGAAGGGCGAGCTGCTGATCCGCACCGCCGAGCGGATGGGGATCACGATCCCCCGGTTCTGCGACCACCCGCTGCTGGATCCGGCGGGCGCCTGCCGGCAGTGCCTGGTCGAGGTCGAGATGAACGGCCGGGCGATGCCCAAGCCGCAGGCGTCCTGCACGATGACCGTCGCCGACGGCATGGTGGTCAAGACGCAGCACAGCTCGCCGGTCGCCGACAAGGCGCAGCAGGGCGTGATGGAGCTGCTGCTCATCAATCACCCGCTGGACTGCCCGATCTGCGACAAGGGCGGCGAGTGCCCGCTGCAGAACCAGGCGCTCAAGCACGGCCGGGCCGACTCCCGCTTCCACGACACCAAGCGCACCTTCCCCAAGCCGGTCCCGATCTCCGACCAGGTGCTGCTGGACCGGGAGCGCTGCGTGCTGTGCCAGCGCTGCACCCGGTTCTCCAAGCAGATCGCCGGTGATCCGTTCATCGAGCTGCTGGAGCGGGGCGCGGTGCAGCAGATCGGCATCGCCGAGCAGCAGCCGTTCCAGTCCTACTTCTCCGGCAACACCATCCAGATCTGCCCGGTGGGCGCGCTGACCAGCGCGGCCTACCGGTTCCGCTCGCGGCCGTTCGACCTGGTCTCCGCGCCGGGGGTCTGCGAGCACTGCTCCTCGGGCTGCGCGACCCGGACGGACTTCCGGCGCGGCAAGGTGATGCGCAAGCTCGCCGCCGACGATCCGCAGGTCAACGAGGAGTGGATCTGCGACAAGGGCCGCTTCGGGTTCCGCTACGCCACCGCCTCCGACCGGCTCCTGCGGCCGCTCGTGCGGGAGAACGGCGAGCTGCGGCCCGCGTCCTGGACCGAGGCGTTGCGCAAGGCGGCCGAGGGGCTGCTCGCCGCGCGGGACGACCGCGGTGTCGGGGTGCTCCCCGGCGGCAGGCTCACCACCGAGGACGCCTACGCCTACGCGAAGTTCGCGCGGCTCGCGCTGCGCACCAACGACGTGGACGCCCGCGCGCGGGCGCACTCGGACGAGGAGCTGGCGTTCCTGGAGTCCGCGGTGGTCGGCACCGGGCCGGACTCCGGCGCGGTGACCTACGCCGACCTCGAAGCGGCGCCCGCCGTGCTCTGCGTCGCCTTCGAGCCGGAGGAGGAGTCCCCCATCGTGTTCCTGCGGCTGCGCAAGGCGGCCCGCGAGGGGAGCACGAAGGTCTTCCACCTCGGCCAGTGGAACTCGCCGGGCGTCGAGAAGACGACCCGGATCGCGGGCGGCGGCGGCCCGGTCCGCACCGGCGCGCTGCTGCCCTGCCCGCCCGGCGGTGAGGCCGCCGCGCTGGCCGAGCTGCCCGCCGAGGTCGAGGAAGCGCTGCGCTCCGGGGGCGCGGTGCTCGCCGTCGGCGAGCGGGCCGCGGAGATCCCCGGGCTGTACTCCGAACTCGCCCGCACCGCCGCCCGCACCGGGGCGCGGATCGCCTGGATCCCGCGCCGCGCCGGGGAACGCGGGGCGGTGGAGGCGGGCGCGCTGCCCACGCTGCTGCCCGGCGGGCGCGGTGTCGGCGACCTGACCGCCTGCGCCGAGGTCGCCGAGCTCTGGGGCGTGGGCCCCGAACTGATGCCCGCGTCCCCGGGCCGGGACGTCACCGGCATCCTGCGCGCCGCCCGGCGCGGCGAGCTGTCCGGTCTCGTCGTCGGTGGGGTCGACCCGGACGACCTGCCGGACCCGGAGCTCGCCCGGGAAGCGCTGGAGCGGGCCGGTTTCGTGGTGAGCCTGGAGCTGCGGCCCAGCGCGGTCACCGAGCACGCCGACGTGGTGCTGCCGATCGCGCCCGCCACCGAGAAGTCCGGCAGCTACCTGAACTGGGAGGGCCGTCGCCGCGACTTCCGCGTCACCATCGAGGGCACCAACGCGCTTCCGGACTGCCGGGTGCTGGACACGCTCGCGGTGGAGATGGACGCCGACCTGTTCACCCAGACCCCGGCCGCCGCCCGCGCCGAGCTGGACCGGCTCGGCACCGCCGGGCACCGGCGGGCGCGGCCGCCCGAGGAGGCGGTGCGACCCGTCGCGCCACCCGGACCGGGCCGGGCGCTGCTGGCGACCTGGCGGCAGCTGCTCGACGACGGTTCCCTGCAGGACGAGGAGCCGAACCTCGCGGGCACCCGGCGCCCCGTCGTCGCGATGCTCTCCCCGGCCACCGCCCGGCGGCTCGGCCTGGCGGAGCGCCAGCACGTCGAGATCCGCGGCGATCGCGGCGCGATCACCGTGGAAGCGCGGTTCACCGAGATGCCGGACGAGGTGGTGTGGTTGCCCACCCGCTCCGGACCGTCCCAGGTGAACCGGGTGCTCGGCGTCGGGCACGGGGCGGCCGTCGCGCTCGCCCCCGCCGCGCCCGGCGGCAACCCCGGCAACGGCCACACCGGAAACGGGCACACCGGCAACGGCCACACCGGGAACGGGCACGCGGGCAACGGGCGCACCCCCACCGGATTCGGCCTCGGCGGCCCCGAAGGGAGCCGGTCATGACCCGCACCGCCGAACTGCTCGCCGACGACCCGATCTGGTTGGTCCTGCTCAAGGTCGTCGCCATCTTCGCCTTCCTGGTGCTGATGACGCTGCTGACGATCTGGGCCGAGCGTCGCGTCATCGGCCGGATGCAGCACCGCCCCGGCCCGAACCGCGCCGGCCCGTTCGGCATCCTCCAGTCGCTCGCCGACGGGCTGAAGCTGGCGTTCAAGGAGGACATCCGGCCGGTGCTGGCCGACAAGTGGGTGTACTTCCTCGCCCCGGTGATCTCCGCGACGCCGGCGCTGGTGTCCTTCTCGGTCATCCCGATCGGCCCGGAGGTCACGATCTTCGGCGAGCGGACCGCGTTGCAGCTCGTCGAGCTGCCGGTGGGCCTGCTCGTGGTGCTGGCGAGCGCCTCCATCGGCGTCTACGGGATCGTGCTCGCGGGCTGGTCCTCCGGCTCGCCGTACCCGTTGCTGGGTTCGCTGCGGTCGGCCGCGCAGGTGATCTCCTACGAGATCGCGATGGGGCTCTCCTTCGTCGCGGTGATCATGTACGCGGGCACGCTGTCCACCTCGGGCATCGTGGAGGCGCAGGCGAACGGCTGGTTCGCGCTGATCCTGCCGCTGAGCTTCCTGGTCTACTTGGTGTCCATGGTCGGTGAGACCAACCGGGCCCCGTTCGACCTGCCGGAGGCCGAGTCCGAGCTCGTCGGCGGCTTCCACACCGAGTACTCCTCGCTGAAGTTCGCGCTGTTCTTCCTCGCCGAGTACATCAACATGGTCACCGTCTCGGCACTGGCCAGCACCCTGTTCCTCGGCGGCTGGCACGCGCCGTGGCCGCTGACGCTGATCGGTGGCGGCGTGCTCGACACCGGCTGGTGGGGCGCCCTGTGGTTCCTGCTGAAGACGGTGCTGTTCCTCTTCTTCTTCGTCTGGCTGCGCGCCACGCTGCCCCGGCTGCGCTACGACCAGTTCATGAACCTGGGCTGGAAGGTCCTGGTGCCGCTGAGCCTGGTGTGGATCGTCGTGGTCACGGTGATCCGCGCCCTCCGCAACGAGCAGGCGCTCACCTCGACGCAGTTCCTGATCGTCGGCGGAGTGATCCTCGCGGTGCTCGTCGCCGCGGCCTTCCTGATCCCGGAGCGCAAGCCCGCGAAGCCGGAGGAGCCCGAGGCACCGCTGGCCGGCAGCGGCTTCCCGGTTCCGCCGTTGGACCTGCAAGTGCCCCCGACCCCGCCGCGGCGCCACGAGGTGCCGTCCGGGGCCGACGATGCCTCGAAGGAGGGAGCGGGCAGTGTTTGATCCGTTGAAGGGATTCGGCGTCACCTTCGCGACGATGTTCAAGAAGGTCGTCACCGAGGAGTACCCCGAGGTCAAGAAGGTCACCGCGCCCCGGTTCCACGGTCGCCACCAGCTCAACCGGCACCCGGACGGGCTGGAGAAGTGCGTGGGCTGCGAGCTGTGCGCCTGGGCCTGCCCGGCGGACGCGATCTTCGTCGAGGGCGGCGACAACACCGACGAGGAGCGCTACTCGCCCGGTGAGCGCTACGGGGCGGACTACCAGATCAACTACCTGCGCTGCATCGGCTGCGGCCTGTGCATCGAGGCGTGCCCCACCCGCTCGCTGACCATGACCAACGAGTACGAGACCGCCGACGACGACCGGCAGCACCTCATCTACACCAAGGAGGACCTGCTGGCCCCGCTGCTGCCCGGCATGGAGCAGCCGCCGCACCCGATGCGGCTCGGCGAGGACGAGCAGGACTACTACGTGCGCGGCCCGGAGCTCGCGCGGCGCAGCGGTGTTCCCGAAGGGGAGACCGTCGAGACCGGCCACGAGGAGGTCCGGCGGTGAGCATCGCGGCAACGGCGGTCCTCGCCCAGGAGCAGGCCGCGGACGTGGTCGGCACCGGGGAGGCCGCGGCGTTCTGGATCCTCGGCCCGCTGGCGCTGGTCGGTGCGCTGGGCATGGTCTTCGCCCGCAACGCGGTGCACTCCGCGCTGTGGCTGGTGCTGACCATGCTGAGCCTCGGGGTGCTCTACATGGCGCAGAGCGCGCCGTTCCTGGGTTTCACCCAGATCATCGTCTACACCGGCGCCATCATGATGCTGTTCCTGTTCGTGCTGATGATGGTGGGCCGGGACTCCTCGGACTCGGTGGTGGAGGTGCTGCGCGGGCAGCGGCTCTGGGCGGCCGTCGCCGGGGTGGCGTTCGCGGTGCTGCTGGTGACCGGGCTGGCCCGCTCGCTGACCGAGGTGCCGGTCGCGGCCCCGCTGAACCCGTGGTCGCCGCAGGGCGGCGGCGCGGGGGGCCTCGGTGCGCTGATCTTCACCGACTACCTGTTCCCGTTCGAGCTGACCTCCGCGCTGCTGATCACCGCCGCGCTCGGCGCGATGGTGCTGGCCTACGGCGGGAAGGGCCGCGCCGCGCGGGTGAGCCAGCGCGAGCGCGTCCACGCGCGGCTGCGCGGCGACCGGCCCTCGCCGCTGCCCGGGCCCGGCGTCTACGCGACGGCGAACTCGGTGGCCACCCCGGCGCTGCTGCCGGACGGTTCGGTGGCGCCGGAGTCGCTCTCGGAGATCCTCGACAACCTGCCGGTGGAGCGCCTCTCCCGCGAGCGCGAGGCCGTGGCGGGCGAGGGCGCCGAGCCCGGCCCGCACGCGCTGACCGGGCGCGAGTCCGAGCGGCCCGCCGAGACCCCCGAGCCGGAGCACCCCGAGCCCTCCGGCACCGCCTCCCGGGACTCCCGCGACGGCGACAACGGGCTGTCCGGGCACACGTCACCCGAGGAGGTCCGGCAGTGACCCCGACCTACTACCTGCTGCTGTCCGCGCTGCTGTTCAGCATCGGCGCCGTCGGCGTGCTGGTGCGGCGCAACGCGATCGTCGTGTTCATGTGCGTGGAGCTGATGCTCAACGCGGTGAACCTGACGCTGGTCACCTTCGCCCGCATCGAGGGCTCCGTGCACGGGCAGGTGATGGCGTTCTTCGTGATGGTCGTCGCCGCCGCCGAGGTCGTGGTCGGCCTGGCGATCATCATGTCGATCTTCCGCACCCGCCGCTCGGCCTCGGTCGACGACGCCAACCTCCTCAAGTACTAGGAGTCCGCCGTGTTCGCCTCCGCGGCTGGTCCGCCGCGCACCGGCCGCGGGCCCCACCTGCACACCCGACCCCACGTTCGCACTCACAGTAGGGAGAGCCTGGCGTGACGACGACGTTTTCGGCCAGCGGTCCCGACCTCCTCGCGGTGCAGGCCGCGCAGGGCGCGGTCCAGGGCGGTGCCTGGCTGCTCATCGCGCTGCCGCTGCTCGGCGCGGCCGTGCTGCTGCTCGCGGGCCGCCGCGCCGACGGCTGGGGGCACCTGCTGGGCAGCGCCACGGTGATCGCCGCGTTCGCCTACGGGGTGGCGCTGTTCACGAGCATCGCGGGCGACGCGCAACCGGTGCGCGAGCTGCACGTGTTCTCCTGGATCCCGGTCAACGCGCTGCAGGTGGACTTCGGGCTCCGGCTGGACCCGCTGTCGATGGTGTTCGTGCTGCTGATCACCGGGGTGGGCGCGCTGATCCACCTCTACTCGATCGGCTACATGGCCCACGACCAGCAGGGCCGGGCCGGGCGGGACAACACCGAGCGGCGCCGGTTCTTCGGCTACCTGAACCTGTTCGTCGCCGCGATGCTGGTGCTGGTGCTGGGCAACAGCTTCGTGACGCTCTACCTCGGCTGGGAGGGCGTCGGCCTGGCGTCCTACCTGCTGATCGGGTTCTGGCAGCAGCGCCCGTCGGCGGCCGCGGCCGCGACCAAGGCCTTCGTGATGAACCGGGTCGGCGACGTCGGCCTCGCGCTGGCGATCTTCCTGCTGTTCGCGAAGCTGGGCACCACCCAGTACACCGAGGTCTTCGCCCGCGCCGGCGAGCTCACCCCGGGCGTGCTGCTGGCGATCACGCTGCTGCTCCTCCTCGGCGCCTGCGGCAAGTCCGGCCAGGTCCCGCTCCAGGCGTGGCTGCCGGACGCGATGGAGGGCCCGACCCCGGTCTCCGCGCTGATCCACGCGGCGACGATGGTCACGGCCGGGGTGTACCTCATCGCGCGGTCCAACCCCCTCTACACGCTCAGCCCGGACGGCAGGCTGGTCGTCACGATCATCGGCGCGGTGACGCTGCTGGTCGGCTGCGTCATTGGTTGCGCCTACGACGACATCAAGAAGGTGCTCGCCTACTCCACGGTGAGCCAGATCGGTTACATGATCCTCGCCGTCGGACTCGGCCCGGCCGGGTACGCGCTCGGGATCATGCACCTGCTCACGCACGGCTTCTTCAAGGCCGGGCTGTTCCTCGGCGCCGGTTCGGTGATGCACGCGATGCGCGACGAGGTGAACATGCGCCGGTTCGGCGGGCTCGCCAAGCACCTGCCGATCACCTTCGCCACCTTCGCGCTGGGCTACCTCGCGCTGATCGGGTTCCCGTTCCTGTCCGGCTACTACTCGAAGGACGCGATCATCGAGGCCGCGTTCGGCCAGGAGGGCTGGCGAGGCTGGGTCTTCGGCGGTGCCGCGCTGCTGGGTGCCGCGCTCACCGCGTTCTACATGACGCGGCTGGTGCTGATGACCTTCTTCGGGGAGAAGCGCTGGGAGAAGCTGAAGTCCGAGGACGGGCACGAGTACCACCCGCACGAATCCCCGCCGATCATGACCGGTCCGATGATCGTGCTGGCCGTCGGCTCGGTCGGGGCGGGCATGTTCCTGGCCGGCGGCGACCGGCTGGTCACCTTCCTCGCCCCCAGCCTCGGCGAGCTCCAGGAGTCGCACGGCGGAGCGCTGCCGCACTCGGTGATCCCGGTGCTCACGGTGGCGCTGTCCGCGCTCGGCGCGCTCGCCGCCTGGCTGCTGGTCGGCCGCAAGCCGGTGCCGGTCACCCGGCCGGAGCGGGTCTCGCCGGTGGTCCGGGCCGCCCGGGCCGACCTCGGCGGCAACGCGCTCAACGACCTCGTCGCCGTCAAGCCCACCGCGGGCCTCACCCGCGGCCTGGTCACCTTCGACCGGGCGGCGGTGGACGGCGCCGTCGGCGGGCTCGCCGTCGCGCTGCAGGCCGCGTCCAGCTGGGGACGTCGCAGGCAGAACGGTTTCGTGCGCTCCTACGCGCTGTCCATGCTCTGCGGCGGCGTGCTGCTGGTCGGCGCCCTGATGGTGGTGGGCACGCCGTGACCGCCCGCCCCGCCCACCAGACCGACTCCGGGCCCGCCGCGCGGCGCCGTGTGGAAGAGGAGATCCGATGACCCTGCTCCTCGCGCTCATCCTGCTGCCGCTGGCCGGTGCGCTCGCGGTCGGGCTGCTGCGCCGCAACGCCCCGGCGGCGAAGTGGACCGCGCTGGCGGTCTCGCTCGCCGAGTTCGCCCTCGCCGCGGCCGCCTGGGCCGCCTACGACCCGGCGGGGCCGCGGCTGCAACTGACGAGCTCCGTCGAGTGGATCCCCGCCTTCGACATCCGGCTCTCGTTCGGCGTGGACGGCATCGCGCTGGTCATGGTGGCGGTGATCGCGCTGCTGATGCCGCTGGTGCTGGGCTTCAGCTGGGGCGAGCGGCTGCCCGCGGGACGCAGTCACGGCGGGTTCTTCTCGCTGCTGCTGGTGGAGCAGGCGCTGACGGTGGCGGTGTTCGCCGCGACCGACGTGTTCCTGTTCTACGTGCTGTTCGAGATCATGCTGATCCCGATGTACTTCCTCATCGGCGGCTACGGCGGGGAGCGCGGCCGGTACGCGGCGGTGAAGTTCTTCCTGTACTCGTTCCTCGGCGGCCTGATCATGCTGGCCGCCGCGATCGGGGCCTACGTCTACGCCGCGCAGGCCACCGGTGCGGGCACCTTCGACTGGGCCAGGCTGGTGCCGATCCTGGCGGACGCGCCGGTCGCGGTGCAGGTGTGGATCTTCCTGGGCTTCTTCACCGCGTTCGCGATCAAGGCGCCCCTGGTGCCGCTGCACACCTGGCTGCCGGACGCCGCCGCGCAGGCCCCGATCGGCGTCGCGGTGATCGTCGTCGGCGTGCTGGACAAGGTCGGCACCTTCGGCTTCCTGCGCTACAGCCTGCCGCTGACCCCCGACGCCTCCCAGCTGCTGGCGCCGCTGGTGCTGGTGCTGGCGGTGCTCGGCGTCCTCTACGGCTCGCTGCAGGCCTTCGGGCAGACCGACCTCAAGCGGTTCATCGCCTACGTGTCCATCGCGCACTTCGGCTTCATCGCGCTCGGGATCTTCGCCTACACCTCGCAGGCCCAGGTGGGCGCGGTGTCCTACATGCTCAACCACAGCCTCGCGACGGGACTGCTGATCCTGGTCATCGGCATGATCATCGCGCGTGGCGGGTCCACCCGGATCGCCGACTACGGCGGGATGGCGAAGATCACCCCGCTGCTGGCGGGCACGCTGCTCATCGCCGGGCTCAGCACCCTGTCGCTGCCCGGCACCAACTCGTTCATCAGCGAGTTCCTGGTGCTGCTGGGCGCCTTCCCGACACGACCCGTCTACACCGCGCTGGCCACGATCGGCATGGTGCTCGCCGCCGTGTACGTGCTGCGGCTCTACCAGCGGATCATGCAGGGCCCGGTCCGCGGCGACGCGCTCGTGGGCACCGCGGGCGGCCCCGGCGCGGTCACCGACCCGAACCGGCCCGGCGCGCACCGGGCGAGGGTGGTGGACCTGCGCCCGCGCGAGGTCGCCGTGCTGACCCCGCTGGTGGTGCTGGTGCTCGCCCTCGGCGTCTACCCGAAGCCGGTGCTGGACGTGATCACCCCGTCCGTCGGGGCGACCATGAGCGAGGTCGGCGTCTCCGACCCCGTGACCTCGCAAGGAGGGAACTGAACAGTGGGTGCCACTCAGGTCGCGGTCCACGCGCAACAGCAGATTCCGATCCCGCCGATCGACTACGCGGCGATCACGCCGGTGCTCGTCGTGCTCGGCGCCGCCTGCGTCGGGGTGCTCGTCGAGGCCTTCGTGCCGCGCCGGGCGCGCTGGACCACCCAGGTCGCGCTGAGCCTGCTGGCGCTCGTCGCCGCCGGGATCGCCCTCGGCGTGCACGCGCGCTCCGGCGGCACCGGGGTCACCACGCTCTCCGACGCGCTGGCCGTGGACGGGCCGACGCTGTTCCTGTGGGGAACGCTGCTCGGTCTGGGCATCGCGGCGATCCTGCTCATCGCGGACCGCTCGGTCGAACCCGGCGGGGCCTTCCTCGCCGAGACGGCCGCGCAGGCCGCGGACGACGGCGATCACCGCGGGCCCGCGGTGATGCGCACCGAGGTCTTCCCGCTGGCCCTGTTCTCCCTCGGCGGCATGATGGTCTTCTGCGCCGCCAACGACCTGCTCACCATGTTCATCGCGCTCGAGGTGCTGAGCCTGCCGCTGTACCTGATGTGCGGGCTGGCGAAGCGCCGCAGGCTGCTCTCGCAGGAAGCGGCGGTGAAGTACTTCCTGCTCGGCGCCTTCGCGTCGGCGTTCTTCCTGTACGGGCTGGCGCTGCTCTACGGCTACGCGGGTTCGGTGCGGCTGGCCGACATCGCCGAGGCCACCGCGGGCAGCGACCGCTCCGACACGCTGCTGTTCGCCGGGATCGGCCTGCTGGTGGTCGGCCTGCTGTTCAAGGCCTCGGTGGGTCCGTTCCACACCTGGACCCCGGACGTGTACCAGGGCGCGCCGACCGCGGTCACCGGGTTCATGGCGGCCTGCACGAAGGTCGCGGCCTTCGGCGCGATCCTGCGGGTGCTGCAGGTCGGGCTGCACACCTCCAGCTGGGAGTGGCGGGGCGTGCTGTGGGCCGTGGCCATCGCGTCGATGGTGATCGGCGTGGTGCTCGGTCTCACCCAGAGCGACATCAAGCGCATGATCGCCTACTCGTCGATCGCGCACGCCGGATTCCTGCTCATCGGCTCCATCGCGCTCACCGAGCGAGGTCTGTCGGGCACGATGTTCTACCTGCTCGCCTACGGTTTCACCACCGTCGCCGTGTTCGGTGTGATCAGCCTCGTGCGGACCGCGGAGGGTGAGGCTACTCACCTTTCCCAGTGGGCCGGGCTGGCTCGGCGATCCCCGTTGCTCGCGGCGGTGTTCACCTTCCTGCTGTTCGCCCTCGCCGGAATCCCGCTGACGAGCGGTTTCATCGGGAAGTTCGTGGTCTTCGAGGCCGCGCTCGCCGATGGGATGGCCCCGCTCGTGGTGGTGGCCCTGGTGGCCAGTGCGGTTGCGGCGTTCTTCTACCTTCGTGTCATCGTGCTGATGTACTTCAGCGAACCGGCGGCGGACGGTCCCACCGTCAGCGTGCCGGGCGCGTTCACGACGGCGGCGATCACGTTGGGTGTGGTAGTCACGTTGTTGTTGGGCGTGCTTCCCACGGTGGCCCTGGACTGGGCCGGTGTGGGTGGTTTCGTGTCGTAGAGTGCCCGCCCGTAGGGCGATTCGGTGGGGGAGCGAAGGCGACGGTGACGTGAGCAGCCCATCTGGTGAACCTGTCAGGAACGTCGCTGGCAGCGGGTTCGACATCGACGATCCGGCGCTGGCCGAATCGATCTCCGGGGGCATCACCCGGGTCGAGGATCTGCTCCACGAGTCGGTCCGCAGCGAATTCGACTTCGCTACCCGCACGTCGCTGCACCTGGTCGACGCGGGCGGAAAGCGGTTCCGCCCGCTGTTCGCCCTGCTCGCCGCGCACTTCGCGGACCCCGCGCCGGATGAGGTGATCACCTCGGCGGCGGTGGTGGAGATGGTGCACCTGGCGACGCTGTACCACGACGACGTGATGGACGAGGCCACCATGCGCCGGGGGGCGACCAGCGCCAACGTGCGCTGGGACAACTCGGTTGCCATCCTCACCGGCGACTTCCTGATGGCCCACGCCTCCCGGCTGGTGGCCGACCTGGGCGCCGACGCCGTCCGCCGGATGGCGACGACCTTCGAGGCCCTGGTGACCGGCCAGCTGCGCGAGACGATCGGCGCGCGGGAGGGCCAGGACCCGGAGGAGCACTACCTCCAGGTGATCTACGAGAAGACCGGTTCGCTCATCGCCACGGCCGGGCGCTTCGGGGCGACCGCGGCGGGTGCCAGCCAGGAGCACGTCGAGGCGCTGGAGCGCTTCGGCAAGTGCATCGGCATCGCGTTCCAGATCTCCGACGACGTGATCGACATCGCCTCCCCCGCGGCGGACTCCGGCAAGACACCGGGGACCGACCTGCGCGAGGGCGTGCTCACGCTGCCGATGATCTACGCCCGGAGCGCCTCGGACACCGATCCCCGGTTGCTGGAGCTGCTCGGCCGCCAGCTCGAGGACGACGAGGACGTGGCGGAGGCCCTGAAGCTGCTGCGCGAGTCCAGCGGGATGCGGCGCGCCCGCGAGAAGCTCGCGGAGTACGAGCAGGAGGCGCGCTCGATCCTCGCGGAGCTGCCCGACTGCTCCGCGCGGGACGCGCTGGAGGCGTTGGTGCACTACGTGGTGGCCCGGACCCGCTGACTTCGGCGGGCCTCGGCACCCGATCGCGCGTCGTTGCGGATCGTGCTCGTCGCGTCGCGAAATCGGGCGGTTGTGCTCCCCGGGAACGGTGCGGGAGCGCCCCCGGGAGCGCGGCGGGTGAGCACGAGGGGTCGCGTCCTCGCTACTTCGGGTGCGGTCCGCGCGGGTGAGCCGCGCCGACGTTCAGGGCGTGGCTCGTCCGGAGTAACCTGTGCGGGCTCACGGTGCCCACGTGGCCTTTGAGGAGGGCGTCTCCGGTGGTGTGGCTGTTTACGCAGGTGTGGCTGTGGAGTATCGCGGGGTTCCTGCTCGGATCCGTGATCACGTGGCTGCTGTCGGCGCTGCCGTTGCGGCGCCGGCTGCGCCGGGTCACCTCCGAGTTCACCGAGTACGTCGAGCAGCAGGACGCGCAGCGCGATCGGCAGGTGTGGCGGGCGCGCGAGGCGGCCCAGCCCGCGGTCGAGCGCACCACCGTCCAGCCGCGCTGGGAGCAGCTCGGCGAGGACGAGCCCGAGCGCACCCCCGCGCCGCCCGAGCCCACCACCCGGGTCCCCGAGCCCACCGCCCGGATCCCGGAGCCCGTCGACGATTCCCGCGCCGAGGTGTCGGTGCGCGGCGGCTCGCAGACCGCCGACCTGGTGGTGAACGAGGGCCGGTCGGAGCCGGCCCGTCCCGGGCAGGAGCAGGCCTCCCCGGTCGCCCCGGCGCGCTCCACCGGTGCGTGGAAGGAGGACCAGTCCGCCTACGCGGGCCGCTCCAGCGGCGGCTGGTGGCCGAGCCGGGCGCACGAGGACGAGAGCGCCCAGGACGCGGCAGCGCAGGACGCGCCCTCCGACGCGCTCGGCAAGCCCGGCCCGTGGACGATCCCCGCCGACCACGAGACCGCGGACGAGGGACCGGCCACCACCGACATCGGGCAGGCCCTGGGCCGCGCGAGCACCGATCCGGTCGCCGACCGGCCCGCGGAATCCGCGAGCACCTGGTTCCAGAAGAACGCCGAGTCCGACGAGGGCGCCCCGGCCACCGAGACCACCGCCCAGCAGGCCCCGGCTCGTTCCGGCCCGCCCGGCCTGTCCGGTGCGGCCGAGCTGTCCGCGGCGCTGGGCCTCTCCGACCTCTCCCGCTCGCCGAAGCCCGCCGCCGAGGCTCCGGCCGAGCGGGCTCCCGAGCCTCCGGCAGCCCCGCGATCCCAGCCCGCGCCCGAGTCCCCGGCAGCCCCGGAGCGCCAGCCCGCCGCCGGGGCGGAGCCCGAGCCGGCCCCCGCCGCGCCGGAAGCCGAGCCGGTGCGCGCCGAACAGCCGCAGAGCGAGCACGGCTTCGCCGGGAACCTGCGCGCCTTGGTCGAGAGCCGCGCCCACGAGTTCGTCGACGTCCACACCGAGCAGCCCGAGATCCCGGTGGTCGCGGAGTCGGAGCAGACCCCGCTGCCGCGCCGCACCCCCGGCGCCGGCCCGCGTCCGGGCATGTCCACCGCCCCGGCCCGCCCGTCGGGCGCAGCCTGGCACGCCGACCCGCAGGCGCAGGCCAACCGCAGGCGCGAGTCGCTGGCCGCGCCGCAGGAGCCCTCGCAGCAGGAGGGTCGCATGATCAAGGGCGACTTCAGCTCGCGCCGCTACCACTCCCCGGAGTCCCCGCACTACGACCGCATCGTCGCCGAGGTCTGGTTCCGCACTCCCGCCGACGCCGAGGAAGCGGGCTTCACCGCCTGGAACGCCTGACCGCCGACCGGGAAGCGCCCGCGGACACCACCGGCGGAGCCGAGCGGTCGGCCACCGCGCTCGACCCGCCCCGCTGACGCCGCCAGGCCCGCGCCGGCCGGTTCGCGGGGCAGGCGCGGGTCTCAGGGCTGCGGCGGCCGCTCCAGGAGGCGGGAGAGCACGACGGTCGACACGGTGCGGCTGATGAACTCCACCGCCCGCAGGCGCTCCAGCGCCGTCTCGAGGTGGTGGATGTCGGCGGCCCGCAGGTGCACGATCGCGTCGGCGGGGCCGGAGACCGTGTAGGCCGCGACCACCTCCGGCAGCGGCTCCAGCCCGCTGCGGATGCGGTGCGTGGGCACGTTGCCGTGGCAGTGGACCTCCACGAACGCCTCCGTCCCCCAGCCCAGCGCCTCGGGGTCCACCACCGCGGTGAAGCCGCGCAGCACCCCGAGGTCCAGCAGCTTGTCCACCCGCCGCTTCACCGCGGGGGCGGAGAGCCCGACCACCGCGCCGATCTCCGCGTAGCTGGCGCGCGCATCGGTGACGAGCTGCGAAACGATTCGCTGATCCAATGCGTCCATGCGCAACATACTGCCGCATTTCGCGCAACAGAGCGGCGTTGAACGACGTCAGGACCCGGATTAGATTTCGTATCATGACCGCTACCACCGTCTTCGCGGACGAGTGCGCCGCGCCCCGGCCCGGGTCGCGCACGCCCACGCTCCGCCGGTACGTGATGTGTCCGCCGGAGCACTTCGCGGTGGAGTACGTGATCAACCCCTGGATGGACCCGGACGCGCCCCTCGACACCGCGCTGGCGATGCGGCAGTGGGAGGAGCTCAAGCGGACCTACGAGCGGCTCGGCCACACCGTGCAGGTGGTGCCGCCGCAGCCCGGGCTGCCGGACATGGTCTTCGCCGCGAACTCCGGGACCGTCGTCGGGAGCCGCGTGCTGGGGGCTCGGTTCCGCGCCGAGCAGCGCGCCGCCGAGGCGGAGCACTTCCGCCGCTGGTTCGCCGGGCGCGGCTACCGCGAGGTCGTCATGCCGTCGCGGATCAACGAGGCCGAGGGCGACTTCGCCTGGACCGGTGAGCTGCTGCTCGCGGGCACCGGTTTCCGCACGGATCCGGAAGCGCACGCCGAGGCGCAGGAGGTGCTGGGCGTACCGGTGATCTCGTTGCGGCTGGTCGACCCCCGCTACTACCACCTGGACACCGCGCTGTTCGTGCTGGAGCAGGGCGAGCGCCCGCAGATCGCCTACTACCCGGAGGCGTTCTCGGCGGGCTCCCGCCGGGTGCTGGAGCGGTTGTTCCCGGACGCGGTGCTCGCGGACGCCGCGGACGCGGCCTGCCTGGGGCTCAACGGCGTCTCGGACGGGCGGAACGTGGTGCTCCCGCTGGAGGCGACCGGCCTGGCCGAACGGCTGCGGTCGCGCGGGTACGAGCCGATCCACGTGGACGTCTCGGAGCTGCGCAAGTCCGGCGGTGGCCCGAAGTGCTGCACGATGGAGCTGCACCGCTGAGCTCCGGGACGGGCGGAGGCGCCGACGGTTCCCCGCAACCGTCGGCGCGGCACGATCACTGCTCCAGCACTGCCTGCACGCCGAGCTCGATCTCGATGGTCGGGCCGACGACGGCGATGCCCTTGGCCAACGTGGCCTGCCAGTTCACCGCGTAGTCCTCGCGGCGCAGGGTCGTCGTGGCGCGGCACGCGGCCCGCCGGTCGCTCTCGAAGCCCGGGCCCTGCCAGGTGCGCTGACCCAGGTAGGTGGTGTCGAGCTGCACGCTGCTGCTGGTCCCGCGCAGCGTGAAGGCGCCGTCGATCAGCCAGCGGTCACCGCGGAGCTGGTGGAACTTCGTGCTGCTGAAGTACAGCTTCGGGAAGTTCTCGACGTCGAGGAAGTCGCCGGACTTGAGGTGCGTGTCGCGCATGTTGACGCCGGTGTCGATGCTGTCCGCGTCGATGACCACGTCGATGCGGGACTCCTCGAAGCGCGGCGAGACCTGGATCTGGCCCTCGAAGGAGTTGAACCGGCCGCGGATCTTGGACATGCCGACGTGCTGCGCGACGAAGTGGATCTCGGTGTGCGTGGGGTCGAAGGTCCACACGCCCGGCTGCGGCAGCGCCAGCGAGTTGTCCGTCTCCAGCCGCACGCCGCCCAGCGAGGTGTGCTGGTTGACCCGGACCTCGATGCGGGCGCTCTTGCGCTTGAAGCCGCCCGCGCTGATCGAGATCTTGTGCAGGCCGGGCTGCACCGTCGCGAGGAAGGAGCCGTAGCTGTCCGTCTCCGCCTGTGCGATCTGCTGGTTGAGCCGGTCGGTGATGGTGACCGTGGCCCCGGGCAGCAGCTTGCCCATCTCGTCGTGCACCTGACAGCTGATCACGCCGCCGTCGAGGGGGGTTTCCGGGAGGTAGCCTGCGTTCCCGGCACCCGGACGAGGGGTGGCACCGCTGCTTCCGCGGCGCCTGCGCAATTTGGCGAACATCTGGGATCCTTTCCGCTCTCCCGCCACCCCCAGTCGGGAGAGTTCTTCATTTCGGTGGCGCGGTCATGCTAGGCCCGAGGGATCTTGGGGTTCCCGTCCCGTGCGGTGTGATCGCCGCGTTGCAGGTCATCTTTGCACCGCGGTCGAATCGGTCTGGACCTATCGGGTGGTGCGAGGTACGCCACGTAGCCGGAACTTCGGTCCCGCGCCGCGCGTTCCACATGTGCACGCCGACCGCGAGGGCGAGCGATGTCGCAGGTGGTGGACGTGGCGAGCGATCCCGGAGGCGGAGGCACGGTGAGCAACGAGAGCTACGGAGGACGCGCGGCGGTGGGCGGTCATCTCAACGGACTCAAGACCGCGGTGCTCCTGGGCGGGATGAGCGCGCTGGTCCTGCTGGCCGGTTCCCTGTTCGGCCGAACGGGGCTGGTGATCGCGCTGGTCGTGGCCCTGGGCATGAACGGGTACGCCTATTTCAATTCGGCAAAGCTGGCGTTGCGTTCCATGCACGCCCGCCCGGTGTCCGAGGCGGAGCAGCCCGCGATGTACCGCATCGTGCGGGAGCTGGCGACCTCGGCGCGGCAGCCGATGCCCGCGCTGTACCTGAGCCCCACGCGGGCCCCGAACGCGTTCGCCACCGGTCGCAACCCGCGCAACGCCGCGGTCTGCTGCACGACCGGCATCCTCGAGCTGCTCGACGAGCGCGAGCTGCGCGCCGTGCTCGGCCACGAGCTCTCGCACGTCTACAACCGGGACATCTTGATCTCCAGCGTCGCCGGGGCGCTGGCCAGCGTCGTCACGTTCCTGGCGAACTTCGGGATGCTGTTCGGCATGTTCGGCGGCAACGACGAGGACCGGCCGAGCCCGGTGGCGATGCTGCTCATCGCGCTGCTGGGGCCGGTGGCCGCGGCGGTGGTGCAGATGGCGGTCAGCCGGTCCCGGGAGTACCAGGCCGACGCCTCCGGCGCGGAGCTGACGGGGGACCCGCTGGCGCTCGCCTCGGCGCTGCGCAAGCTGGAGCGCGGAACCCGGGAAGCGCCGCTGGCGCCGGACCCGAGCGTCGTCTCCCAGTCGCACCTGATGATCGCGAACCCGTTCCGCCCCGGCGAGCGGATGGCGCGGCTGTTCTCCACGCATCCGCCGATCGGCGACCGGGTGCGGCGGCTGGAGGGCATGGCCGGCCGCAGGCTGATGCCCTGACGGCCCGCTCTCGGTTTCAGGCCCGGGCGCCGGCGGCCTCGGCGACGTCCATGACGTACTCGCCGTAGGCGGACTTGGCGAGCTTGCTGCCGAGCGCGTGGCACTGCTCCGCGGAGATGAAGCCCATCCGCAGCGCGATCTCCTCCAGGCAGGCGATCCGCACGCCCTGCCGGTGCTCCAGGACCTGCACGAACTGCCCCGCTTCCAGCAGCGAGTCGTGGGTGCCGGTGTCCAGCCAGGCGTAGCCGCGGCCCAGCTCGGTCAGCTGCGCCCGCCCCTGCCGCAGGTAGGTCATGTTCACGTCGGTGATCTCCAGCTCGCCGCGCGGCGAGGGCCGGAGCTCGCGAGCGATCTCGACCACGTCGTTGTCGTAGAAGTAGAGCCCGGTGATCGCCTTGTTGGAGCGCGGCTGCTCCGGTTTCTCCACGATGGACACGAGCTTCCCGGCGGAGTCGAGCTCACCCACCCCGTAGCGGTGCGGATCCCGCACCGGGTAGCCGAACAACATGCAGCCCCGCAGGTCGCGGCTGTTCTGCTGCAGCACCCGGGAGAAGCCCTGCCCGTAGAAGATGTTGTCGCCGAGCACCAGCGCCACCGGATCGGTGCCGATGAAGTCCGCGCCGATCACGAACGCCTCGGCGAGCCCGTTCGGTTGCGGCTGCTCGGCGTACTCGATGGAGATCCCGAACTGCGAGCCGTCCCCGAGCAGCCGCCGGAACAGCGGCAGGTCCACGGGGGTCGAGATGAGCAGCACCTCGCGGATTCCCGCGAGCATGAGCACCGACAGCGGGTAGTACACCATCGGCTTGTCGTAGACGGGCAGCAGCTGCTTCGACACGCCCTGCGTCAGCGGGTGCAGCCGGGTACCGCTGCCTCCCGCGAGCACGATCCCCTTCACCGGTGTCCCTCCCGAGCCCGTCGGTCGACACCACGGTAGACGAACCCCGGTTGGGGGTGAGGGCAGTTTCCGGGTGGCAGTGGCCTGCCGCACGTCGCCGGGAGCGGCTGAGGGCGCCGTAGCGGCTTCGCTCGGGCCGCGGCGGCGGATCGCCCGGGGCCGGAGGCGTCCGCGCGGCAGCGGTGAAACCAGGGGCGCTGCGGATGATCTTCGAGGCATCGCCCGGGCCGGGTGCGGACCCCGCGTCGGGGGACACCCGGCCCGGTCACGCCGAGGAGTCGCCGCAGCGGCTCAGCGGAAGTTCTCGAACTGCAGCGCGACGTCGAAGTCGCTGGACTTCAGCAGCTGGATCACGTTCTGCAGGTCGTCCTTCTTCTTGCCGGAGACCCGCAACTGGTCGCCCTGGATCTGCGCCTGCACGCCCTTCGGGCCCTCGTCGCGGATCTTCTTCGAGATCTTCTTCGCGACGTCCTGCTCGATGCCCTGCACGACCTTGCCGCTGACCCGGTACACCTGCCCGGAGCTCGCGGGCTCACCCACGTCGAACGCCTTCAGCGAGATGCCGCGCTTGATCAGCTTCTCCTTGAAGACCTCGATCGCCGCCTTGCACCGCTCCTCGGTCTCGGACTCCAGCAGGATCCCTTCCTGCCCGGACCACTGGATCTTCGTGCCGGTGCCGCGGAAGTCGAACCGGTTGGCCAGCTCCTTGCCCGCCTGGTTCAGCGCGTTGTCCACTTCCTGCCGGTCCACCTTGCTCACCACGTCGAACGACGGGTCTGCCACCTCGCATACCTCCTGTTGGGCGGGACGTCTCGCCCGGACACGCTACCGGCCGCACCCCCTGCCGAACCCCGTGACGCGAGTCTGTATCCTCATTACCGCAAGCCAGCACGCTGGCAGGCGGCGCCAGGTTGCCCGAGTGGCCAAAGGGAGCTGACTGTAAATCAGCCGCGAAAGCTTCGGAGGTTCGAATCCTCCACCTGGCACACCAGTCGAAACGGCCCGGTGACCTGCAAGAACAGGGTCACCGGGCCGTTTTGCGTTGTCCGGTGGTGTCCGGCTGGCTACGGGGTTTCACGGCCGTCTGTGCCATATACGTGCCACAGTTAGGCGTCGCCGAGCAGGTCCTGAACCCGCTGCCGAGCCGCCTGCTCGCCTCCGTCGAGGCACTTCGCGACGAAGCCAGTAGCTGCCAATCAACGGAGGGGACGGCGCGTCTCAGTGGCGTTGGGAGTCTGCCGAGGATGACGACGGTGGGTGGTACTACGCCGAGGCAGACGACGGCTCGTGGGAATATGAAGAGTGGGGCGATGGCGGCCCGGGTGCCGACAACGGTGGGTGCTTTACAAGCGTTGCTGTTCCTGCGCTCGGGTGCGGACTACTCGTATCGCTGCTCGTGTTGGGCCGTGGGGCCCGCTGCGCCGTGTTTGAGGTCGCATCGAAGACGGTACGCAGCAGTACGCATGCATGTTCGTGGGTACCGTCCACGTCAACTGTCACCGGCTCGTCGATCCAGTTCCCGGTGCCCTCGTTCGAGTTGCAGTAGCGGTTGCGTTCACGGGCGCTCAGCCTAGTTCGCCCAAGACAGAGAAGCCTCTACACCAGGTAAAACAATGCCCGTGAACCTCGCTGACCATGCCTGCTCAGAGCTTGAAAGCGAGCAGTGGGCAACCACTCGGGGGTTCGAATCCCCCGCTTCCGCGCGTGTGTGGCCAGCGGCGGCGCGCCGGGGAGCCGATTCCGCCGGACGACGGGAGTGCGGGGTTGATGTCGGCCCGCTCCAACCCCCGGGTACTACGGCAGCGACGCCCAGAACGCCCGCAGCGCCGTGACCGTTGCAGCGGGATCCTCCATCATCCACCAGTGGTTCAGACCCTCCAGCTCGGCGGTGCGCGCGCCGAGCCCGGCGGCCATCTCCGCGGAGCGGGCGGGGTCGTCGGAGTTGTCGGCGGTTGCCCTCAGCACAAGACCGGGAATGGCCGCGGGCCGAGACATCTCGGCCCCCCAATCACCGAAGATGTTCGGCGTCGCCGACCGGTAGAGAGCGAGGATGCACTCGCCCATCACCTCGTCGATGCTCGCATCGATCTGTCGTGCGTCGGCCGGAGTCGGACACGAAGCCAGCAGCGCACTCTTGAGCCAGCCGGGTTCACCGGGTTGACCGCCGGCCCCGCCCTCGGCGGCCACGAACGCGGCGATCCACTCCTCGCCACTACCGGGTGTCCGCCACACCTGCGCCATGTCGTGCCACACGTTGTCCCGGTGCATCACGGACGCGCAGTCCACCGCCCAGCTGCGCACCGGCACGTCGAACGCGGTGACCGCCCGCAGCACGAGGCCGGCTCCCCAGTCGTGCCCGACGACGTCGATCGGGCCGTCGATGCCGCGCAGCGTCTCGGCCAGCCACTGCGAGTACTCGTCCTTCGACGCCCCGAAGCCGGCGGGCTTCGGCGCACCGAAGCCCGGCAGGTCGAGGGCCACGGTCGGCATCCCGTCGCCCTCGAGCTGCTCACGCACGCCGTTCCAGATCACACTCGTTTCCGGAACCCCGTGTAGGAAAACTGCGGTCACGCCCGCCTCCTCATCAAGATCGTCACTTGTGGATCAGGCTATCGAAGGATGGCGACGACTGCGGGTCCGCCGCTACTCCGCCAGCACACAGCCGCGGCCGATCGTGACGAGCTACGGCTGGAGTACCAGCGACAGACGGGTCGATCGGGACGTGGTTGCAGACGTGGTTGCAGTCGATGACTGCCACTGAGGCACGCCGGTGGCCGTCACGACCCTCTGACCAACGCGCCGTCCGCGACCGGACGTTCACGAACGGTCGATCGCAGACCTTGAAAGCGAGAGCATCTAGTTGGGCGCTCCGGTCTCGCAGCGCGCGCAGTGTGCCAAATCTGTGCCCAAATCTGTCAGGAATCGGTTGTTATACCTGGTCAAAGCCTCGCGTCGCGTGGTCTGTAAATAAGCTGCCGCGAAAGCTTCGGAGGTTCGAATCCTCCACCTGGCACACCAGCCGAAACGGCCCGGTGACCTGCAAGAACAGGGTCACCGGGCCGTTTTGCGTTGTCCAGTCGTGTCCGGCCGCTACCGACTCTGTACGGCTAGTTCTGGCCAATCCCTGGCCACGGCCCGAGGGCCGCGCCGACCCGATCACGAGCGGCTTGCTCGCCCCCGTCGAGGCACTTCGCGTACACCCTCAGGAGCACGCTCACGCTGTGCCCGGCCCAGGCGGCGACCCTCGCTCGTGGGCTCCACTCCCGCGGTGGACAGCCTCCTCCAACTCGCCACCTGCCTCATCCAGCACAAACGATCTGTTAGGAGTTCTTAGGCCTCCTGCGGGTGCAAGTCCTTCTGCGGCTGCGGCGGCGGCCGGTGTCGAATTCGGACCGCGCACCCTCGAACCCACTCGTATCTACAATGGGAGTGTCAAGGTTCTGATTCGACGACATGGGCCGAAACCACAGTTGGCGCCATTGTCTACGGTGGTGAAACTTTCTATGCGCGGGCTCATCAGGCCCAGGAAGATCAGCTCTGTGGCGCATGAACCGGTCGTGCTGTTGGTCTACGAACGCACGAGCCCGCCTGGCGGGGACTCCGGCGCAGAGCCGCTGATCGCGGTTTGTGCTGAAGAGAACGAAGCCCAGCGAGTCAAGGAGCGCAGCTCCGCCCGTGGCCGGTATGCCTCCTGGGAGGAGCATTCGCTCAACGGTTTCGCGGGCAGGACGGCTTCGCTGGTGGATGGCGAGATCGTCCACGTGGTGTTGCTCGGTGGCAGCGACATTGACGAGGGGCCGGATGATCCGATCGGTGTCGCCGTTTGCGCCGACCGGGAGGCGGCTGAGCGGCGGGCGGTCAAGGAGTTCCGCGAAACAGGCTCTCCCGGATACCGCACGGTGTCGCTTCCCATCGGATGGCGAGCTCACGGCTGATCCACAGCAAGGAGAGGCGAAGCCCCCGCGGCCGCCACGGTGAGCGCGGTCGCGGCCATATCTTCGCCTCGGGTGGCACCTTGGCCTTCGCTGGCGACGTACGGGCTGTCCGGGGCCGGTGTGCTGGGTTCGTGCTACGACGACAACGGAAATCCCGTGGTTTGAGGTGCCGATGAAACGCATACCGTCACGGTTCCTGGCGGCTGGGGCAGTCGTCGTGGTGCTGGCACTGGTCGCCTTGCTGTCGGCGACCACTTCGTCGTCTTTGCTCCCGGGGCCGGTCTTGTGGGGGCTCGTGATCCTTCTCGTGCTCTTGCTGGGTGCAAGCCTGATCGAGCTGGGTAGGCGGAAGCTACGTGGGCGGTCGTGATGTCCACGTCCGGAGCTGGAACTACTGCGGCTCGTCGAACAGGCGATGCCCAGGTGGGCCCCAGCTTGGGGCTCGTTGAGGGGTGCGTGGCCGATCGACGTGGCCCGCCAGGCGGTGATGACCCGCGCTCGTGGGTGCGCCGACTTGAGCTGAACGCGCGGGAGCAGATCTCGAAATCGGGTGAGCAGCCTTCGTGTGCTGTGGCGAGGTGGTCAATTTCTGGCCACCTTCGCGGCTCGCAAGGCGTTATGCCTGGTGAGAACGGCGCAGATAGGACTCTGTAAATAAGCTGCCGCGAAAGCTTCGGAGGTTCGAATCCTCCACCTGGCACACCAGCCAAAACGGCCCGGTGACCTGCAAGAACAGGGTCACCGGGCCGCTTCGCGTTGTCCGGTGGTGTCCGGCTGGCTACGGCCGTTGACGGGGTCTGTGCCATGTGCGTGCCGCAGTTCGGCGTCGGCGAGCGGCTCGGGGCCGGCTGTCGAGCTGCGGTCTCGCTGCCGTACCGCCATCAGCTCTGAGCAGCCGTACCCGTCGAAGCTCCGTGGCCGGGGTGCAACCGGGCGGTTCGCTATGACTGCGACCAGCGTCCGGACGACGCCTACCCCCCTGATTTCTGGGATGTTGCTGCTCGCGGGTGGGTCGTACCGTTTCGCCGAGCAGTAGTCGTACGTATCGATCGGATGGATGTTCGATGGCAATCCCCTATGCGGCGCAGGCCGGTCAGCACGAGCAGGTGGAGTGGCTCGGTGGTGGCGTCATGCAGATCCTGCTGGCCGGTGAGCACACGGGCGGCGATCTCGCCATGTTCCGGTCGTTCGCGCCCGCCGGGGCGGCGTCACCGGCGCACGTGCACTCCCGGGAGGACGAGATCGTCGTGATGCTCAGCGGCAGCGCCGTCTTCTGGGTGGGGGAGCAGCGCTTCGAGGTGGGGGAGGGCGGTGTCGCATTCCTGCCGCGCGAGGTCCCGCATGCGTACCACATCACCGCGGACGCCGAGATGCTCGCGCTCAGCACGCCCTGCGGTATGGAGAACTTCTTCCGCGGCGCGGGCCACGACCTGCGGACACCGAAGCCCGAGGGGTGGAGCATCACTCCAGCCAGCATGGGAAAGGCGGCCGCCGAGAACGGACAGACGATCCTCGGGCCGCCGCTCGGCCCGGACGACGTGCTCGACGCGGGCACCGGTCCGCTGTCCGCCGGGGCGGCGTACGCGGCACAGGCGGACGAGCACGAGACGTTGGAGTGGCTCGGCGGCGGCCTGATGCGCGTCCTCCTCAACGGCCGGCACACGGACGGGAAGCTGTCGCTGTTCCGCTCCAGCGCCGCGGTCGGGTCGGCGTCGCCGGTCTACGTCCACAGCGAGGAGGACGAGATCATCGTGATGCTCAGCGGCAGCGGCATCTACTGGGTCGGTGAGCAACGCCACGAGCTGTCGGCCGGCGGTGTCGTGGTCGTACCGCGCGGAGTGCCCATGGCCCACCGCATCACGTCCGAAGCGGAGACCGTGGCCGTGACCATCCCCTCCGGTCTGGAGGAGTTCTTCCGAGCGGTCGGTCGCGACGTGCGGCAGGAACGGCCGGACGGCTGGGAGGTCTCGTTCGACGTCATGGCGCAGGCGTCCGAGGCCAGCGGGCGCACGGTCCTCCATCCGCCGCTGGAGGCGGACCAGATGATTCCGGCGGAGATGCTCGGAGTTCCGGCGCAGGACCTGCCCAACCGCTGACCGGGAGGCGTGTTCGCAGCTCCGCGACGGGCGGACGTCTCCTTCTCGTAAGGAAACGAACGCCGCCGCGCCGAGGACCGACCCCATAGACTGCCTGTCGACCGGGCGGCTCCGTCCCGCCCCACGCGGACGTGACGGAGCCGCCCGCCACGTCGGCGTCGGACGATGCGGTCGTCGGCCGCGTTCCGCGGGGAGCTCGCCGAGGACGGGACCGACGGCCCCTCCGGGACGTTCGTCCGGTCGATGTCCTGCGTCGAACCCCGTCGGAGAGTTCCATGCCTGCCGAAGACCCGACCCCCTCACCGTTCACCGAGACCACCGGCACAGCCCGGCACGCCGCCGTGGCAGCGCTCCGGGAGTCCGGTCCGGTGCAGCGCATCACGCTGTTCACCGGCGGCTCAGCGTGGCTGGTCACCGGCTACGCCGAGGTCAAAGAACTGCTGGCACATCCGGCCATGGCCAAGCACAACCAGGTCGTACCGCACCGGGACGTCACCCCCGATCACCTGCACGCCGCCATGTACACCAGCGTGCTCACCTCCAACCCGCCCGACCACACCCGGCTGCGCAAGCTGGTGACCTCGGCGTTCACGGCCCGCCGCGTCAAGGAACTCCGCCCCCGGGTGCAGGAGACGACCGACGGGCTGCTCGATGCACTGGGACGGGCCGGCGCCGACGGTTCACCCGTGGACCTCGTCGCGGCCCTCGGCTACCCCCTGCCCATCACCGTGATCGCCGAGCTGCTGGGCGTCCCGGTGGACCACCGCGAGGCGTTCCGCGGCTGGTCGTCGGTCATCGTCAACGGCTCGGCGCACCCCGCCGGCACCTACCTGCGCGCGGCCGAGGAGATGGTCGCCTACGTGCGAAAGATGATCTCCGACAAGCGCCGGGCACCCGCCGACGACCTGCTGTCCGCGCTGATGCACGTGCACGACGGAGACGACCGGTTGACCGCCGACGAGCTGAGCTCGACGGTGTTCCTGCTGCTCGCCGCAGGACACGAGACAACGGTCAACCTCATCACCGGCGCCGTGCGCTCCCTGCTCTCCCACCCGGTCCAGCTGCGACTGGTGCGCGAGGAACCCGACCGGCTCGCCGCGGTCATCGAGGAGCAACTGCGCTACGACGGGCCGAAGCAGGTGCCCATCCCGTCAGTCGCCACCGAGCCGATCACCGTCGGCGGGGTGACCATCCCCCGCGGCGACGTCGTACTGCCGTCGCTCCTGGCCGCCAACCGGGACCCGGAGCGCTTCGCCGAGCCGGACCGCTTCGACATCACCCGTGCTGCCACCTCGCACCTGGCGTTCGGGCACGGTCTGCACCACTGCCTCGGCGCACCGCTGGCCAGACTGGAGGGCCGCATCGCCGTCGGCAGCCTGCTGCGCCAGTTCCCCCGACTGCGGCTGGTCGACCCGGAGACCGAACCGGGACGGCACCCCAGCCTGCTCATGAACGGCATCGTCGCCCTGCCGGTGACCGTCGCGTGACCAGGCCCGGCGTCCCAGCGCGGGGCTCCGCGCGCCTCGATCCCCCGAGACCTGGGGGATCTCCGGGGCGCGCCGCGAAGCTGGAGAGCGACATCGCGCGGACCTGCCGGCTCGATCTGGACTCGCGGACCCTCCGCGCCCGGGTGATCGCGCGGCTGGGACAGGACATCGCCCACGACGCGTACTGCTTCGCCACCATCGATCCGTGGACGATGCTGGTCACCGATGACCTGTCCGACGGCATCCCGCCGGGCAACGCGATGCTCGCGGCGCACAACGAGTACCTCGTCGCCGACGTGGACAAGTTCGCCGACCTCGCGCGCACCGGCCGCACCGTCGGGATCCTCAGCCGCAGCGCCGCTTCGCGCGGAAGCGAACGCCTCCGGGCTGTCCTTCCGGCCATCGACGCCCAGGACGAGTTGCGCGCCGTCTTCCTCGCGGACGGGGAGTGCTGGGGCGCGCTGGCGCTGTTCCGGCGCGGCGGGCGGGCTGACTTCACCCCACGCGAGGCGGGGCTGCTGCGGTCGCTGTCGCGTCCGGTCGCGGTGGCCCTGCGCCGAGCCTGCGTCAACGCGGCACCGGGAGCGCCGTCGGCGACGCCCGGGCCCGGCGTCCTGGTGCTCGACGAGAAGGGCCGCACCCTCGTCGCCAACGAGACGGCGCGCCGCTGGCTCGACGAGCTCGGCACGCTGCCCCCGCACGAGGTGGCCGCGGCGGCCCGAGCCGGACGCGGAGAAGAGGCGTACCTGCGGGTGCGGTCCCGCGCCGGCCGGTGGCTGTCGCTGTGGGGGTCGCCGCTCGACGGAGATCCGAACCAGGGCGCCTCGATCGTCATCCAGCCGTCTCCGACCTCCCACATCACCGAGACGCTCGCGCTGGCCCACGGGCTGACGGCGCGGGAGCAGGAGATCCTGCGGCAGGTGATCTCCGGCCTGCCGTCCACGGGAATCGCCGCCGCGCTCGCCGTGTCGCCCCACACCGTGCAGGACCACTTGAAATCGATCTTCGCCAAGTTCGGCGTGCGCAGCCGCGGGGAGTTGGTGGCACGCGCTCTGGGCATCCAGTCCACGGACGTCGTGCCCCGATGAGCCCGACAGCGACGTCCTGCCCCCGGACGTGCGGAGGAATGCTTGCACGTGGGAGCCCTGCGGAGGCGCCCTGCAAATCCAGCCGCGACAGCTTCGGAGGTTCGAATCCTCCACCTGGCGCACCAGCCGAAACGGCCCGGTGACCTGTGAGAACAAGGTCACCGGGCCGTTTCGCCGCGTCCGGCTGGCCACGGCCGGTGGCGGGAGTCTGTGCCGAATGCGCGCCGAAAGCGGTCGCCGAGCGGACGTGGTTCCGGCGCACCGGCGGCGGCGGGCGCGAGGTGCGCTCGCCGCCGCCGTCGAGTGCTCCGCTACTCGTCGGCGAGGGGCTCCGTCGCGATCTTGCGCAGCATCAGCCCGCTCGCCGTCGCCGCCAGCGCCGCCACCAGCAGGCCGAGCACGATCGGGGCCAGGATCGAGGGTGTCAGCGTGGTGTCCTGATCCAGGGCCTTGAGCAGACCGAGGCTGATGCCCGCGCCTCCGGCGGTCGCCATGCCGGCCGCGACCAGCGCTGGCAGCGCGGCCTCGGTGTGCAGGGCGCGGACCAGCACTCGGCTCTGCGTTCCGGCTGCCATCAGCGCTCCCAGCGTGCGGCGCCGATCGATGACCGAACCCGCGGCCGTGATCGCCGCGCTGGCCGCCGCGAGCACCGCCGCGATCGACAGCCCGATCACCGTGATCCGGTGCAGATCTCCGGTCATGACCGCGCTGGCGACGTTGCGCGACTCGAGCGACTCGATGTCCGCACCGGGAGCCGTTTGCGCCAGAGCGGTGCGCGCCTCGACCCGGTCGGCCTCGGTGCGCGGGAGCACCGACAAGGTGGCTTCCCCCGAGCCTTCCAGCGCGGGCACGGCGCCCGGATCGACGATCACCGTCCCCAGGCCCGGTTCGGTGGTGACCGGAGTTCCCGGCGGGACCGGGGTGGCGGGGGGCTCGTCATCGGAGGCCACGCCGGCCGGGGTGATCGTGAGTCCGGAGGTCGGCAGGTCGCTCGGCGCGTGGATGCCGGGCGGTCCCTCGCACGAGGGCTGGTGCGGGGTCACCTCGCGAGCCGCGTGGCAGTCGATGAGCAGACCGTAGGTGGAGGAGCCGTCCGGAGCGTCGAGCTGGATCCACTCGTAGTTGGCGGCCGCGGCTCGCACGCCGTGCTCCGCGAACCGGTCGGCGAGACGTTGGCGCAGCTCGGGAGCTTGACCGCTGGGCACGTCCGCGAGGATCACGTCATCCTTGTTCGAGCTGCCCATCGAGCTGGGTCCGGCGTTCATGGCGGGCAACGCCGTGAGCGCCAGGGAGCCGATGAACACCGCGAGCACCATGCCGGAGGACGACCGGTAGGCGCCCTTCGGATCGCTGACCAGCCGCCTGCCGGCCAGCAGCACCGAAGGACGACGCCAGAACCGGGTGAACAGGCGGCCGATGGTGGCGGTGATCCAGGGTCCGACCAGCGAGAACGACCACACGACCCCGGCGATCGGGGCGACGAGCACCAGGAACCCCGCGCCGTCGTCGTACTTCATCATGCCGAGCACGAACAACCCGGCGACCACCGCGATGACCAGCAGCCGCCACGCCTTTGGCCGGCTGCGCTGCTGCTCGGTGGCCGCGCTCAGCGGCGAGCTCACGACCCGGCGGATGCCCAGCACGGACGAGACAACCACCAGCGCGGGAACGCCGATCGCGACGCCCAGCACCGACCAGATCGACGGGGTGATGTCGCTGAGGAACCAGCTTCCGCCGCCCCAGGGGATCACGGCGATCAGGTAGCGCAGCGGCCAGATCAGCAGCAGTCCCGCCGCGGTCCCGGCCGCCGCGGCGAGCCCGGTCTCCGCGGCCACCGCCGAGATCACCTGGGCGGGGGTCGCGCCCGCCATCCGCAACGACGCCATCCGGCGCTCCCGGCGTGCCGCGGTCAGCCGGGAGGCCGACGCGACCAGGACGAGGCTGGGCGCCGCGAGCACGAACAACCCGAACAGCGCCATCGGCCGCAGCAGCTCGTCCTCGGCGGTCGCCTCGATCTCCGCCAGCGAATAGGGGGTCGCGATCGCGGCGGCCTGGTCCAGAGCGCCCTCCGGGTGCCCGACGACGGCGACGAGTTGTTCCGGGTAGCGCAGCTGCCGCGGCGCGATCTCGCCCGAGACGCGGCCGGGGAAGCGGTCGGCGAGCGCGCTGTCCGGCAGTTCCGCGACCTTCCGGGCGAGAGCCGGGGACAGCAGCACTTCACCAGGAGCCGGGCGCTCCGGGCCCGCTCCACCGCCGGCGGTGCCGGAGACGTCCAGCCGCGTGATCAGCTCGCCCTGCACCCAGTCCTGCGAGGACAGCTCCACCCCGCCCGATTCGGAGACGCCCGGGTGCCCGTACTGCCAGGAGGAACGCTCGGAGCGCGCCTGCGCGGCGTGCGGCAGCGCGGTGAGGATCAGGATCAGCGCGGTCGCCACCATCACGCCCGCGGCGGTCAGGATCGCCGAGGTCCGGGTGCGTGAGTCGTGCCGCAGCACCCGCACGGCCAGTTGCACGGGATTCATCCCGCCACCACCCCGCCGCGCGCGGGCGCGCCGTTCACGATGAGCCCGTCGCGGATCTCCACCACCCGGTCGCACCGGGCGGCCAGCTCGCGGTCGTGGGTGACCACGACGACGGCGGCACCCGAACGGCTCGCACCGTCCGCCAGCGCCCGCATCGTCGCCTCACCGGTGCGGGTGTCCAGCGCGCCCGTCGGCTCGTCCGCGAAGATCACCTTGGGCTCGTGCGCCATCGCCCGCGCGATCGCGACCCGCTGGGCCTGCCCCCCGGAGAGCTGGCCGGGCAGGCGCTGCTCCATGCCGCTCAGCCCCAGCTTGGCCAGCCACTCGCGGGCGGTGCCGGTGGCCTGGCGCCGGTCGGTGCCGCCGAGCAGCAGCGGCAGCGCCACGTTCTCCTCGGCGGTCAGCTCCCCGACGAGCATCCCTTGCTGGAACACGAATCCGAACTCGTGCCGCCGCAGTTCGCTGCGCTTGGTCTCGGAGAGCTGGTCGACGCGGCGCCCGCCGAGAGCGACCTCCCCGCGATCCGGGCGCAGGATCCCGGCGAGCACGTGCAACATCGTGGTCTTGCCGGAGCCGGACGGGCCGACGATCGCCAGCACTTCACCAGCTCGCACGGCGATGTCGGCGCCGCCCAACGCCCAGTGCTCGCCGTACTGCTTCGCCAGGCCGGTGCCCGTCAGCACCGCCTGGCTCGCCGGAATGTGCTCCTGTTGCACGTGTTCTCCCCCTCGGTCGTGCTGCGCGCCGTCCGGCGCCACCGCTGGTGCGGAAATCGGTCAGGAGGAACGGTCGCAACCGGGGAGGGGAGCGCACCTCGTCCGACCGGTCGCCCGGGGCCGCCGATCGGCCGGGACCTCCGGCCGATCAGCCCCCCGCTCGCGGCGACCGAGACCACCAGGCCGTCAGGGCGCGGGGTCGAACGGGCCTCGGTCCGGCTCGCAGACCGCGCCCACGGCGGGGAGGACGCCCTCGCCGTAGTACGCGTTCAACGCCGCGTCGACGCAGGCGCTCTCGCCGCGGGCGCCGTGCCCGAACGAGTCGAACGTGAGCAACCGGGCATCGGCCAGCAGCTCGGAGGTCTTGCGCGCGTCGTCGTAGGGCGTCGCCGGATCACCCTGCCGGTTGCCGATGACCAGCACCGGCGAGGCCGTCTCCCGGTCCCACGGCCCGGTGTAGCGGTCCGGGTCGGGCCCGCCGGGCCAGGTCGCGCAGCCCAGCGTCAGGTACGTCCAGTACGAGCCGAAACCGCGGCCGACCTCGTTGGCCCGTCGCGCGTGGTCCGGCCACACCGCGGGGTCGCCCGGGTTGTCGCCGTCGTTGCACATCACGCTGAGCATCTGCTCCATTCCCGGGGCGCCGCCGCGCGAGGCGGCCGGAACCGAGGCTTCCGGAACCGAATCGGCCGGTTCCGCTCCGGCGGCACCGGGCAGGGAGAGCTCGTGCACCTGCTGCAGGAACCCCGCGAGCACGGCCGATGCCGAGGCGCTGTTGAGCGCGCGCCACGTCCTCATCACCGCCGCCTGGTACGTCACCTCGCTCGAAGTCCCGTCGGGCTGGGGGACCACGACCGGCTCGGCCTGCAACCGGTCCAGCAGCGCGTCGTACTTGCCGAGCAGATCGGCACCCGGTTCCCGGAACGCGCAGCGCTCGTCGTCCGCGCACGCGTCGAGGAACGCGCGCAGCGCCTGCTGGGCACCGCCGTGGGCGCCCATCCGGAAGGTCATCGGCTCGGTCGCCTCGTCCGGCCGGTACCCGGTGGTCCACTCGATCGGGTCGACCACGGCGTCGATCGCCACCGAGCCCACCCGCTCCGGGAACAGGTTCGCGTACACGGTGCCGAGGTGGCTTCCGTAGGAGAGGCCGTAGTAGTCGAGCCGGTCCTCCCCGACCGCCTCGCGCAGCAGATCGAGGTCGCGCGCCACGTTCGCCGTCGACGTGTGCTTCAGCAGCGGTCCCGCGTTCCGGGCGCACTGCTCGACCCCGTGCGCGGTCTCTTCGATCGCGGCCCGCTCCTGCTCCGGGGTCGCGGGGAAGGAACTCATCCAGTGGAAATCATCGTCGGGACCGGTGAAGCAGTTCAACCCGTCGCTCGCGATGATGCCGCGCGGGTCGAATCCGACGATGTCGAACCGCTGGTGCAGCTCCGGGGTCAGCTCTGGGGGGAACCTGCCGCTGCTCCCCGGCCCGCCGGGGTTGTAGAAGATCGTGCCGAGCTTCCGCTCCTGATCGGCGGCGGGGAGTTTGCCCACGGCGAGCTGGATCTGCTGGCCCGATGGGTCGCGATAGGACAGCGGGACCTCGGCCGTCGCGCATTCGTAGCCGGCCCCGCCTTCGCACGGCGCCCAGTCCAGCGCCGGAACGGCCGCCCCGTTGGTGCGCAGCGGCTTCGTCGCGGAGTCCGCGGCGGAGGGCCCCGCGAGGGCGGTCGGTGTGAACGAGCCCGCGACGAGGACGGCGGCGAGAACCACCGAACCGCGCGCCGAGCGTCCCTGCTGCATGTGCTCTTCTCCCTCGGTCGAGACGCGCCAGGTGCCACCGCTGGTGCGGAGGCCGATCGGCGGGAACGTTCGCAGCCGGTGGGAGGTGCGCACTTCCCCCGGCAGGCCGCTCCGGTCGGCCGATCGGTCCGAACTCCTGGCCGATCGGCCGCGCCCGCCGTGCGCGGATCTGGCGATCCGAAGCGCCCGGGCGGGGCCGCGGCCGCGCGAGCTCCGGAAGCCCGGGGCGCCACAGCCCGCTCCAGGAGTCCCGAACGGCGCGGAAGTGGCGGGGGACACACCCCGCGAGGGCTTGAGGTGGCCGCGGCGGCCGGGTGTGCGCTGGGGCATCCGAGACCCAGCCCCAGGAGGAGCACGATGGCACTCCCGCCGCTCATCACCGCCCAGGAGTTCTTCGGGCTGCCCGCGCGGAGCCGAGCCCGGATCTCCCCGGACGGCACGAAGGTCGCCTACCTCGCGCCCTGGCGGGACCGGCTCAACGTCTTCGTGCGCGACCTGGATTCGGACTGGGCCGACAGCGACGGCGGACCCGCCGCCGAGCGCGTCACCTCCGACGAGCGTCGCAGCATCGACACCTTCTTCTGGGCCGACGACTCCCGCCACCTGCTGTTCCTGCAGGACTCCGACGGCGACGAGAACCACCACCTGCACCGCGCCGACCTGTTGGCACCCGGTGAACCGGCGGTCGACCTGACTCCGTTCCCCGGAGCCCGCGTGCTCGGCGCGCACTTCCTCCCGGGTCGTCCGGGCACCGCGCACGTGGGGTTGAACGCGCGCCGACCGGACCTCGCCGACCTGCACGAACTCGACCTCGTCACCGGCCGGCTCACCACGCTCGTGGAGAACCCGGGCGACGTGCTCGACTGGCTGCCGACGTCGCGGGGCGAGCTGTTCACCTTCTCCCTGGACGACGACGGTGACCACCTGCTCGAGAACTGGAACGGCGGCGACCGCCGCCCCATCGCGCGGTTCTCGGGCCACGATCACCCGCTGGCCGTGCTCCCGCGCGCCCTCACCCCGGACGGAACGGGGCTGTGGATCGGGTCGTCGCGGGACTCGGACCGCACCCGGCTCGTCCGGGTGGACCTGATGACCGGGGAGCAGTCCGGAGTGGACAGCCACCCCGTGCACGATCTGGACACCCCGCGTCCCGAGGCGGACCCGCGCTTCCCCTCCTCGCTGATCCTGCACCCGGCGACCGGGGAGCTGCTCGGCGCGCGCTACCTGGGCGAGCGCCAGGTGATCCACGCGCTGCACCCGGACTTCGCCGAGGTCCTGCCGAGGCTGGAGGAGCTCTCCGACGGCGACCTGGGCCACGTCTCCTGCGACGCGACCGGAACTCGCTGGGTGGTGGACTTCACCCACGACCGCGATCCCGGTGTCACCTGGTGCTACGACCACGGGACCGGGCGCGCTCGACGGCTGTTCCGGCCCTGCCCGTGGCTGGACCCGGGGCAGCTGGCCCCGGTCACCCCGATCACCGCGACGGCCCGCGACGGGCTGCGCGTGCCGTGCCACCTGACCCTGCCGGTCGGCGTCGAACCGCGCGGGCTGCCGACGGTGCTCCTGGTGCACGGCGGGCCGTGGTACCGCGACAGCTGGGGCTACGACCCGGAGGTGCAGCTCCTGGCCAACCGCGGCTACGCCGTGCTGCAGGTCAACTTCCGCGGCTCCACCGGCTACGGGAAGGCCTACACCCGCGCCGCGATCGGTGAGTTCGCCGGGCGCATGCAGGACGACCTGCTCGACGCGGTCGACCACGCCGTCGAGCGAGGGTGGAGCGACCCGGACCGGGTCGCGATCTACGGCTGCTCCTACGGCGGGTACGCCGCGCTGGTCGGCGCCGCCTTCACCCCGGATCGCTTCGCGGCCGCGGTCAGCTACACGGGCATGTCCGACCTGCCCGACCTGGTCCGCTCGGTGATCCCCGCGGCCCGGCGTGGCGTCCAGAACTCGTACCTCCGCTACATCGGTGACCCGGACGACCCGGTGCAGGAGGCCGACATGCTCGCTCGTTCCCCGATCAGCCGGGTCGAGGACGTTCGCGCGCCGGTGCTGCTCGTCCACGGGGCCAACGACGTTCGCGTCGCCCGCCGCCACTCCGACCGGATCGTCAACGCGCTGCGCGCTCGCGGCGCGGAGGTGGAGCACCTGCTCAACGAGCGCGAAGGCCACTGGTTCATCAACCCGGACAGCAACGTCGAGCTCTACCGCACCCTGGAGCGGTTCCTCAGCCGTCACCTGGGCGGCCGAGCGGAGCCGTGACCCGCCGGGCCGCTGCGGGCTGCGATGCTTGCCCGCGTGGAGCTGAACGGATCCCCGGTGCGCCCGGAGCACCTCGAGGTGCTGGCCCTGACGAACTACGGGCACTTCACCTCGATGCTGGTCGAGGGCGGCAGGGTGCGCGGGCTGCACCTGCACCTGCGCCGCCTCGCCGGGGACTGCCGGGCGCTGTTCGGGGTCGAGCTCGACGAGGAACGGGTGCGGGACCACCTCCGCCGGGTGGTGTCCGATGTGGACTGTCCGGTCGTGGCGCGGGTGACGATCCACGACCCCGCGCTGGACCTCGGCTCGATCGGCGCGGACGCGGAACCGGCCGTGCTCGTCACCACCCGGCCGGCGCCGCGCGGTGCTCCGGCGCCGTTGCGGTTGCGCTCGGTCCCGCACCGGCGCGAGGAACCGTCGATCAAGCACGTGGGCCTGTTCGGCGCGATGCGGCACCGCCGCCTCGCGCGGCGCGCTGGGTTCGACGACGTCCTCTTCCGGAACCTCGACGGCACCGTCTCCGAGCTCGCCACCTCCAACATCGGCTTCGTCCGCGGAGACCGGATCGTGTGGCCGCGCGCGGAGGTCCTGCCCGGCGTGACGATGGCGCTGCTCCGCGACGCCCTCGGCGAGCCGGACGTGGAGGAGCCGCTGACGCTCGCGGACCTGGCCGGGACGGAGGCGGCGTTCGCCACGAACGCCGCCACCGGGATCCGCCCGATCCGCTCCGCCGACGACGTCGTGTGGCCCACCGCGCACCCCGGGCTCACCGAGCTGCGCGAGCGGTACGAGGAGATCCCGGGCGAGGCGGTCTAGCGCCGGATCCCCACCGCCGCCCACGTGTTCGCGACCGGTGCCGCCGCGTCCGCCTCGGTGTCGGGGCGCCACCGCGTGACCGGGACGGCTCCGGGATCGAGGATCTCGTAACCGTCGAGCAGTGCGGACGCCTCGGTGATCGGCCGGGGGAACACCGGGGTCGAGGTGCGCTGGTAGATCGCGAGACCGAGGTCGACGGTGTCGGGGGCGAGGTTCTCGATCGTGGTGTGCGAGAGCGCCAGGATGCTGCCCGGGACGCAGGCGTCCCGGTAGGTGGCGAGGACGCGTCCGGGAACCTGGTCGTCGCGCACGAAGTGCAGCACGCTGATCGCGAGCACCGCGACCGGCCGTGCGAAGTCGAGCAGGCCCGCCACCCCGGGGGCGTCGAGCACGGCCCTCGGATCGGTGAGGTCGGCCTGGGTGACCGTGACCCGCCGCTCGTCGCCGAGCAGCCTGCGGGAGTGCGCGACGGCGATCGGTTCCCGGTCCACGTAGGCGATCCGGGCCGCCGGGTCGAGCCGGTGCGCGATCTCGTGCACGTTGCCGACCGTGGGCACGCCGGAGCCCAGGTCGAGGAACTGGTTCACGCCCTGGTCCAGGCAGAAGCGCACGGCCCGGCTGAGGAACGCCCGGTTCGCCCGCGCGGTGGTGGCCACGCTCGGCAGCACGCGCAGCTGCTCGTCGGCGGCCGCTCGATCGACGGCGAAGTTCGCCGAACCGCCCAGGTAGTAGTCGTACATCCGGGCCGCGCTGGGCCCGCTGGTGTCCGGTTCTCCGGTGAGTCCGGGCTGGTCGGACTGGCGCTCCGGTGCCACCGGAACCTCCTCTGCTGGGGGGACGAGCACCCTGGAGTATGCGCGGTCGCCGGACGGAGCGGAACCGGGTGATCACGGCCCGGCCCGGCACCGCTGCGGGCGGCGACGAGCACGAGCACCGGGAGCCGCGCGGCGCGAAGCGGATCGCTCGGGGGAGGTCTCGCCCCGGTGGTGATCAGGTGTGGAAGACGAGCTCGTCCGCCTGCGCGAGCCCGGAGCGCAGGGCAGCCCGCTCGGGCTCCGGGAGGTCGTCGGGGAAGCCGGGCCCCGCCGCGCGCGCCAGCACCATCAGCTTCTTGGCGATGCCGCGCGCCTGGGTGGCCCGGATCCGCGGGGTGGCCAGCGCCGCGCGGGAGTCGGTGATCAGCCGTCGGTAGCGGTGGTTGAGCGCGGCGCGCTCGTCGAGGACGTCCAGCGCGGTCGCCAGGCGGGACAACTCGGCCGTGGGCACCTGCTCTTCCGACACGCACCGGAGCGTAGTCCGCCCGTCCGCCGACGAGGCCGGGCGGCGGAGCAGCGCCCGCCCGGAGCGGCCAGGCGGCCGACCGAGGGGACCCGGCCGATGGCGGGACGGCGCGACGGGCCGAGGTCGCGCGCACGAGGGCGAGGTGGTGGATCCCGAGGCGACCTGCGGGCAGCTGGCCACCTGCGCCGGCGGCCGGGGGTGCCGCTGCTCCCCGCCGGGGACCAGCGGGTGCTTGGTGCGCGGGACGCTGGTGACCCGAACGGGCCGGCGCGGTCGGTGATAATGATCACTAGGCGGCGCGCCAGCCGCTCCAGCGCTCCACCCGGACGACGATCAGGTCGAGCCGGGGCGGGTGGTGCCGGTACTGCTCGTACTTCGCGGTGAGCGCACCGACCAGCTCCGGGTGCCGCTCGGCCGGACGGACCTCCGCGCGGCCGTCGGCCCGGGCCCACCACAACTGCTCCCAGTCCGCCGAGTAGTGATCGACCAGCAGCGCTACCTGGGGATTCCGCTCGATGTTGCGGAGCCGGCGCAGCGCCGTGGTCGACTTCGGCTTGTGATCGACGGCGGTCACCAGCACGTCGCCGCGCACCGCGAACGTCACCGGGACCAGGTGCGGTCGGGCCTCCGGGTCGGCCGTCGCCAACCGCGCGACCGCGGCCTGCTGGAACCAGTAGCGTGCCTGCTCGTGGCTGATGCGCATGGCGTCGTCCACTCCGTACCGTCGAGCTGTGCGAGCAGTATCCGAACCAGGATCCGACAACGTCGTCGGTCCCAGCTACGCGGAGCACCGGCATTGGCTCCGCTACCAGGAGTTCTTCCCCAGCGGGCTCAGCCTCGACGTCACACCGGGCGGAGAACCGGTCGGCGGGTCGTTCCCGGCGGAGAGCTGGTGGCCCTGGCGGGGCAGACAGGTGCACCTGGACCGGATCGCGCGGCCGGACGCTCCGGCGAAGGTCATCGCGCTGCACGGCATCGGCGGGTACGGGCGGATGCTCTCGCCCTACGGCAGGCTGCCCGCGCTCGCGGACCTCGAATTCCTGGCGCCGGACCTGCCGGGGTTCGGGCTGACCTCCCGCGGCGTGCGGCCCGCGACCTACGAGAGCTGGCTGCGGTGCGTCACCGACCTGGTGGCGGCGGAACGGCGAGCGGACGAGCGCCCCGTCGTCCTGATGGGCGTGGGGTCGGGAGGGCGACTGGCCTACGACGTCGCCGCGCGCGCCGGTGCGGACGGCTCGATCGCGGGGGTGGTCGCGACCGGGCTCGCCGATCCGCGCCGGGAGGACGTGCGCCGGATGCTGGCGACCACGCCCGAAGCGGGTCGCTGGGCGGGGCTCCTCGGGCTGCTGCCCGGGTCGGTTCCGGTGCCGCTGCCGCCGGCGTGGGCACCGGTGCGCTGGCTGGTGAACATCGCGGCGATGTCGAACCACGCGCAGTTCGCCCACGCCATCTGGGCGGATCCGCTGGGCGGTGGGCTCTGGATGTCGCTCGGGTTCCTGCGCAGCCTCATCATCGCCGCGCCCGCGGCCGAGCCCGAGGACTACGCGGGGCCGCCGGTGCTGCTGGCCCATCCGGCGGAGGACCGGTGGACGCCACCGCGGCTGTCGGCGGAGTTCTACGAACGGCTCGGCTCGGCGGGTCGGTTCGCGTCGCTGAACGGGGCGGGCCACCTGCCGACCGAGGAGTCGGGGCTGGCGGATCTCGATCGAGCGCTGCGTGATTACGTGGACGAACTCGGGTTGTGCTGAGTCGTTACTCCGATTGACGGAATTTCGGTCACAGATCGTGTCAAGTGGATACTCTCCGCATGAACGCGATTCGGTTGCTGCGGGCTTTTTCACATCGCGCGGAACGCGTCGCGGGCGACAAGTCGACACCCGGCGCGCGAGGATGTTCCGGCCCGAAGACGCTGGTCAGTTCGATGTTCGCGCAGGTGGGCGGGCTGGTCCACGCCTCGCGAGCCGCCCGGGAAGGGATCTTGACGCCGCGTGCTCGGGTCCTTGGGCCTGGCCAATGGTGCCCGTCGTGAGTCACGATCGGCTGGGCAATCCGGTGCGACATTCGTGTCGCCGGACAGGAGGAGGGTGGATGATCGAGAGTCACCACACCCTCGATCCGGAGGCGACGCTGAACACCCCGCGTCCGCCGGTGCGGGCCGAGGTCGATCCGGCGCGCAGGCGGACGTTCACCGCGTTCTCGCTGATGACCCTGATGGCGGGACTGCTGTTCTCCGGGCTGACCTCGTTCTGGCTCGACTTCCGGTACGACTCCAGCCTGCTCTACATCGGGCCCCTGCTGGCGATCGGCTTCCTCGTCGCCGAGCAGCTCACCATCGACGTCGACGTCAAGCGCGTCGGCTGGACCATCTCCTTCACCGAGATCCCGCTGATCCTCGGGCTGCTGACCGCGCCGTTCGAAGTGGTGCTCGCGGCCAACCTGCTCGCGGGCCTCGGCGCCCAGGTCGGGCGGCGCGCGGCCACGCACGTCGTCTACAACGCCGGCGTGATGTGCCTGGAGATCGCGGTGCCGTTCGCGGTCGCCCGCGCCGTGCAGGGCGCGATGCCGCGGGAGGCCCCGGACTGGTTCGGTCCGGTGCTCGGCACCCTCACCTCCCCCCTGATCAGCTGCGCGTTCGCGCTGGCCGCGCTGAGCGTGCTCGGCGGGGCGATGCGGATGAGCGCCGCCGGGCGGCTCTCCGTGCGCACGCTGGCCGTGGGCCTGCTCAACACCTCCGTCGGCCTGATCGGCTACGAGGTCGCCAAGAGCACCCGCTGGGGCTGGCTGCTGGTGGCGCTCGTCGCGGTCGCCGTCGTCGGCCTCTACCGGGCCTACTCCGGTCTGCTGCGGGAGCAGCGCGACCTGGAGGCGCTCAGCGACGTGAGCCTCAGCGTGGCGCGGTCCGGGCAGGCCGCAGTGCGCAACCCCGAACCGGAGGACGACACCACCTCGGTCACCGAGTGGGAACCGGTCGCGGAGCGCATCCGCGAGCAGCTCAACGCGACGCGGGTGGTGCTGCGCCTGCGCCTCGACCCGCGCGGCGAGGTGAGCACCCTGGTCGCGGGCGAGCCGCTGCCGGAGGCGGCCCGGCTCGCCGGCCCGCACGCGCTGCGCGACGACCCGCTGCTGCAGCTGCCCGGCAGCCACGTCCGCTCCTTCCGCACGCTCGAAGCGCCCGACGAGGTGCGCCGCGCGCTGCGGATGCGCGGTGCCTACGAATCCCTGGTGGTACCGCTGCGCGGCGCCAGCCAGCTGCTCGGCGCGGTGGAGGCGCACGACCGGGTCAGCCGGTGGCGCGGCTTCGGGCGCGCCGACGTGCGGCTGCTGCACACCCTGGCCAGCCACCTGGCTACCGCGATGGACAACCGGCGGCTGCTGGCCAGGCTGCGCCACGACGCCTACCACGACCTGCTGACCGGTCTGCTCAACCGCGCGGGCTTCCGAGAGATGGCGGCCGAGGAGCTGCGGGCCGGGCGCACCGCCGTGGTGGTGCGCGTCGACCTGGACCTGCTCACCACGGTCAGCGAGGCCCTCGGCTACGCCTGGGGCGACCGGATCGTGGTCGCGGCCGGGCAGCGGATGCTCGGCGAGCTGGGAACGGAGGTGCCGCTCGCGAGGCTGGAGGCGAACTCCTTCGCCGTGCTGCTCACCGACCGCACCGAGGAGCAGGCGCAGCAGGTGGGCGCCCGGCTCTGCGAGGTGATCGGCGAGTCCTACCCGCTGGACCGGTTGGTGGTGGAGGCGGGCGGCGTCGCGGGCTTCGCCTCCTCGGCGCCCGCCGACGCGGACGCCGAGAACGACATCGACACGCTGCTGCAGCACGCCGACGTGGCGGTGCGGGCGGCGCGCAACGGCAAGGACGTGATCCGCGGCTACGCCCCGGCGATGGGCCAGGTGTTCCTGCGCCGCTTCCAGCTGGTCACCCAGTTCCGGCAGGCGCTGGACACCGGGCAGGTCGAGGTGCACTACCAGCCGAAGGTGGCGCTGCCCGGCAGGCAGGTCGTCGGAGCCGAGGCCCTGGTGCGCTGGTGGCACCCCGAGTACGGCCGCCTCGATCCGGACGAGTTCGTGCCCGTGGTGGAAGCGACCGGTCTGGTCGACGCGCTGACCTCCTTCGTGATGGAGCGCGCGCTGATCAAGGTCCGGGAGTGGATGGACCGCGACCTGCGGATGTCGGTCGCGGTGAACCTCTCGGTGCGCAACCTCAACGACGAGTCCTTCCCGGACCGGGTCGCCGAGGCGCTCCAGCGCCACGACGTCCCCGCTGAGCTGCTCACCTTCGAGCTCACCGAGTCCTCGGTGATGGAGGAGCCGGAGCGCTCCATGCCGGTGCTGCGGCGGCTGCACGCGCTGGGCGTGGTGCTGGCGGTCGACGACTTCGGCACCGGCTACTCCTCGCTGGCGTACCTGCGGACCTTGCCGGTGGACGAGGTCAAGATCGACAAGAGCTTCGTGCTGGGGATGGGCACCGACCTCAGCGACATGGCGGTCGTGCGCACCATCGTCGAGCTCGGGCACTCCCTGGACCTGGTCGTGGTCGCGGAGGGCGTCGAGGACGACGCGGCGAGGGACCAGCTCGTCGGGATGCGCTGCGACATCGCGCAGGGCTACCTGATCTCCCGTCCGCTGCCGGAGGACCGGCTGGAGGCGTGGTTGCAGGCCCGGACCGTGAAGGCCCGGGGCGCCAAGTCCGAGACCGTCCTCACACTCGTGCACTGATCGTCCGGAGCGCGCCGCTCCACGCGTCCGGGCCCGTTCCGCGGTGGCTGAGCTGGGACTTCCCCGAAAGGGGACCCCCGGTGCGGGGCTCCCGGGGCGGGTGTGTAGAGTTCTAATCGCTCCGCAAGGACATGCCCCAATAGCTCAGTCGGCAGAGCGTCTCCATGGTAAGGAGAAGGTCTACGGTTCGATTCCGTATTGGGGCTCGGAAAACAGTCGCGGTGCTCGGGGATCTGGGTGCTGCGGCTGTTTTGCATGAGGTAACCTCGGTGAAGAACCTGACAGGTTGTCCTCGGCGGTGTAGCTCAGTCGGTAGAGCAAGCGGCTCATAATCGCTGTGTCGTCGGTTCAAGTCCGGCCACCGCTACCACTTCGGTTCGCCCACGCTGGTCGAGCGAGCCTCCTAGGACGCAGTACGAGAGAGGAAGGGCACCTCCGTGGCCGCCACCGACGTTCGCCCCAAGATCACCTTGGCCTGCGAGGAGTGCAAGAACCGCAACTACATCACCAACAAGAACCGGCGCAACGACCCGGACCGGTTGGCGATGAAGAAGTTCTGCTCCCACTGCGGGACGCACCGCACTCACAAGGAGACCCGCTGACACCAGCGCTCCAGTCGAACTCGGAGAACCCGCCCGGCGCTCGCCGCGGCGGGTTCTTCGCGTCTGGTGGCGTTCGCCCGCGCGTCGATCTGTAGCCTGCGTTCGTGCCGCTAGACCAGTCATTCATCGGACGTGAGTACCCGCCCACGGAGCCCTACGAGGTGGGCCGGGAGAAGATCCGCGAGTTCGCCGACGCGATCAAGGACACCTCCCCCCTGCACCGGGACGCGGCCGCCGCGCGCGCCGCCGGCCACCCGGACGTGATCGCGCCACCCACCTTCGCGGTGCTGCTGTCGATGCGCGCGCACGACGCCGTGGTGGCCGACGAGGCGCTGGGCCTGGACTACAGCAAGGTCGTGCACGGCAACCAGCGCTTCACCCACCACCGGCCCATCCGGGCGGGGGACGTGCTGCGCACGGTCGTCGTGGTGGACGACATCAAGGCCCGCGCGGGCAACGACTTCCTGACGGTGCGGGCCGAGATCGGCACCTCCGAGGGGGAGCCGGTCTGCACGGCGATCTCGACGCTGGTCGCGCGCGGCACGGCGGAACAGGGGGAGCAGGCATGACGGTGCGGTGGTCCGAGGTCGCCAAGGGCGACGAGCTCCCGGCGCTGGAGGTCGCGGTGACCCGCGAGGACCTGGTGCGCTACGCGGGCGCCTCCGGGGACTTCAACCGGATCCACTGGAACGAGCGGTTCGCCACCGAGGTGGGCCTGCCCGACGTGATCGCGCACGGGATGCTCACGATGGCGCTGGCGGGGCGCCTGGTCTCGGAGTGGACCGGCGATCCGGGCGCGATCATCGACTACGGGGTGCGGTTCACCCGGCCCGTCGTGGTGCCGGACGACGGCATCGGCGCGCGGGTGGAGCTGACCGGCAAGGTCGCCGCGGTCAACGAGGACGGCACCGTGAAGGTCTCCATCTCGGCCCGCAGCGGCGACCAGGGCGTCCTGGGCGGCGCCAGCGCGATCGTCCGCCCCCCGCGGGGCTGATCGGCGCCCTGCGCCGCGTCCGCCGGGATGCGGGCGGCGAAACCGGCCGCCACCGGCATCCCGGCGGCGGCCGGTTTCGCGGGGAGTCGCTCAGCGGGCCTCGCGCAGCAGTTCGGCCATGCGGCCCACGCCCTCGGCGAGGTCCTCGTCGCCGAGCGCGTAGGACAGCCGGAAGTAGCCGGGCGTGCCGAAGGCCTCCCCGGGCACGACCGCCACCTCCGCCTGGTCGAGCACCAGTTCGGCGAGCTCGGTGCTGGTCCGCGGTCGGACGCCGCGGATCTCCTTGCCCAGCAGCTCCCGCACCGACGGGTAGGCGTAGAACGCGCCCTGCGGCTCCGGGCAGGTCACGCCGGGGATCTCGGAGAGCATCCGCACGATGGTGCGCCGCCTGCGGTCGAACGCGGCGCGCATCTCGGCGACGGCGTCCAGCGGCCCGCTCACGGCCTCCAGCGCGGCCCGCTGCGACACGTTGGCCACGTTGGACGACAGGTGCGACTGCAGGTTCGTCGCGGCCTTGATCACGTCCTGGGGGCCGATCATCCAGCCGACCCGCCAGCCGGTCATGGCGTAGGTCTTGGCCACGCCGTTGAGCACCACGCAGGTCTCGGCGAGCTCGGGCACCTCGGCGAGGATCGAGGAGTGCCGCGCCTCGCCGTAGACGAGGTGCTCGTAGATCTCGTCGGTGACGACCCAGATGCCGTGCCGCAGCGCCCACTCGCCGATCGCCTTCACCTGCTCCGGCGGGTAGACCGCGCCGGTCGGGTTGGACGGCGAGTTGAACAGCAGCACCTTGGTGCGCGGGGTGCGGGCGGCCTCCAGCTGCTCGACGCTCGCGAGGAAGCCGGTGCTGTCGTCGGTCGGCACCACGACCGGGGCCGCCCCGGCGAGGGTGATGGCCTCCGGGTAGGTCGTCCAGTACGGCGCGGGCAGCAGCACCTCGTCGCCCGGGTCGAGCAGGGTGGCGAAGGCCTGGTAGACCGCCTGCTTGCCGCCGTTGGTGACCAGCACCCGGCTCGGCTCCACGGTCACCCCGGAGTCGCGCAGCGTCTTCTTCGCGATCGCCTCGCGCAGCTCCGGCAGCCCGGCCGCCGGGCTGTAGCGGTGGTTGCGGGGGTCGGAGCAGGCCGCGGCGGCGGCCTCGACGATCGGGGCCGGCGTGGGGAAGTCCGGCTCCCCGGCGCCGAAGCCGATCACCGGTCGCCCGGCGGCCCGGAGCGCCTTCGCCTTGGAATCGACCGCCAGGGTCGCGGACTCGCTGATCCCCCCGACGCGGGCGGAGACCCGGGACGGCGGCGTGGTGGGCTGGGACTGCTCTGCTGGTGTGGCCATGACGGCATCTTCGCAAAGGTGCCGGAGCTCGGCGGCACGCTCCCCGCCTGGGCTTCTCCGGTTAGCCGGACGCGCGTGCGGCGGTGGGGGGAGCGTCCCGTACACTTCCCGTCTTGGGATGCCGGTGAACCCGCACCCGAGCTCGACAGCGGTCGAATTCGGGCGTGGCGTATCGTGTGTTCCGTCGCGGCCGACGGCCGCGAAGGGGTGTAGCTCAATTGGCAGAGCAGCGGTCTCCAAAACCGCAGGTTGCAGGTTCGAGTCCTGTCACCCCTGCGTCGATGCACACGGTGAGCGGAGGATGCAGGCGTGAGCGACGACCGCGAGCAGGGGCCGGACGAGCAGCAGGACAAGGCTGCTCAGCCCTCCAGCGCCGCCGCACGACGCGAGCGCCGCTCCTCCCGTGCTTCCGCCCGGCAGGGCGGTGATCGGGCGGGCGGACCGGACTCCGGTGCCACCCGCACGACCGAGTCGAAGGGCCGGCCGACTCCGTCACGGGACGGCCGGAAGGGTCGGGTCTCGCCGTTCCGCAAGGTGTGGCGCTTCCTGCGGGAAGTCGTCGCCGAGCTGCGCAAGGTCATCTGGCCGACACGCCGGGCACTGATCACCTACACGCTCGTGGTGCTCGTGTTCGTCAGCATTCTGGTGGCGTTCGTGGCCGGTCTGGACGTGCTGTTCGCCAAGGGCGTGCTCTGGTTGTTCGGCTGAGCGCGCCACGGCCCGCGGCGAACAGCGGGCCGCTGTCGCGCCATCGACCCGGCGCATAACGCACGAGAGGAAGCGAGACCCACTGTGACCTCAGCAGGAGACGGGACCTCCCAGGAGGACCGGGAGCTGACCGGCCGGACAGGTGCGTCGGCCGAGGCCGAGGCGTCGACCGGAGCCGACGAGGTCGACTCCGCTCGCGGCGCCGACTCCGTCGAGGACACCGGTTCGACCGCCGCCGAGTCCGGCGAGGAGGCCGCGGCCGCCGAGTCCGCCGCGGACAGCGACGAGTCGGAGACCGCCGAGTCGGAGTCCGACGCGGACGGGACCGAGGAGACCGACGAGGAAGCCGAGGCCGAAGAGGTCGAGGTGGACCCGGTCGAGGAGCTGCGCGCCGCGCTGCGCCGCGCCCCGGGCGAGTGGTACGTCGTGCACTCGTACGCCGGTTACGAGAACAAGGTGAAGACGAACCTGGAGACCCGCGCCCAGACGCTGGACGTCGAGGACTTCATCTTCCAGGTCGAGGTGCCCACCGAAGAGGTCACCGAGATCAAGAACGGCCAGCGCAAGCTGGTGCAGCGCAAGGTGCTGCCCGGTTACATCCTGGTGCGCATGGAGCTCAACGACGCTTCGTGGAGCGCGGTCCGCAACACCCCGGGCGTCACCGGGTTCATCGGTGCGACCTCGCAGCCCTCGCCGCTGAGCATCAACGACGTGCTGAAGTTCCTCGCGCCGCAGGCGGAGAAGGAAGCCAAGCCGGAGGGCAGGAAGTCCGCGCAGCCCGCTGCCGCGGCGAAGCCCTCGGTCGAGGTGGACTTCGAGGTCGGCGAGTCGATCACCGTCATGGACGGCCCGTTCGCGACGCTGCCGGCGACGATCAGCGAGGTCAACGCCGACAACCAGAAGCTGAAGGTGCTGGTTTCGATCTTCGGCCGGGAGACGCCGGTCGAGCTGTCGTTCAACCAGGTTTCCAAGATCTGACCGGTTCCCCGCGCGTCCCGCGACGGGTCGAAGAGGGGATTCCGGCGGCCGCGGCAGGACCAGGCAGGACCTGCCGCGGGGAACGGGCGAAGCCACCGTCGTGGTCCCCGCCCGTGCCCGGCCCGTGCTCGGGTCGGGCGAACGGACACCGAAAGACACAGGAAGCTAGAGATGCCGCCCAAGAAGAAGAAGCTCGCAGCGATCATCAAGCTGCAGATCTCGGCAGGCCAGGCCAACCCGGCTCCGCCCGTCGGCCCGGCGCTGGGTCAGCACGGCGTGAACATCATGGAGTTCTGCAAGGCCTACAACGCCGCCACCGAAAGCCAGCGCGGCGACGTGGTGCCGGTCGAGATCTCCGTGTTCGAGGACCGCTCGTTCACCTTCGCCCTCAAGACCCCGCCGGCGGCGAAGCTGCTGCTCAAGGCCGCGGGTGTGCAGAAGGGCAGCGGTGAGCCGCACAAGACCAAGGTCGGCAAGATCACCGCGGACCAGGTTCGCGAGATCGCGCAGACCAAGATGGTCGACCTCAACGCCAAGGACATCGACCAGGCCTCGAAGATCATCGCCGGCACCGCCCGGTCGATGGGTCTGACCGTCGAGGGCTGACGAACCCGGCACTGTGGGAGGGCTCGCGCAGCCCTACGCGACCACGACTGATCCACCATGAAGGACAGGGAATGACTAAGCGCAGCAAGGCATATCAGCAGGCCGCCGAGCTGGTCGACCGCGCGCGGCTGTACGCGCCGCTGGAGGCCGTCGAGCTGGCCAAGAAGACCGCCAAGGTCAAGATGGACCCCACCGTCGAGGTGGCACTGCGGCTGGGCGTCGACCCCCGCAAGGCCGACCAGATGGTCCGCGGCACCGTGAACCTGCCGCACGGCACTGGCAAGACCGTTCGGGTCATCGTGTTCGCCACCGGCGACAAGGCCGCTGAGGCCGAAGCCGCGGGTGCGGAGGCGGTCGGCTCCGAAGATCTGATCGAGCGAATCCAGGGCGGCTGGCTCGATTTCGACGCGGCGATCGCCACCCCGGACCAGATGGCGAAGGTCGGCAAGATCGCGCGCGTGCTCGGCCCGCGCGGGCTCATGCCGAACCCGAAGACCGGCACCGTCACCCCGAACGTCACGAAGGCCGTCTCCGAGATCAAGGGCGGCAAGATCAGCTTCCGGGTGGACAAGCAGGCCAACCTGCACCTGGTGATCGGCAAGGCCTCGTTCGACACCGCGCAGCTGGTGGAGAACTACGCGGCCGCGCTGGACGAGATCCTGCGTGCGAAGCCCTCCACCTCCAAGGGCCGCTACGTCAAGAAGGTCACCTTCACGACGACGATGGGCCCGGGCATCCCGGTGGACCCGGGCGCGACCCGGAACCTCACCGAGGCTCCTGCCTGATCCGCAGTTCGCAGCGAGCGGGCCGTCCCATTCCGGGGCGGCCCGCTTTCGCGTCTCAGGAGCAGGAGACGGGCTCGTAGTTGTCGATCTGCCAACCGCCGTCGGGCTGCTTGCTCATCGAGAACTTCCCCAGCGGCGGGCCGCCCGAGACGCGCAGCGAGCAGGAGTCCACCAGGGCCTGCGTGCCGGTGAGCTGGATGACGTCGTTGGTGAACCCGGGGCTGCCGAAGGCGTTCGGCTCGGTCACCTGGGCGCGCGCCCTGCTCGCGGCGGTGGCGCAGTCCCCGCTCTGGAAGTGGTAGGCGAACGCGGACTTGCCGGTTTCGGTGAACAGCGCGCAGGCCTGCTCGGGCTGGTGGGCGATGTAGCCGTAGAAGGCGCGGATCACCCGCTGCGGGGACTCCGGCGTCACCGGCGCCGCCTCCTGCGGCACCCCTCCGGTGCCACCGCCTCCCCCTCCGCCGCCGCCCGCGCCGAAGTAGTGCTGGACCGCCCAGCCGAGCAGCAGCAGGAGCAGCACGAGCGCCACGGCCAGGAACAGCAGCCGACGCGCCAGCGGGCGCACGACCGACCAGATGACGCCCAGCGCCTTGCGCCACAGCGGCCGGCGCTGGGGGCGCGGCGGCTCCGCGGGCGGTGCGGCCCCGGCCGGTGGTGGTGGCGCGGCTCCGGGGGCGGTGCCCTGGCCGCGCTGCCACTCCTGGAACTTCTGGAACTCCAGGAACTGCTGGTACTGCCGGAACTGCTCCTCGTCGGCGGGCGGGCTCGCCGGGCTGGCGCGCGGGCCGGGCTGGACGTCGACCAGCTCCGCGTCCACCACCTCGGGGGTGTTCGGCGTCGGCTCCGGGCGGGGGGATCGGTCGTCGCGGTGCGACTCGTTCGGGTCGGCCACGCCTGACATCTTGCCGTGCCGGGCAAGCGCGGAGATCGACGCGCGGGGTACCGGTGCTGAGCAGCGGGGGTGGCCGTCCGGGGCGCCGGGGGTTCGAGTACGCTGGCGGCAGTTCCACCCAAGACCGCTGGTCTTCCTCGCCTCGTGCGGGGAACGAAGGTCCCGTTGCGATGCGGGCGGCCCGCGCAGGAGGACGTGGCGGCACCCGAGCGCTCCGCAGCGCCGGTGCTGATGATCGCCCCGTGCCTGCTGCGCCGGGGCGTTTTTCGTCTCCTCGGGATCCTCACACCGGCGACGAATCCGCAGTTCGCGGATTCCGAGTCGTCAGAAGAGAGGAGGCGAAACATGGCAAAGCCGGAGAAGGTCGACGCGGTCGACGAGATCGCGGGCCGGTTCACCACCGCGACCACCGCTGTGGTGACCGAGTACCGCGGGCTGTCCATGGCGCAGCTGGGCCAGCTGCGCACCGCCCTCGGCGAGGGCACGACCTACCGGGTCGCGAAGAACACCCTGGTCAAGCGGGCCGCCGAGCAGTCCGGGGTCGAAGGCCTCGACGACCTGTTCGTCGGCCCCACCGCGATCGCCTTCATCGAGGGCGAGCCGGTGGACGCGGCGAAGGCGCTGCGCGACTTCGCCAAGGACAACCAGGCCCTGGTGATCAAGGGCGGCTACATGGACGGCCGCGCGATCTCGGTGTCCGAGGTCGAGCGCATCGCCGACCTGGACTCCCGCGAGGTCACCCTGAGCAAGCTGGCCGGTGCGCTGAAGGGCAAGCTGACTCAGACCGCTGGTCTGTTCGCCGCCCCGGCCTCGCAGGTCGCTCGCCTGGCCGCCGCGCTGCAGGAGAAGAAGGGCGCCGAGTCGGACTCCTGATCCGTCCCGGCCCGGAACGCTCCGCGCGCGCCGGGATCCCGCCCGCACATCGCACCCGCTCGCCGAGGCGAGCGCAGATCTGAAAGGAACGTCGTCATGGCCAAGCTGAGCAACGACGAACTGCTGGACGTCTTCAAGGAAATGACGCTGCTGGAGCTCTCCGAGTTCGTCAAGCAGTTCGAGGAGACCTTCGACGTCACCGCCGCCGCCCCGGTCGCGGCCGTGGCCGCCCCGGCCGCCGGTGCTGCCGCCGAGGTCGAGGAGCAGGACGAGTTCGACGTCGTCCTCGAGGACGCCGGCGACAAGAAGATCCAGGTCATCAAGGTCGTCCGCGAGGTCGTCTCCGGTCTGGGCCTGAAGGAGGCCAAGGAGCTCGTCGAGGGCGCCCCGAAGGCCATCCTGGAGAAGGTCGACAAGGACAAGGCCAACGAGGCCAAGGCCAAGCTGGAGGAGTCCGGCGCCAAGATCTCCCTGAAGTGATCTCGCACCGCCCGGATCTCCGGATCCGGGCGGTCGGCGCTTCCGCCGCCGCGAACGATCGGATCACGATTCGACGCAGCGGAATCGGTACACCCGATCCGTTCGCGCCCACCGGTTTCCGGTGCGAGTCGAACATCGCGCGGCACGAGAAGGCGGGCACCCACCGCGGGTGCCCGCCTTTTCGCGTTCCGTGCAATTTTCATTGATTTTTTCGGTCTGCGGAAAGAGGAATCCGGACAGTTCGGAACGGTTGGCGCCGAGGTCTGGGAATCCAAGTGAACTCGTGAGTAACCTGTGCGCGGCTCGCTCGTTGTCCAGGTGTGATGATCCTGACCTCGGTTAGTCGGGTCACATATGCGAGGCTCCCCGTCCGGGTGCACTGCTGCACCGGGCGGCGTAAAGCCGGCGAAACGCGGCCAGCGAAGGAACGCGGAGGTACCGGATGGGTGTCGAGGTCAGGGTCGAGGGCTTGTCCAAGTCCTTCGGCGCGCAGACCATCTGGCGCGACGTGACGCTGACGCTGCCCACCGGTGAGATCAGCGTGCTGCTCGGTCCCTCCGGCACCGGCAAATCGGTGTTCCTCAAGTCCTTGGTCGGTCTCCTCAAGCCCGAGCAGGGCTCGGTGATCATCGACGGGGTCGACGTCTGCGACTGCTCCGAGAGCAAGCTCTACGAGATCCGGAAGTTGTTCGGCGTGCTGTTCCAGGACGGCGCCCTGTTCGGTTCGATGAACCTCTACGACAACATCGCGTTCCCGCTGCGCGAGCACACCCGGAAGAACGAGTCCGAGGTGCGGCAGGTCGTGATGGAGAAGATGGAGATGGTCGGCCTCATCGGGGCCGAGACCAAGCTCCCCGGGGAGATCTCCGGCGGTATGCGCAAGCGCGCCGGGCTGGCCCGGGCTCTGGTGCTGGACCCGGAGATCCTGCTGTTCGACGAGCCGGACTCGGGGCTGGACCCGGTGCGCACCGCGTACCTGAACCAGCTGATCGTGGACCTGAACGCGCAGATCGACGCGACCTGCCTGATCGTCACCCACGACATCAACACCGCCCGCACGGTGCCGGACAACATCGGGATGCTGTTCCGCCGCAACCTGGTGATGTACGGCCCGCGGGAGGTCCTGCTGACCTCGACCGAGCCGGTGGTGGAGCAGTTCCTCAACGGCCGCCGCCAGGGCCCGATCGGGATGAGCGAGGAGAAGGACGCCGGCCAGGCCGCCGCCGAGCTCGCCGAGCTGCGCGGGGAGTCCGGGGTGCCGCAGATCATGCCGCAGCTGGAGGTCACCCCCGGACTGCCGGAGCGCACCGCGGTGCGGCGCAGGCAGGACCGGGTGATGGCGAACCTGCACACGCTGACCCCGGCGGCGCAGCAGGAGATCCTCAAGAGCCTGTCGCAGCAGGACCGGGAGCACTACGGGGTGCGTGCCGCGACGGCCCCGGCGATGAGCGGTTCGCTGGCGCGGACCGAGGTGGCGCGGGTGCCGCGGCAGGCGGCGCCCCAGGACCCGGCGCCCCAGGACCCGACGCCCCAGGACCGGGTGGCCCCGGCGCCGGAGCGGGGCGAGCGGCCGACGACTCCGCAGGCCCCCGCGGCCGCCCAGGAGCCGGACGCGCCCCGCGGCCGCGGTCCGTCGCGCCCCTCGCCCCGGCCGCGTCCGCGGCCCGGGGACCAGCCGTTACCGGGCGGATCGCAGCCGGACGAGGAACCGGTGAGCGCCCGCCGCCGCTGGTTCGGACGCCGCAGAGGTGGTGAGCAGTGAGCGCACCGCCCACGCGGTCGCGGGGGAGCCGCGCGCGCTCCTTCCCCGGTGCGGGAGGACTGCGCGAGACGGGCCGGCTGTTCGCGCTGGCGCTGGACGTGGTCCGGCACATGCCCAGCAGGCCGTTCCAGTTCCGCGAGTTCATCCAGCAGTGCTGGTTCATCGCCAGCGTGACCATCCTGCCCACGGCCCTGGTGGCCATCCCCTTCGGCGCGGTGATCGCGTTGCAGCTGGGCTCGCTGACCCGGCAGATCGGCGCGCAGTCGTTCACCGGTGGCGCGAGCGTGCTCGCGATCATCCAGCAGGCCAGCCCGATCGTGACGGCGCTGCTGATCGCCGGAGCCGGTGGCTCGGCGATCTGCGCCGACCTCGGCTCCCGCAAGATCCGGGACGAGATCGACGCGATGGAGGTGCTGGGCGTCTCCGTCGTGCAGCGCCTGGTGGTCCCGAGGGTGCTCGCCGCGATCCTGGTGGCGGTGCTGCTCAACGGCATGGTCAGCGTCGTCGGCGTGCTCGGCGGCTACTTCTTCAACGTGATCATGCAGGGCGGGACGCCCGGCGCCTACATGGCCAGCTTCAACGCCCTCGCGCAGCTGCCGGACGTGTGGATCTCCGAGCTGAAGGCCCTGATCTTCGGCTTCCTCGCCGGGGTCGTGGCCGCCTACCGCGGGCTCAACCCGCCGCCGGGCCCGAAGGGCGTCGGCGACGCGGTCAACCAGGCCGTGGTGATCACCTTCCTGTTGCTGTTCGCGGTGAACTTCATCCTGACCACGATCTACCTCCAGGTCGTGCCGCCCAAGGGGATGTGAGCGGTCGTGACGACGATGACGCAGCGCGCGAAGCGGCTGGCCAGGCGGCCGCTGGAGCTGCTGGACGACCTGGGCGACCAGATGTCGTTCTACCTCCGGACGCTCGCCTGGATCCCGAAGTCGGTCACGCGGTACTCCAAGGAGACCCTGCGGCTGCTGACCGAGGTCAGCTTCGGCAGCGGGGCGCTGGCGGTGATCGGCGGCACGGTCGGCGTGATGATCGGCATGACGCTGTTCACCGGCACCGTGGTCGGCCTGCAGGGCTACGCGGCCCTGAACCAGCTGGGAACCTCGGCGTTCGCCGGGTTCGTCTCGGCCTACTTCAACACCCGCGAGATCGCGCCGCTGGTCGCCGGGCTGGCGCTGTCGGCGACGGTCGGCTCCGGGTTCACCGCGCAGCTGGGGGCGATGCGGATCTCGGATGAGATCGACGCGCTGGAGGTCATGGGGGTCCCGAGCCTGCCGTACCTGGTGACGACGCGGGTGATGGCCGGGTTCGTCGCGGTGGTCCCGCTCTACGTGCTCGGCCTGCTGACCTCCTACCTGGCGGCGCGCACGGTGACCGTGCAGCTCTACGGGCAGTCCGCGGGCACCTACGACCACTACTTCAACCTGTTCCTCCCGCCGGAGGACGTGCTGTGGTCGTTCGGCAAGGTGCTCATCTTCAGCGTCGTGGTGATCATGACGCACTGCTACTACGGCTACCGCGCCAGCGGCGGTCCCGCCGGGGTGGGCGTCGCGGTGGGCCGCGCGGTGCGCACGGCGATCGTGACGACCGCGCTGCTCGACTTCTTCCTCAGCCTCGCGATCTGGGGCACCACGACGACGGTTCGGATCACGGGATGAGTACTCGCAACGCGCTGTTCACGGTGCGGCGCAGGCTGCTCGGCCTGTCGCTGCTGATGGTCATCGTGCTGTTCTTCGGCTTCTCCATCGCCACCTACCAGCGGACCTTCGAATCCACCGTGGACGTGGTGCTGGAGGCGGCGTCCACCGGCAACCAGCTGATGCCGGACTCCGACGTGAAGGCGCGCGGCATGGTCATCGGCCGCGTCTCGGAGATCCGCGCCGTCGACGGCGGTGCCGAGTTGCGGTTGGCGTTGGATCCGGAGGAGGCGTCGTTGTTGCCGGCGAACGTGTCGGCGCGGTTGTTGCCG
>NZ_JBJZOI010000022.1:0-113977 GCF_047200635.1 Saccharopolyspora antibiotica | reverse complement strand
GTGTACGCGTCCCCTCTTGGTTCCTGGGGGGGGCTCCCCCCCCCCCCCCCCCCCCCCCCCTCCGCGCGTGCGGCACCCCGCACCGGGGGCGGCGCGGCCGGTGCGAAGATGGGCCGGTGACGCGGATCGTGGCAGGCAGCGCCGGAGGCCGTCGGATCGAGGTGCCGCCGCGCGGAACCCGCCCCACCTCGGAACGGGTCCGGGAAGCCGTGTTCAGCGCGCTGGAGTCGGCCGTGGACCTCGACGGCACCAGGGTGCTGGACCTCTACGGCGGATCGGGGGCGCTCGGCCTCGAGGCGCTGTCCCGGGGCGCCGCGCACGCGACCTTCGTCGAGGCCGACCGCCGGGCCGCCCAGATCATCCGGCGCAACGCGGGGTCCCTCGGTTTCCACCAGGTCGCGGTCGAGCAGGCCAAGGCCGAGACGGCGCTGGCCGTCCCGCCCGCGAGCCCCTTCGACGTGGTGCTCGCCGACCCGCCCTACGACCTCGACCCGGCGCGGCTCGCCCAGGTCCTCGCCGCGCTCGCCACCGGCGGCTGGACCGCGCCGGGCGGCCTGGTCGTGCTGGAGCAGTCCGCGCGCGGCGGCGAGCCGGACTGGCCGTCCCCGCTCCGCGCCGACCGCACCCGCCGCTACGGCGACACCGCGGTGCACTGGGCGTTCCTGGACGAGGCGGCTCCGGACGGCACCGGGGACGAACCGGTGGGTTGATCGTTCCCGTCGCCGGTGACCCGCACCACGTCCGGCCGGAGCGCGGCTCGCCCCGGTGCTAACGTCCGGCTCCATGAGGCGTGCGGTGTGTCCTGGCTCCTACGATCCGGCCACCAACGGCCACCTCGACATCATCGAGCGGGCCGCGGGCCTGTTCGACGAGGTCGTCGTCGCGGTCCTGGTGAACAAGAGCAAGCGCGGCCTGTTCACCGTGGACGAGCGGCTGGAGATGCTCCGCGAGGTCACCGAGCCCTGGCCGAACGTGCGCATCGACTCCTGGCACGGCCTGCTGGTGGACTACTGCCAGGCCAACGGGATCGCCGCGATCGTCAAGGGCCTGCGCGCGGTCAGCGACTTCGACTACGAGCTGCAGATGGCGCAGATGAACCAGCGGCTGTCCGGGGTGGAGACGTTGTTCATGTCCACCAACCCGCTCTACAGCTTCCTGGCCAGCTCGCTGGTCAAGGAGGTCGCGACCTACGGCGGGGACGTGGGCAGCCTCGTCCCGCCGAAGATCGAGCAGCGGCTGGTGGAGCGCGTCGCCGAGCGCAAGGCCGAGGGCTAGCGGCCCAGGTCCAGCTTCATGCCGACGTGGCTGAGCTCGAAGCCCAGCCGCTCGTAGAACCGGTGCGCCCGCTGCCGCGAGGCGTTGCTGGTGAGCTGCACGATCCGGGCGCCCCGCTGGCGGGCCTGCCGCACGGCCCACTCCACCAGTTCGCGGCCGAGTCCGCCGCCGCGTCGATCCGCGCGGATCCGCACCGCCTCCAGCTGCGCCCGGGTGGCCCCGGCGTGCGAGAGCCCGGGGATGAAGGTCAGCTGCAGCGTGCCCACGATCGCGCCGTCCAGCTCGGCGACCGCGAGCAGCTGGTTCGGGTCCGCGTCGATCGCCGCGAACGCCGCCGCGTAGCCGGGATCGCCGGGCCGCTCGCGGGTTCGCCCCAGCGAGTCGTCGGCGAGCAGGTCCACGATGGCGGGGAGGTCGGCTTCGACGGCCCGCCGGAGAACGGGAGAGGTCACGACCCCGACCGTAGCGCCACGGCCGGGTGAACTCCGGGCGCGGTCGGCTTCGTGTTCACGACAACGAGCCAGGTGATCATGACCGCGGGTTAGCGTCCGCGCCATGAAGATCTCGTCGAAAGCCCTGAACGTCCTGCTCGCCGGCCTGTTCGCCGTCGTGGGCCTGTTCGGCGTCTCCGCGACCGCGCTCTCGGCCACGCCGGAGCTCGCCCCCGCCCAGACCGAGCGGATCGCGGCGGTCTCCTGCGGCGACACCTCCGGATTCGAGTCGGTGAACCTCTCCGAGCTGCCCCCGGAGGCCACCGAGACCGTCGATCTGATCAAGGCCGGCGGCCCGTACCCGTACCCCCAGGACGGCGGAACCTTCTCCAACCGCGAGGGCATCCTGCCCGACTGCGAGGACGGTTACTACAAGGAGTACACCGTCGAGACCCCCGGCAGCGACGACCGCGGCGCCCGCCGCTTCGTCGTCGGCGACGGCGGCGAGTACTTCTACACCGAGGACCACTACGACAGCTTCGCCATCACGAACGTCGACTCGTGAACCGGTGCTCCCCGAGCGATCAGGGCCGCTCGTCCTTCGGGGGCGGGCGGCCCTGATCGCGTGAAACGGGACACGCCTGCGCGGCTTCCGGGCCTCGCCCGGCTCCCGGCGGCACACTGGAGATCGGCCGACCCGTGATCCCCGGGGCCGGGGTGTGGTGTCATGCTTGCCGCTCCGGGCGGCTACGACGGCAGGGAGTTCGAGGTGTACCGGGTTTTCGAAGCGTTGGACGAGCTCGTCACGATCGTGGAAGAGGCGCGCGGGGTACCGATGACCTCCGGCTGCGTCGTCCCGCGCGGCGACGTGCTGGAGCTGCTCGACGACGTGCGGGACGCGATCCCGCAGGAGCTCGACGACGCCCAGGACGTGCTCGACCACCGCGACGACGTGGTCTCCAAGGCGGAGGCCCAGTCCGGCAAGGCCCTCGGCGACGCCCGCTCGGAAGCGGAGCGCACGCTGTCCTCGGCGCGCGCCGAGGCCGAGCAGGTCCTCGCCGACGCCCAGGAGCAGGCCGATCAGCTCATCGCCGACGCCCGCGCCCGCGCCGAGGAGTCGGTGACCACCGGGCGCCGCGAGTACGAGGACTACGTGGGCCGCGCCCAGTCCGAGGCCGACCGCATGGTGCAGGCCGGACGCGCCGCCTACGACCAGTCGGTGCACGAGGGCCGCTCGGAGCAGGCCAGGCTCGTCGCCGAGACCGAGGTCGCGCAGGCCGCGCACGCCGAGGCGCGGCGCGTCCTGGACGCCGCCCAGGAGGACGCGGAGCGGCTGCGCGGCGAGTGCGACGCCTACGTGGACTCGCGGCTGGCCGACTTCGAGGACCTGCTGAGCCGGACGTTGCGCACCGTCGGCAAGGGCCGCCAGCAGCTGCGCAGCCCGGTCGGCGTCCCGTTCGACTACGAGGAGTCCCGGTCCGGCGCCGTCTCCTACGAGGAGAACTGACCGGGGCGATCGTCCGTGGTCGGGGGCGTCGCGTACGCTTGGTGCGATGGCCGTGCGAGGTCCGTCCCGGAGTGCTCCGGTCGCCGTTCGCTCCCACGTCGCGCCCGTCGATCCCGCCTCCCGGTCCTGCCGGGACCGGTGCGGACCGGGCCGGTGGGGCGGCAGCGCCCGGCCCCGGCCGGAGCTCGGCGTGCCGGACGGCCCTCGGCCGTTCCCGCCATCGCGCCACCGCGCCGGGTCTTCCCGGGCGGCGGCCGACCGGCAACCTGACCAGCCCCTCCGCTTCGACGAGATCCGTGATGTCCCAGAACCGTGACGCCGCAAGCTCCGCTCCGCAGGTCGGCCCGTGGGTGCTCGACACCCGCGAGATCGGGCACCGCGCTGGTAGCAGCCGCAGCTACACCCGCGACGCTCCGGCGCCCGCCGGGTTCGGGCTGGACATGATCGGGGTGCCCGAGGGCGCCCCCGTGGAGCTCGACCTGCTGGCGGAGTCGGTGGTGGAAGGAGTGCTGATCTCGGGCACCGCCGCGGCGGATCTCGCCGGTGAGTGCTCGCGCTGCCTGGACCCGATCTCCGAGGAGATCGAGATCGAGCTGCGGGAGCTCTACGCCTTCCCGGACAGCACCACCGACGCCACCACCGACGAGGACGAGGTCAGCCGCGTCGTCGACGAGCTGATCGACCTGGAGCCCGCGGTGCGGGACGCGATGCTGCTGGAGATGCCGACCTCTCCGGTGTGCAGCGAGGATTGCCAGGGGCTGTGCACCGGGTGCGGGGTGAAGTGGGCCGAGCTCAGCCCCGATCACACCCATGAGACGATGGACCCTCGCTGGGCCGCGCTGCGTGAGCGGTTCGGCGGAAACGAAGAGGAGAACTAGCCGTGGCCGTCCCCAAGCGCAAGATGTCCCGCTCCAACACCCGGCACCGCCGGTCCCAGTGGAAGGCCACCGCGCCGACCCTGGTGCAGTGCTCGAACCGGGCCTGCCGGGAGCAGAAGCTGCCGCACGTCGTCTGCCCGGCCTGCGGCCAGTACGACGGCCGCCAGGTCGTCCAGCCCGCCTGACGCCCGCGGGTCGCGGCGTGGGGGGAAAGCAGTCCCGGAACCGCCCGGTGGACCGGGCCCCGCTGATGGAAGCGCTCGGCGTCGAACTCGACGCCGAGCTGCTCACGCTCGCCCTGACGCACCGCTCCTACGCGTACGAGAACGGCGGCCTGCCGCCGAACGAGCGGTTGGAGTTCCTCGGGGACTCGGTGCTCGGCCTGGTGATCACGAACCGGCTGTACCGGGAGCACCCGGACCTGCCGGAGGGGCAGCTGGCGAAGCTGCGCGCGAGCCTGGTCAACATGCACGCGCTGGCCGGCGTCGCCCGCACCCTCGGCGAGGGCGGGCTGGGGCGGTACCTGCTGCTGGGCCGGGGCGAGGAGCTCACCGGCGGCAGGGACAAGGCGAGCATCCTGGCGGACAGCCTGGAAGCGGTGCTCGGTGCGGTGTACCTGGAGCACGGCATCGACGTCGCCCGGGACATGATCTACCGGTTGTTCGGGCCGTTGCTGAGCGAGGCGCCGCAGCGCGGTGCCGGGCTGGATTGGAAGACCAGCCTGCAGGAGCTCACGGCCGCGACCGGTCAGGGCGTCCCGGAGTACCGGGTGCAGGAGCGCGGGCCTGATCACCGCAAGGAGTTCAGCGCGTTCGTGTCGGTCGCCGGGGACACCCTCGGCGAGGGCGAGGGCAGGACGAAGAAGGAAGCCGAGCAGAAGGCCGCCGAGGCGGCCTGGCGCTCGTTGTCCGAGCGGCAGCAGGCCGCGGAGGACGGAGCGACCGGAGGCGACGCGACGCAGGTCGACGCGAAGCCCGCCGGTGGCGAGGACGGTTCGGCCTGACCGCACCGCGGTGAGGTCGGCTCGACGGCCGGTCGAGCGGTGGATTCTCCGGCGGCTTCCCGCCGCGGGATCCTCTGCTCGACCGGCCGTTCCGCTTTTCCCGGCTCCGCCGGGCTGTGCTGGAAGGTGGGCGCGTGCCCGAGTTGCCCGAGGTCGAGGTCGTCCGGCGCGGTGTCGCCGAGCACGTCGCCGGACGCACGGTGTCCGCGGTGGAGGTGCTGCACCCCCGCGCGGTGCGCAGGCACGTCCCCGGCCCCGACGACTTCGCCGCCCGGCTGGCCGGCCGTCAGGTGCTGCGGGCGCGGCGGCGCGGCAAGTACCTGTGGCTGGAGCTGGCCGAGGACGAGGCCCCGCAGGGCACCGAGTTCGTCGGCGCGGCCGAGGCGCCGGGCGAGGCGTTGCTGACCCACCTCGGGATGAGCGGTCAGCTGCTGGTGCAGCCGGTGGGCACCGCGGACGAGAAGCACCTGCGGGTGCGGTTCTCCTTCGCGGACGGCGGCCCCGAACTCCGGTTCGTCGACCAGCGCACCTTCGGCGGGCTGAGTCTGGCGGACCAGGTGGAGGTCGGTGGCGTGCTGCTGCCGACCCCGGTCGCGCACATCGCCGCGGATCCGCTGGAGGCGGTCTTCGACGTGGCAGCGGTGGTGGAGAAGCTGCGTTCCCGCCGCACCGGGATCAAGCGCGCGTTGCTGGACCAGAGCCTCGTCTCGGGCGTCGGCAACATCTACGCCGATGAGGCGCTGTGGCGCGCGAAGCTGCACTGGGCGCGCCCGACGGCGACGCTGACGCGCCCGGAGGTGCGCGCCCTGCTGGCGGCGGTCACCGAGGTGATGCGCAGCGCCCTGGACGCCGGGGGCACCTCGTTCGACGCGCTGTACGTCAACGTGAACGGCCAGTCCGGCTACTTCGACCGCTCGCTCGCGGTCTACGGCCAGGCCGACCGGCCTTGCCCGCGCTGCGGCACCCCGGTCCGCCGCGACGCGTTCATGAACCGCTCCTCCTACACCTGCCCCGCCTGCCAACCCGCACCCCGCAACGCCCACCGCTGACGGCTGCCCCCGCTGAGCGCGGGTGACCGGCGGGCGCACCGCGTGCGGTAGCGGCGGGCTCCGGGAACCGGGTTCGAGGCGCTCGTCCCCGCGCCGTCGGCCGGCCCGTCGCGGTGAACCGGCGAGGTCCGGCGAACCGCGGTGGCCTTCCCGCTCGCGGGTGGTGCGCGCGCATCCTCGTGGCCCGGCAGCGTCCCGCACCCCGGCAGCGCCACGAATCCCCGCGCTGGGCCGGTTCTCCTGCCCGGAGCCGTTCCCGCTCGCGGGCCGCACCTCCCCGCCCGATCCCGGTCGGTGAACCTGGGAACGGGCTGGGAGTCCGCTGCGGGGCTCCCCGGAACTCCTGGCACCGCTCGGAGCCGTCCGCCCCGCTCGGGGCGCTGAGCACGGCGACCTCCTGGCCCGTGGCCGTCGGCGGGCCCGCGATTCCCAGCGTTCTCCCACTGCGCCTCCAGCGGCGTGACAACCGGGCGGTGCTTGCTGGAACCCGGTGGCCGCGCACCGTCGGCCGCGCCAGGAGCGGGAGAACGCGAAGGGACGCACGCGATGCCGAGAGCAAGTGCCGAGACGGCGAGCCGGGGGGCCGCGCCGCGCGCCGCGGCGACGGTCGACCTGGTGATCCCGGTGCACAACGAGGAGCGCTCGCTGCCCGGGTGCCTGCGGGTGCTCCGGGAGCACCTGGTGCGCGACTTCCCGTTCGAGTGGTCGATCACGGTGGTGGACAACGCGAGCACCGACGGGACGTTGCGCGTCGCCCACGAGCTCGCCGACGCGATGCCGAACGCGCGGGTGCTGCACCTGGCCCGCAAGGGACGCGGCCTGGCCCTGCGCACCGCGTGGGGCTACAGCGACGCGGACGTGGTGGTCTACATGGACGTGGACCTCTCCACCGGGCTCGACGCGCTGCTGCCGCTGGTGGCACCGCTGGTGAACGGGCATTCCGACCTCGCGATCGGGTCCCGGCTGGCTCCGGGCTCGCGCACGGTCCGGGGAGCCAAGCGGGAGCTGATCTCCCGCTCCTACAACCAGGTGATCCGCTGGACGCACGGCGCGCGGTTCTCCGACGCGCAGTGCGGCTTCAAGGCCGCCCGCACCGACGTGGTCCGCCCGCTGCTGCGCCGCGTGCGCGACGACGCCTGGTTCTTCGACACCGAGCTGCTGCTGCTCGCCGAGCACAACGGCCTGCGGGTGCACGAGGTTCCGGTGGACTGGGTGGAGGACGTCGACACCCGGGTGAACGTCGCGCGGACCGCCGCCGACGACCTCGCCGGGCTGCTGCGGGTGGCGCGCGCCAAGCTCACCGGTGCCGCCGCGGTCGAGGGGCTGCCGAGGCGACCCGGGCCCCGCGCCGCGCACCCGCAGGCGGTGCTGGCGGAGCGGGAGAACGGCCTGCTGTGGCAGCTGTTCTCGTTCTCGCTCATCGGAGTTCTGTCCACTGCGGTCACCACGGTGCTCTACGCGCTGCTGCGGACGTGGTGGCCGCCGCTGCTGGCGAACCTGGTGGCGCTCACCGCGACGACCCTGTGGAACACCGAGGCCAACCGCAGGTTCACGTTCCTCGGCCGGGCTCCGGCCTCGGGGCGGGTGCACCTGCAGGGGCTGGTGGTGTTCGCCCTCTACTACGTCGTCACCTCGGGTGCGCTGCTCGCGCTGGACGCGACGGTGCCGGACGCCTCGCGCTGGCTGGAGGTGCTGGTGCTGGTGGGCTCCTCGGTGGTCGGCACGGCGCTGCGGTTCGTGCTGCTGCGCTCCTGGGTGTTCCGGCCCGTCGCGACGCGAACCGCTTCCGGCGGCTCCGAGCTCGTCGGCTCCGGAAGGGGCGACGCATGACCGCCGCCGCGATCGACCACGTCCGCGCGGGCTCCGCTGACACGTCCCGCCGGGTCAGGTGGCATCCGTTCGCGCTCGCGGCGATCTGCCTGCTCTCGGCCGTCCTCTACGCCTGGGGGATCGGGGAGTCCTGGGGTAACGCGTACTACTCGGCGGCGGTCAGGTCGATGTCGCGGAGCTTCGAGAACTTCCTGTTCGGCTCCTTCGACCCGGTCGGTGTCGTCACGGTGGACAAGCCGCCGATGGCGCTGTGGGTGCAGGTGGCCTCGGTCCAGGTGTTCGGGTTCAGCCGGTTCGCCGTGCTGTTCCCCCAGGTCGTGATGGGTGCGGCGGCGGTGTTCGTGCTGCACCGGACGGTCCGCCGCTGGGCGGGGGAGCACGTGGCGCTGCTGGCCGCCCTGGTGCTGGCGCTGACGCCGATCACCGTGGCGATCAACCGGGACAACAACCCGGACACGCTGCTGGTGCTGCTGGTGCTCGCCGCGGCCTACGCGCTCACCCGCTCGTTGTCGGCGCGGCGCGCCTCGGCCGCGACCTGGTGGCTGGTGGCGTCGGCGGCGCTGATCGGCTGCGGGTTCCTGACCAAGATGTTGCAGGCGTGGCTGCTGCTGCCGGTGTTCACCGTCGCCTACCTGGTGGGGCGCGAGGCGTCGTGGGGCCGCAAGGCGCTGGACCTGCTCGCGGCGGCGGGGACGGTGCTGGTCGCCTCGTTCTGGTGGGTGGCGGTGACGATGCTGTGGCCCGCCCCGAAGCCCTACATCGGCGGCAGCGAGGACGGTTCGGCCTGGGACCTGGTCTTCGGCTACAACGGTTTCGGCCGGATCTTCGGCGGCGAGGGCAACGGCGGCGGGGGCGGATCCGGCGGCGGTGGGCCCGGTGGGGGCGGCGGGTTCTCCGGTGAGTCCGGGCTGCTGCGCTTCGCCAACGAGCAGCTGGCGGGCCAGATCAGCTGGCTGCTGCCGCTGTGCGGGCTGGTGCTGGCGGCGGTCGTGCTCGGCGGGGTGCGTCGGCGCCGCGCGAGACGACCGGTGGACCGGTTCCGCGCCGCCGGCTGGGTGCTCTGGGGCGGCTGGCTGGTGTTCAGCTGGCTCGTCTTCAGCTTCGCGCAGGGCACGATGCACCCGTACTACACGACGATGCTCGCGCCCGCCGTCGGTGCCGTGGCCGCCGCCGGGCTGCTGCGGTTCTGGAAGGCGCACCGGGAGGGCTCGCTCACCGGGTGGCTGCTGCCCGCCGGAGTGGTGATCACCGTGGGCTGGGCGGTGGTGCTGGTGTCGCGGGAGCCGGAGTGGCACGGCTGGGCCGCCTACCTCGCGCTCGGGCTGGGCGGGCTCGGGGTGCTGGCGCTGGCCCTCGGACGGCGCGAGCACGGGCTGGTGCGCGCCGGGCTGGCGTTGTCGCTGGCCGCGGTGCTGGCGGTGCCGGGCACGTGGTCGCTGGCGACGGCGTTCGCCGGGGAGAGCGGCGGTGGCGCGGGTGGGGCGAACCCGACGGCCGGGCCGTCGACCGGTGGGTTCCCGGGCGGGATGCCGGGCGGTCCCCAGGACCGGGACGGCCAGGGCCGGGGTGGCGAGCCGCCGGGCGGGATGCCCGGGGGGATGGAGGGCGACTCGCTGACCTCGGAGCAGCAAGCGCTGCTGGACCTGGTCACGGCTCAAGCCGGGGACCGGGAGATCCCGCTCGCGGTCGAGGGGGGCGCGCAGGGCGCGAGTTCGTACATCATCAACAGCGACCTCCGGGTGATCGGGATGGGCGGGTTCACGGGCAGCGACGACGCGCCCTCGGTGGAGCTGCTGGAGCGGTGGAAGCAGCAGGGCAGCCTCGGCTTCGTGCTGCTCGGCGGTCGAGGGGGTCCCGGCGGCGGACCTGGCGGCCCGGGCCCGAGCGGCCAGGACCCGAGCGGCCAGGGCGATCAGGCCCGCGATGGCCGACCGGGCGGCGGGATGCCCGGCACGGGTGGTGCGTCCACCGAGCGGCAGGAGTGGGTCCAGCGGAACTGCACCCTCGTCGACCCCGCCGTCTACGGCGGCACCGCGAACACCGGCGAGCAGCAGGCGGACGGTCTCCACGACTGCCGCGGCTGAGGACCGCGCGCCTCGGCCCAGCCGGGCGGCCGGGGCGCGCACCTGGTTCCCAGCGTCCGTTCAGCGAACTCCCAGCCGGGTGGGAGATCCTGGCCCGGTGGCTGACGAGAAGGCGCCCTCGGCGCGGGTACTGGTCGTCGACGACGAGCCCAACATCCTGGAGCTGCTCACGGCCGCCCTGCGGTTGAGCGGTTTCGAGGTGCGGGGCGCCGCCAGCGGCGCTGAGGCGCTGCGCGCGGCCGGCGAGTTCCGCCCGCACATCGTGGTGCTGGACGTGATGCTCCCGGACCAGGACGGGTTCACCGTGGCTCGACGGCTGCGCGAGCGCGACGAGGCGGTGCCGGTGCTGTTCCTCACCGCGCGGGACGCGGTGGAGGACCGCATCGCCGGGCTCACCGCGGGCGGGGACGACTACGTGACCAAGCCGTTCAGCCTGGACGAGGTGGTGCTGCGGTTGCGCGCGATCCTGCGCCGCGCGCGGCCCGCGCCGCTCGCCGAGCCGGACTCCCGGTTGCGCTACCGGGACCTCGAACTCGACGAGGAGACCTACGAGGTGCGCCGGGCCGGACGGCTGGTGAACCTCTCGCCGACGGAGTTCAAGTTGCTGCGCTACCTGCTGGTCAACGCGGAGAAGGTGGTCAGCAAGGGGCAGATCCTGGACCGGGTGTGGAACTACGAGTTCGGCGGCGACAGCCGGATCGTGGAGTCCTACATCAGCTACCTGCGCCGCAAGGTGGACTTCGCCCGGCCCGCCCTGATCCACACCATCCGCGGCGTCGGTTACGTGCTGCGGGTCCCACCGGAGGAGCGAGCGCGGTGCTGAGGGGTCCGAGGTCGTTCGCGCGCACCCTGCGCGGCCGGCTGGTGCTGCTGCTGATCGGAGCGGCGGTGGCGGGTCTGGTGGCGATGGGCTTCGCCAGCCAGCTGCTGCTGCGGAACTCGTTGCTGGACAAGCTGGACGGGCGGTTGCACGAGATGTCCCGCCCCTGGCTCGACGTCCGGCCGCCGCCCCCGCCGGGGCCGCGGGACGGCGACGAGCAGGGGCCCCGACTGCCCACGGACTTCCGGGCGCTGCTGTTCGCCCCCGGCGGTGCGCTGGAGCAGGTGCACGGTCCGACCGAGTCCGACCCGCGGCAACCGATGATCGACCGTCCAGGCCCGGACGGGGAGATCATCACGGTGCCGGATCGCTCCGGCGGCGCGGACTGGCGGGTGCTCACCGAGACCCGGCCGGACGGGGCGCGCGTGTCGCTGGCGCTGTCCACCGGGGACGTGGACCAGACCTTGCGGTGGCTGCTCGTCATCGAGCTGGTCGTGGGCGGGATCGTGGTGGCGGTGCTCGCGGCGGTCGCGATGGTGACGGTCCGGCTGGGCCTGCGGCCGCTGACCCGCATCGAGCACACCGCGCACGCCATCGCCACCGGCGAGCTGGACCGCCGGGTCGCCGATCAGGACCCGGGGACCGAGACCGGGCGGCTGGGCGCGGCGCTGAACGCGATGCTCGGGCGCCTCGTCGCCGCGCTGCAGCAGCGCGAGCAGTCCGAACTGCGGCTTCGCCGGTTCGTCGCGGACGCCTCGCACGAGCTGCGCACCCCGCTGACCTCGATCCGCGGGTTCGCCGAGCTCTACCGGCGCAGCGACTCACCGGGCGAGCAGGACGTGCGGCGGATGATGTCGCGCATCGAGGGCGAAGCGGTGCGGATGGGCGACCTGGTGGAGGATCTGCTGCTGCTGGCCCGGCTGGACCGGGAGCGCACCATCGACCTGGTGGACCTGGACCTGGTCCCGCTGGCGCGGGACGTGGCCGGGGACGCGCGGGTGCGGGACGCGGGGCGGCGGATCGACGTGGTGGTGCCGGAGGGCGCGGTGCGGGTGCTCGGCGACGGCCCGCGGCTGCGCCAGGCGCTCACGAACCTGATGACGAACGCGCTGGTGCACACCCCGCCTGGCTCGCCGGTGCGGATCTCGGTGGCGCACGGAGCGGCGCGGGAGGACGTGTTCGCGGCTGGGGCTGATCCGGGTCCGGGGACGGCGATGGGCGTGGTGTCGGTCCGCGACAGCGGCCCGGGCATCGCGCCGGAGCACGCGCGGCGGATCTTCGACCGGTTCTACCGGGTCGACGACGGGCGGGAGCGCTCCGAGGGGGGCAGTGGCCTGGGTCTGGCCATCACGGCCGCCATCGCGGAGGCGCACCACGGCCGGGTCGAGCTGTCCACCGGCCCCGCGGGATCGACCTTCCGCCTGCTCGTCCCGCTGAGCTGACGGGCGGTGCCGGTAGCGGGGCGGACCGGCACCGCCCGGGTGCTCAGAGCTTCACGGTGGGGTTGTGCAGGTCGAACCAGACCGAGACGTCCAGGGCGCGCTCGAACACGTTCCGAGTAGGTGTGTCCACTTCGGACGGATCGAGCTCGGTGGCCCTCTTCACCCAGTCGCCGTTGAGCAGCTCCAGGGCGCGGTCGCCGGTGCTGACCAGCTCCTTGACCTGCTTCTGCAGCTCCGCCGCGTACGCGGGGTCCTGAGTGGACGGATAGGGGCTCTTGACGCGCTCGACCACGGACTTCGGCAGCACGTCGGCGGAGGCGCCGCGCAGCAGGCTCTTCTCCCGGCCGTCGAAGGTCTTCAGCGACCAGGGGGCGTTGAACACGTACTCGACCAGGCGGTGATCGCAGAACGGGACCCGGACCTCCAGGCCCACGGCCATCGACATCCGGTCCTTGCGGTCCAGCAGCATCCGCACGAAGCGGGTCAGGTGCAGGTAGCTGATCTCCCGCATCTTCGCCTCGAACGGGCTGTCCGACTCCAGGGTCGGCATCGACCCGATGGCCTGCTCGTACTCGGCCGAGACGTAGCCGGGGAGGTCCAGCGCGTCGGCGATGGAGGGTTCGAGGATCCGGCCGCTCTCGGCCTGCTGCGCGGTGATCGCGGCCAGCCACGGGAAGGTGCGGGCCTGCTGCACCTTCGGGTCGTGGAACCACTTGTAGCCGCCGAAGACCTCGTCGGCGGACTCCCCGGACAGCGCCACCGTCGAATGGCCGCGGATCGCCTTGAACAGCAGGTAGAGCGAGTTGTCCATGTCGCCGATGCCCATCGGGAGGTCCCGGGAGCGCACGGCGGCGCGGCGCACCGCGGGATCGGCCAGCGCCTGCGGGTCGAGCACGATGTCCTGGTGCAGCGAGCCGACGTGCTGGTGCACGTCCTGGACGTACGGGCCGTCGGGGGTCGCGCGCATCTCGTCGGGCTGGAAGTTCTCGGTTTGCCCGACGAAGTCCACGGCGAAGCTGCGGACCTGCTCGTCCCGCTCGGCGAGCTGCTGGGCGGCGAGCGCGGTCAGCGCGCTGGAGTCGAGACCGCCGGAGAGCAGCACGCAGCGCGGCACGTCGGCGACGAGCTGGCGGCGCACGATGTCGTCGAGCAGCTCGCGCACGCGCGCGACGCTGGTCTCCCGGTCGTCGGTGTGCTCGACGGCGTCGAGGCTCCAGTAGGTGTGCTCGCGCAGGCCGTTGCGGTCGAAGGTGACCACGGTGCCGGGCACGACTTCGCGCATCCCCTGCCAGATGGCCCGGCCGGGGGACTTGGTGACCGTGAACAGCTCGCGCAGGCCGTCGGCGTCGACGACCTTCTCCACCTCGGGGTTGGCCAGGATCGCCTTGGGTTCCGAGCCGAACAGCAGGCCGTTCCCGGTCTGCTGGTAGTACAGCGGCTTGATGCCCATCCGGTCGCGGATGAGCAGCAGCTGCTCGGTCCGGGTGTCCCAGACGGCGAACGCGTACATGCCGTTGAGCTTCTCGGCGACCTCGGCGCCCCATTCCAGGTAGCCGTGCAGCACGACCTCGGTGTCGCTGTCGGTCTCGAAGTCGTGGCCCCGTCGCCGCAGCTCCTCGCGCAGCTCGGTGAAGTTGTAGGCCTCACCGCTGTAGACGAGCCCGACCTCGCCGTCGGCGGTCCTGACCTCCATCGGCTGCGCGCCGCCGGGCAGGTCGATGATCGCGAGCCTGCGGTGCCCGAGCGCCGCGTGCCGCTTGACCCAGGTGCCTGCCCCGTCCGGCCCGCGGCAGGCCATGGTCTCGCACATGGAGTCGATGACGGGCTGTTCTCGGGTGAGGTCTCGGCGGAAGTCGATCCAGCCGGAGATGCCGCACATGGGCGTAGCTCCTTTCGCGCAGGTCCTTACTTAGTCAAGGTAACTAGATAGTTGCGTTGACGAAACCAGTTGGCGCGGTGGATTTTGGCCGGAGCAAAGCCCCTTACCAGCCAAAACGGGCGAAATTCGGTCGCTGCGCGTGGCCGGCGCCCGCATCGGAGCAGGTAACACCGCCGCAACGTCGAGCGTGCGTCCACCCGGGTGAAAGAGCCACCGGGGCCCGGCGACCCTCGCGTCAAGACCGCGTCAAGACGCGGCGCGGCCCCGTCAAACCCGCGTCAGGGACCTGTCCACCCGGCGGCGCGGGACGTTGAGTGGTCTCAGCAGGGCGCCACCCGGGCGCCCCTCACCTCGAAGGAGGCGCGTGATCGTGGTCGATCTGGCGTACGCGGTGCTGCTGATCGGCGGCTTCCTCGTGCTGGCGCTGGCGCTGCGCGGTCTGGAGCGGTTGTGACCGAGCTCCTGGCCAACGCCGCGGGCGGGCTGCTCGCGCTGCTGCTCACCGCCTACCTGTTCATCGCCCTGATCAGGCCGGAGAACTTCTGATGTCCAGCCTCGCGGTCGGCCTCCTCCAGGCCGGTCTCCTCGTCCTCGCCCTGGCGGTCGTCCACAAGCCGCTCGGTGACCACATGGCGCGCGCTTACACCGACGAGCGGCACTGGAAGGTGGAGCGCGGGCTCTACCGGGTGCTGCGGGTGGACGGCGACTCCGGCCAGCGCTGGCCGACCTACGCGGCCGCCGTGCTCGCCTTCTCCTTCGTCTCGATCGCGCTGCTCTACCTGCTCCAGCGGATGCAGACCCTGCTGCCGCTGGACTTCGGTCGCCCGCCGGTCGAACCCGCGATGGCGTTCAACACCGCCGTCAGCTTCGCCACCAACACGAACTGGCAGTCCTACGTCCCCGAACAGGTGCTCGGCCACGCCGTCCAGCTCGCCGGGCTCGCGGTGCAGAACTTCCTGTCCGCCGCGGTCGGCATGGCCGTCGCGGTGGCGCTGGTGCGAGGGTTCACCCGCTCCGGGGACGACCGGATCGGGAACTTCTGGGTGGACCTGACCCGCGGCGTGGTGCGGATCCTGCTGCCCCTCGCGGCGGTCTCGGCGGTGCTGCTGGTGGCGCTGGGCGCAGTGATGACCTTCGCCCCCGCGTTGCAGGTGGTCGGCCTCGACGGGCAGCCGCACGCGATCGCGACCGCACCCGTCGCCAGCCAGGAGGCGATCAAGGTGCTCGGGACCAACGGCGGCGGCGTGCTCAACGCCAACTCGGCGCACCCGTTCTCGAACCCCACCGGGCTCAGCAACCTGCTGGAGATCTTCTTGCTGCTGCTCATCCCGGTGTCCCTCACCCGCACCTTTGGAACCATGGTCGGCGACCGCAGGCAGGGCCTCGCGCTGCTGTCGGTGATGGCCGGGCTCTTCACCGCCGTGCTGGCGGTGGTGTGGTGGGCCGAAGCGCACCCGGGCGGGCCGGCCGCGATCGCCGCCGGGGGCGCGATGGAGGGCAAGGAGGCCCGCTTCGGGACCTACCTGTCCGGGCTGTTCGCCACCGCCACCACGGGCACCTCCACCGGCGCCGTGAACGCGATGCACGACAGCTTCAGCGGACTCGGCGGCGGGGTGGTGCTGCTGAACGTGCTGCTCGGCGAGGTCGCCCCGGGCGGTGCCGGTTCCGGGTTGTACGGGCTGCTGGTGCTCGCCGTGCTCGCCGTGTTCCTGGCCGGGCTGATGGTCGGGCGGACCCCGGAGTACCTGGGCAAGAAGCTGGGCCGCCGTGAGATCAGCGCCGCCGCGCTGTCGATCCTGGTGATGCCGACCCTGGTGCTGCTGGGCGCGGGGGTGGCGATCGCGCTGCCCGCGACCCCGGCGGCGATGGCGAATCCCGGCGCGCACGGGTTGACCGAGGTGCTCTACGCCTACGGTTCGGCGGCCAACAACAACGGCAGCGCCTTCGCCGGGCTCACCGTCACCGGTGACTTCTTCCAGGTGACCCTCGCGCTGGCGATGCTGTTCGGCCGGTTGCTGCCGATCCTCGCGGTGCTGCTGCTCGCGGGTTCGCTCGCGCGGCAGCAGCGGGTCCCGGCCGGATCCGGAACGCTGCCCACCACCGGGCCGCTGTTCGCGGGGCTGCTCGCGGGCACCGTCGTGCTCGTCGCGGCCCTGACCTTCCTGCCCGCGCTGGCGCTCGGGCCGATCGCGGAGGCATTGGCATGATCACGCAGGAACGAGGAGCCCGCGGCGCGCTCGCCGCGGTGGCCGCCCCGCGCGGGCGCGCGGTCCCGGCCGGGGCGTTCAGCCCGCGCCACCTGCTCGGCGCGCTGCCCCAGGCCCTGCGCAAGCTGCACCCCCGGCACCAGCTGGGCAACCCGGTCATGTTCGTCGTGTGGGTGGGATCGGTGCTCGCGACGGTGCTCGCCGTCGCCGAACCCGGTGCCTTCGTCGTCGCGGTCGCCGCCTGGCTGTGGTTCACCGTGCTGTTCGCCAACCTCGCCGAGGCCGTCGCCGAGGGCCGGGGCCGGGCGCAGGTCGAGGCGCTGCGCCGCACCCGCGCCGAGGCGGTGGCCCGCCGCCTCGGCGCGGACGGGGAGGAGCGGATCCCCGGCACCGGTCTGCGCGTCGGGGACCGGGTCGTCGTCGAGGCGGGCGAGGTGATCCCCGGGGACGGCGACGTGGTCGAGGGCATCGCGACCGTCGACGAATCCGCCATCACCGGCGAATCCGCCCCCGTGATCCGGGAATCCGGCGGCGACCGCTGCGCGGTGACGGCCGGGACCACCGTGCTCTCCGACCGGATCGTGGTGCGGATCAGCACCGCGCCAGGGGAGACCTTCGTGGACCGGATGATCGCCCTCGTCGAGGGCGCGCAGCGGCAGAAGACGCCGAACGAGATCGCGCTCACGGTTCTGCTGGCCACGCTCACCATCGTCTTCCTGCTCGCGGTGACCGCGTTGCAACCGATGGCGGGCTACGCGGGCTCGCTGCTGCCGGTGGTGACGCTCACCGCGCTGCTGGTGTGCCTGATCCCGACCACGATCGGCGCGCTGCTGTCCGCGATCGGCATCGCGGGGATGGACCGGCTGGTGCAGCGCAACGTGCTGGCCAAGTCCGGGCGCGCCGTGGAGGCCGCCGGGGACGTGGACACGCTGCTGCTGGACAAGACCGGCACCATCACCTTCGGCAACCGCCGCGCCACCGGCCTCGTGCCCGTCGGCGCCGCCACCGAAGCGGAGCTGGCCGAGGTCGCGGTGCTCGCCAGCCTCGCCGACCCGACTCCCGAGGGCGTCAGCATCGTCGAGTTCTGCCGCGAGCGCTTCGCCCCGCCCGAGGCCCCGCCCGGACGCGGCGAGCCGGTGGAGTTCACCGCGCAGACCCGGATGAGCGGTCTCGACCTCGACGGCCGGGAGATCCGCAAGGGCGCGGTCAGCGCGGTGCGGGACTGGGTGCGCGCGGGCGGCGGAGCGGCCGGAGCCGAGGTGGACTCCGCGGCCGAGGACATCGCCCGCGAGGGCGGCACCCCGCTGGCGGTGGCCGAGCACCGGGACGGCGCGTTCCGGGTGCTCGGCGTGGTCCGGCTCGCCGACGTGGTCAAGCCGGGGATGGCGGCGCGCTTCGCCGAACTGCGCGCGATGGGCATCCGCACGGTCATGGTCACCGGCGACAACGCGCTCACCGCCGCCGCCATCGCGCGCGAGGCCGGGGTCGACGAGCACCTCGCCGAGGCGAAGCCCGAGGACAAGATGGGGCTGATCCGCCGCGAGCAGGCGGGCGGGCGGCTGGTGGCGATGACCGGCGACGGCACCAACGACGCGCCCGCGCTCGCGCTGGCCGACGTCGGGGTGGCGATGAACACCGGCACGGCCGCCGCCAAGGAGGCCGGCAACATGGTCGACCTCGACTCCGACCCGACGAAGCTGATCGAGATCGTCGAGATCGGCAAGCAGCTGCTCATCACGCGCGGGGCGCTGACCACCTTCAGCATCGCCAACGACCTGGCGAAGTACTTCGCGATCCTGCCCGCGCTGTTCGTGGTCGTCCACCCGCAGCTGAACCGGTTGAACGTGATGCAGCTGGCGACGCCGTCCTCGGCGATCCTCTCCGCGGTGATCTTCAACGCGCTGATCATCGTGCTGCTGATCCCGCTGGCGCTGCGCGGAGTCCGCTACCGGCCGTCGAACGCGGCCGCGCTGCTGCGCCGCAACCTGCTGCTGTTCGGCGTCGGCGGGGTGCTCACGCCGTTCGCCGGCATCTGGCTGATCGACCTCGTGGTGCGCACGATCCCGGGCCTGGGCTGACCGCCCGGCGACAGCCGGTCGAGGGGAGTTCCTGGAGATGACGATGTTCAAGACGTTGCTGCGGCAGGCCGGAACCGGGATCCGGGCGCTGCTGGTGTTCACGGTGCTGCTCGGGTTGGGCTACCCGCTGGCCGTGTGGGGCGTGAGCCGGTCACCCGGTCTGCACGAGCACGCGGAGGGCTCCCCGCTGGTGGTGCGCGGTCAGGTGGTCGGATCCGAGCTCATCGGGGTGGACCCGGTGCCCGCCGATCCGGCGCGCGACCCGTACTTCCACACCCGCCCGTCGGCTTCGGCGGTCGGGCCGCTGGGGCCGGGCGATCCCGCCACGTCCGGCGGGTCCAACCTGTCGGCCGACAACCCGCAGCTGCTCGCCGCCGTGCGGGAGCGCCGCGCCGCCATCGCCGCCCGCGAGGGCGCCGCGCCGCGGGCGGTGCCGGTGGACGCCGTCACGGCCTCGGCCAGCGGGCTGGACCCGGGGATCAGCCCCGCCTACGCGGAGCTGCAGGCTCCCCGGGTCGCGCGGGTCACCGGTCTGCCGCCGAGCGAGGTGCGGCTGCTCATCGCCCAGGCCACCTCGGGCGGCGGGCTCGCGGAGCGGACGGTCGCGGTGCCCGCGCTCAACGCCGCCGTCGCCGAGCGGCGGTGAGCACCGGGCGGGCCGCGCCGGGTGCGCGGTCCGCCCGACCGGCAGGATCGGGGTCACCGACCGGAGGGAAGGCGGCGGATGAAGCGGGGCGAGCTGCGGATCTACCTGGGCGCGGCGCCGGGCGTGGGCAAGACCTTCGCGATGCTCGACGAGGCGCGGCGGCGCGGTGCGCGCGGCACCGACGTCGTGGTCGGCCTCGTCGAGACCCACGGCCGGGTGGAGACCGGCCGGCTGCTGGAGGGCTTGGAGGAGGTGCCCCGCCGCGCCTTCGAGCACCGCGGCGTCCGGGTGACCGAACTCGACGTGGACGCCGTGCTCGCCCGCCGGCCGCAGGTCGCCGTCGTCGACGAGCTCGCGCACACCAACGCCCCCGGCTCCCGCCACGAGAAGCGCTGGCAGGACGTCGAGGAGCTGCTGGAGGCCGGGATCACCGTGCTGTCCACGGTGAACGTGCAGCACCTGGAGAGCCTGAACGACGTCGTGGAGGCCATCACCGGCGTCCGCCAGCAGGAGACCGTGCCCGACGAGGTGGTGCGGCGGGCCGAGCAGATCGAGCTCGCCGACATCACCCCGCAGGCGCTGCGCCGTCGCCTCGCGCACGGCAACGTGTACTCCGCCGACAAGGTCGACGCCGCGCTGGGCAACTACTTCCGCACCGGCAACCTCACCGCGCTGCGCGAGCTGGCGCTGCTGTGGCTGGCAGACCAGGTCGACGTGGCGCTGCGCCGCTACCGCGCCGAGCGGCGGATCACCGACACCTGGGAGGCCAGGGAACGGGTCGTCGCCGCCATCACCGGGGGAGCGGAGAGCGAGACCCTGATCCGCCGCGCCCGCCGCATCGCCGCCCGCGCGGGCGCGGAGCTGCAGGTGGTGCACGTGCTGCGCGGCGACGGCCTCACCGGTGCGTCCCCGGCGAACCTCGCCCGCGCCCGCAAGGTGACCGACGACGTGGGCGCCAGCTTCCACACCGTCGTCGGCGACGACGTTCCCGAGGCGCTGCTCGACTTCGCCCGCGCGGCCGACGCCACCCAGCTCGTCGTCGGCACCTCCCGGCGCTCCCGCTGGGCGCGGGTGGCGGAGGAGGGCATCGGCGCCACCATCGTGCAGCGCTCCGGCACCATCGACGTGCACATGGTCACCCACGCCGAGGCCGGGCGACGCCGGTCCCGGCGCCCGGCGCGGAATCCGCTCTCCCGGGTGCGGCAGGCGTGGGGTTGGGCCCTCGCGTTCGCGCTGCCCTCGGCGGTGACCGGGGTGAGCACGCTGCTCGGCGACTTCGAGCTCTCCACCGACGTCGTCGGTTACTTCCTGGCGACGGTGGTGGTGGCGCTGGTCGGCGGGATCGCGCCCTCGCTGGCGGCGGCGCTGCTGGCCGGGGGGATGTTGAACTTCTTCTTCACCGAGCCGACGCACTCGCTGGCGGTGAGCAGGCCGGAGACGCTGGTGACGGTGCTGGCGATGATCGGCGCGGCGCTGATGGTGGCGGTGGTGGTGGACCGCGCGGCCCGGCTCGCCGAGCGGGCTGCCCGCGCCCGCACCGAGGCCGCGCTGCTCGCCTCCTACGCGCGCACCGTGCTCACCCACCCCGATCCGCTGCCGAGGCTGCTGGAGAAGCTGGTGGAGAACTTCGGCCTGTCCTCGGCGGCGCTGCTGGAGCGCGCCGGGGACAGCTGGCGCATCGCCGCCTCGATCGGCACCCGGCCGTGCGGCAGACCGGGGGACGCCGACGTGGACGTCGAGATCACCGCCGACGTGCACCTGGCGCTGCGCAGGCCCGGTGGCCGCCCGCTGCCCGCGGACGACCGCACGGTGCTGGAGGCCGCCGCCGGGCAGGCGCTGGTCGCGCTGCGCCAGCAGCGGATGGCCGTCGAGGCGGCCGAGGCGCAGCGGCAGGCGGACGCGAGCCGGCTGCGCACCGCGCTGCTCTCGGCGGTCGGCCACGACCTGCGCACCCCGCTGGCCTCGATCAAGGCCTCGGTCAGCAGCCTGCGCATCCCCGGTCTGGAACTGTCCGAACAGGACACGGCGGAGCTGCTGGCCGGGGTGGAGGAATCCGCGGACCGGCTCGCGGACCTGGTGGACAACCTGCTGGACTCCTCCCGGCTGGCCACCGGTGCGATCGTCCCCCAGCTGCGCCCGGTCGGTTACGACCAAGCGGTCGCGGGGGCGCTGGCGGGGTTGGACGGGCGGGAGAAGGTGGTCGTGGACACCGACGAATCGCTGCCCGCCGTGCTCGCCGACGTCGGGCTGCTGGAACGCGTCATCGCCAACGTGGTGCAGAACGCCCTGAAGTACGGCGGGGACGGCGTCGCCGTCCGGGCCAGCGCGCACGCCGCGCGCGTGGAGCTGCGCGTCGTCGACCACGGCCCCGGCCTGCCCGAGGACACCGCCGAGTCGGTGTTCGCGCCCTTCGAGCGCGGCGGCGAGCCCGGCGACACCGGCCCGCCCGGGGTGGGGCTCGGGCTCAGCGTGGCGCAGGGCTTCATGCAGGCCATGGATGGCACCATCCAGGCCGAGGACACTCCCGGCGGCGGGCTCACCATCGTGCTGTCGCTGCCGGTGGCGGCGGAGGGATGATGACGAAGGTCCTGGTCGTCGACGACGAACCGCAGCTGCTGCGCGCGCTGCGCATCAACCTCACCGCGCACGGCTACGAGGTGGCGGTGGCCGCCGACGGCGGGACCGCCCTGCGCCTCGTCGCCGAGGCGCGCCCCGACGTGGTGGTGCTCGACCTCGGCCTGCCCGACCTGGACGGCGTGGAGGTCGTCGAGGGCGTGCGCGGCTGGACGAAGATCCCGATCATCGTGCTGTCCGCCCGCACCGAGTCCACCGACAAGGTCCGCGCCCTCGACGCCGGGGCCGACGACTACGTCACGAAGCCCTTCGGCATGGACGAGCTGCTGGCCCGGCTGCGCGCGGCGGTCCGCCGCGCCCACGTCTCCGCGACCGGCGACGAGCCGGTGGTGGACGCCGGGACCTTCCAGGTGGACCTGGCCGCGAAGAAGGTCCGCCGCGACGGGGAGGAGGTGCACCTGACCCCGACCGAGTGGGGAATGCTGGAGGTCCTGGTGCGCCACCGCGGCCGGCTCGTCGCGCAGCGGCAGCTGCTGCAGGAGGTGTGGGGTCCGGCCTACGCGGACGAATTCCACTACCTGCGCGTCTACCTCGCCCAGCTGCGCCGCAAGCTCGAAGCCGACCCGAGCCGCCCCCGCCACCTCATCACCGAGCCGGGCATGGGCTACCGGTTCGAGGTCTGAGCGCGCTCCTTCGACCGCTGGCGGGCGAGGTCCTCCCGCGCCACCGCCATCGCCTCGTCCAGCGCCCGCCGGAACACCGCGATCTCGCTGTCCCGCAATCGGAAGTAGCCCTGCTCCTCCGGGCCGAGCACCTCGATCTCCCCGGCGGAGACCCCGACGGAGCACAGCGCGATCTCCGCGTCGTCATCGCTGCACCGGCACAACCACTCCCGCTGCGGGCTGCCCTCCGCGAACCGCACGACCTTCTCGTCCATGGATCCTCCTTCTGCTCCGGATGTGGTGAAGCGCCAAGAATTGCGTTAATGCATAAGTTGAGGCAATTACGCGATCGTGTGATCGCGAGCGCATGTGTCCCCTGGCAACCTTGCGGGGGAATACCAGCGTGATGACAGGAGATCTGCGATGCCCCGCCGCCCCGGACCGTCTGCCCGTTCCCGTCGCCTCGCGCAATCCCTGCGCAGGATCCGGGCGCAGAAGGGGCTCAGTGCCACGGAGGTGGCCAAGGCGCTGGGGATGTCCGGTAGCAAGATCAATCGCATCGAGACCTGCGAGATCGGCGTCTACCTGGACGATCTGGAACGGATGCTCGACTTCTACGCTCCGTCGAAGAAGCGCCGCGTCGAGCTGTTGGACATCGCCCGCCACGCCGAACAGCGCAGTTGGCTGCGCACCCGCAACCCGCACTTCCCGGCGGATTGGCAGACCTGGAGCGACTTCGAGGATGAGGCGACTGGGTTGCGGTATTACGAGCCGATGATGGTTCCCGGTCTGGTGCAGACGCCTGAGTACGCGCGAGCCGTGATCGCGGCTACGGGGGCAGCGCTGAGCGATCTGGAAATCGACGAACTGGTCAGCAGCCGCATCGCACGCCGCCGGGTGCTCTCCGGGAAGGACCCGCTCGAACTTCACGTGATCATCGAGGAAGCCGCGTTGGAGCGGCCCTTCGGCGATTTCGGTTGCCGAGCTCGTCAGCTCCGCTATCTCATCGAGGAAGCAGATCGGGCGAACGTCGTCGTCCAGCTCCTCCCCACCTCTGCCGGGATCCACGCGGGCATGACGGGCGCGTTCATCCTGGTCGAGTACGGCGAGTCGCTCGGTTCGGTTTGGCTGGAGCAACTCGTGTCGAGCATCGTGCTGGACGAGGATGAGCACCTGCAGCTCTACGGAGCGGTCTGGGACGAGTTGGCGAAGATCGCCCGCACTCCCGAGGAGTCGGTCGACCAGTTGCAGCGCATGGCTGTTCAGGCGCGGCACGATCGATGACATCCTCCCCGTATGAACGACCTTCAGCAGCAAGGGGCCTCCTGGCGGAAGTCCAGTCGAAGTGCGAGCAGCGCCAACTGCGTGGAGATCGCTGTCGGCGCGGAGGTCGTCGGAGTCCGGGACTCCAAGGATCCGGGCGGACCCGTGGTGGCCGTTTCCAGGCAGCGGTGGTTCGACTTCCTCGCTGCGCTGGGTGAATCGTCCCCGGCGTGAGCGCTCCGCTGATGGCGGGCGGCGATTGGTCCTTCCGGGTGTACCGGGTGGTCGCGCTGACTCGCGTGCGGGGCGCCGGTGAACCGGTTCGGGTGGAGACCGGGCGGTCGGTGTGAAGTTGGCGGAACTTCCGCCGGGGCGGGAACCCCCGCTGCTACTGTCTGCGTCGCACTGGTGATCAGCAGCCGCGCGACTTGGGGGTCCCCCGCGATGACCGCACCAGCACCGCCCCCCGCCCCGGGCGGGCCGGGCCAGACCATCACGGTCACCCCGGAGAACGTCCTCGCGGCCCGCCGAGTCATCGGCGAAGCGGCGGAGGACGCGCGGAAGAGGCTGTTCCAGCTCAGATTGGACCTGCGCGTGCTGCCCGCTGCGACCGACGAGATCAGTCTGGCCGCCTCCCAGGCCTGGACGGCGAACCTGATCGGCGATCCCGACTCGCACTTCAGCCGGTTGCTGGACTACGTGACCAATGTGCAACAGCTGGGTGAGCAGCTCGAAGAGGTCGCCAGGCAGTACGGCATCGACGACGAAGAGATCGAAGCATCCTTCAAGCAGGCTGGGGGCTCCGAGTGACTTCGTCTCTAGTGAGGCGTGGCCCGGTGTTCGCCGTGTTGCTGAGCGCCGTGCTTCTCTCAGGTGGTTGTGCGCTCGGCGGCGGTGAGGCGGTCGAGCCCCAACCCGCACCGGCCTACCCGGAGCAAGGTAGTGGGCTGGATCTGCCGCCTCGACCTCGTGATCTCCCTATTGCGGGAATGGCAGAGGCTAGGATCTGCGAGATCTTCAGTGCGGAGCAGCTGGAACAGCTTGGAGTCGGCCCTGGATCCCCTTCTCCGAAGAACGGGACTCGCAACTTTCCCGGGTGCATGTGGTTGAGCGATCCCGAAGCCGCCGCGTCCACCGGCATTTCAGTATCCGTGGCGCCTGTGGGAATCGCGGAGCTTGAGGCGCAGTCGCAGGAAGGATCGCCTGATACCGCTGCCTCGTACACCGTCGGTGGCGGTTTCGGCGCGGTCCAGTCGCAGATCCCGGGCGCGGAGAGCCTGGGATGCACGGTCGATGTGGACGCGGCTGAACGAAGTGCGCTCGAAGTCGGTTTCGCCTGGCAAGGCGGTGCCGAGATGACCAACCAGGACATGTGCGCCAAGGCGAAGCAGGCGGCGGAGTTCGCCGTGGGGAACCTGCGGGCGCAGGGTTAGATCAGGACGCTGAGGGGGCTGGCGTGGAGGACTTGAACCCGATCCGGAACCTGCGTTTCCAGGGCTTCGACATCCCGGAGCTGCTGACCTGGATCGGCAGGATCAAGGACGGTCGCGGCACCGAGTCGATGGACGGGGCGGCGATCGCGTTGCAGCGGTGCGCGCAGATCGTCACCGAGCTGGACGAGACGCTGCGCACCGAGCTGGGCAAGCTGCGGATCGAGTGGACCGGCAACGCCGGGGCGATCGCGCAGGAGGCCACGGCGAAGCAGTCCGCGGTGATGCAGCAGTCGCAGGACCCGCTGGCGACCTCGGCGACGAGCGTGGAGGCGCAGGGGCGCGGGTACGAGTCGGCGAAGAACACGCTGCCGAACCAGAACGAGATGCACAACAGCGAGTCCGAGAACATCTTCGAGAAGGGCGCCGGGTACTTCGGCTACACCAGCGACTACGACGAAGAGGCCAAGAAGATCGAGGGCCGCAAGCAGCTCGCGCAGCAGACGCTCGGCTCGTACCGGGACACCACGGTGCGCCAGGCCGAGAACTTCCAGCCCATGCCCGAGATGCGGCCCGCCGCCGTCACCGCGCAGTCCGCCACCGGCGCCGGTGGCGCGAGCTCCGGGATCGGGGCCTTCGCGGCGCCGGGCGGCGTCTCCGGCGGGGTCGGCGGTCACTCCGGCGGCGACGCGGCCACCGGTGCGGTCGGCGGTCGCGGCGGCGCGTTCTCCGGCGGCTCCCGGGGTTCCGCGGGCGAGACCCCGCTCGGCGGTGGTCGCAGCGGCAGCAAGGAGGAGCTCGGTCGCGGGACCGGCGGTGACGCCGCCAGCACCCCGACCGCTCCGGCCAAGCGCGGCCTCGGCGTCAGCGGCGCGATCGGGATGGGGGCCGGCGGTGCCGCGGTCGCCGGACTCGGCGCGGTCGCCGCGGGCAAGTCGCTCGGCAGGCCCGGCGCGGCCGGAGGCGGTGCGCGCGGTGGGGGTGCCGCGGGCGGCAAGGACGGCCGGAGCGCCCCGCTGCGCGGTGGCTCCTCCGGGGTCGGCGGCGGCCCGGGTGACACCACCGCGGGCCGCACCGCGAGCGGGTCGGCCACCAGCAGGCCCGCGCCGGGTTCGGCGATGGGGCCCGCCGCCACCCGTGGCCGCCCCGAGTCGGACGAGGACGCCGAGCACGAGAACAAGTACTTCCAGGAGGAGACGCCCTTCGACGACAACCGGCTGGTGGCCCCGCCGGTGTTCGGAGCGGACTCCGGGTCCGGCGACGACCCGGCGAAGCGGGGCTGAGCGTGCGCCCGGGAGCGGACGGGGAGACCGTCGTCCTGTCCGCCACCGAGTTCGACGTGGTGTGCGAGGCCGAGGGGCTGACCGAGCGCAGGCACGTGGTGCTCACCGTGCCGAGCCCCGGCGCCACCCACGACGAGCGCGCCGAGCTCCTCGCGCGGGTGTGGCCGGGACTGCGGTCCCGGGGACTCGCCGAGGCGGCCACCGACCGGGTCGAGGAGGACTTCGCGGACCTGCTGGTGCTGCTGGACCGGCCGCGACTGGCCGTGGACCTGCGCATCTGGGCGCCGGACCGCTCCATCCGCGCGCTGGGTTCGGCGAACGGCAGCGCGGGGCTGGTGACCGTGGTCGACGGTGATCTCGTCGAGCTCACCCCGGTGCGCGGCGGCTCGCTGGCCGAGGCCGTGGTCTCCGTCGCGGGTGACGGTCCGCCGGGCGCCGGGCGGCCGGTCAGCCTGCCGCACGAGGCGCTGCTGGACGCCAGCGCCCGCGCGGGCAGCGACCTGCGGCGGTTCGAGGACGAGCTGCGCGGTTTCGGCGTGGTCGGCGAGGACGCCGCCGCGCTCGCCGGCATGGCCGACGGGATGGGGATGCGCGGGCAGTTCGGCGTCGAGCACGCCCCGAGCCGCTCGGCGAAGCCGCACCGATCCGACCGCGTCGTCGGCTTCCACGACACCCCGGCCGGGCGTTACCTGCACTCGGTCCGCGCCAGCGGCGACGGCCGGCTGTGGAGCACCGTCGCGCCCTGCGACAACAGGCGCCTGGCCGAATACCTCCACGAGCTCGTCGAGGAGACGACCGAACGTCCGCCAACCGGCTGCTGACGCGCGGTCGTGCCGCTGGTCGGACACCGGCGAAGTGCTCGGACCGGCGGGTCCGCGCCGGCCCGCCGGGGTTCGTCGTCTAGCGCCTCGTCGGCCGGGCGGGGGAAGATCGTTCCGCACGGACGCCGTCGAGGAGGACGCACAGGCATGAGCTCACCCCGTTCCGGACCAGGGCGCGGCGCCGTCCTCGTGGCCTCCGCGGTGGCCGCGCTCGGCGGCCTGCTGTTCGGCTACGACACCGGCGTCCTCTCCGCCGCCCTGCTCTACATCGCGCCCGCGTTCGGGCTGGACGACGGGATGCAGCAGGTCGTGGTGGCCTCGCTGCTGCTCGGCGCCATCGCCGGCGCGCTGGCGGGCGGGCGCGTCGTGGACGGGATCGGGCGCAAGCGCACGCTGCTGCTGGTGGCGGTGGTGTTCACGCTCGGGGCGCTGCTGTCGGCGCTGGCCCCGAACGTCTCGGTGCTCATCGCGGCGCGCGTGGTGCTGGGTCTGGCCATCGGCGCGAGTTCGCTGGTGGTGCCCACCTACATCGCCGAGATCGCCCCGTCCGCGGTGCGCGGTCGGCTGGTCTCGATGAACCAGCTCATGATCACCATCGGGATCTTCACCTCCTACCTGGTCGGCTACGCCTTCGCCGACAGCGGGAGCTGGCGCTGGATGCTGGGGCTGGCCGCGCTGCCGTCGCTGCTCATGCTGGCCGGGCTGGCCGGTCTCGGGGAGAGCCCGCGCTGGCTGCTCGCGCGCGGGCGCACCGAGCAGGCCCGGGCGGCGCTGCTGCGCACCCGCGCCCCGGAGGAGGCCGAGGCCGAGCTCGTCGAGATCGCCGAGGCGATGCGGGAGGAGCGCTCGTTCTCCTACCGAGATCTGGTCGGCCCCCGGTTGCGGCCCGCCGTGCTGCTCGGCGTCGCGGTCGCCGCCACCAACCAGCTCGTCGGCGTGAACGCCGTCATCTACTACGCGCCCACCATCCTCAAGCAGGCCGGGCTAGGCGATTCCGCCGCCATCCTGTCGTCGGTGGGCATCGGCGCCACGAACGTGGTGTTCACCGCGCTCGCCCTGCTGCTCGTCGACCGGGTGGGGCGGCGGCCGCTGCTGCTCGGCGGCACGGCGGTGGTGATCCTGGTGCTGTTCGGGCTCGGCGCGCTGTACCTGCTGCCCAGCGTCGCGGGGCTCGGGACGCTGCTGACGGCGGGCCTGATGCTCTACGAGGCCGCGTTCGCCGCCAGCCTGGGCATTGCCATCTGGTTGATCAACAGCGAGGTGTTCCCGACCGCGGTGCGCGGCAAGGCTTCCAGCGTCGGCACCGTGACGCACTGGGTGCTGGACTTCGCCATCTCCATCTCGGTGCTCACCCTCATCAGCGCGCTCACGGCCACCGGGCTGTTCTGGATCTACGGGGTGTTCGGGCTAATCGGGCTCGGCTACCTGCACCGGAGGCTGCCGGAGACGAAGGGCCGCAGCCTGGAGGACATCGAGCGGTCGCTGCGCGGCGAGGTGCGGTCATGAGCCCCGGCCTGGACGAGCTCCGGCGCCGCGCCCGCGCGCTCGCCGAAGAGGGGTCCCGGCGGATCCTCGGCATCACCGGTGCCCCCGGTGCGGGCAAGGGCACCGTCGCCGACGCCCTGCTGGCGGACCTGGGACCGGCGGCGGTGCTGGTGCCGATGGACGGGTTCCACCTGGCGGGCGCCGAGCTGCGCCGGCTGGGCCGCCAGGACCGCAAGGGCGCGCCGGACACCTTCGACGCGGCGGGATACGTGGCGCTGCTGCGCCGAATCCGCGATCAGGGTCCCGAGATCGTGTACGCCCCGGAATTCCACCGCGAGGTCGAGGAATCGTACGCGGGGGCCATCGCGATCCGGCCCGAAACGCCGCTGGTGATCACCGAGGGCAATTACCTGCTGCTGGACGAACCACCGTGGAACGAGGTCCGGGAACTGCTGGACGAATCGTGGTTCCTCGCCCCCGACAACACCGAGCGGCTCTCCCGGCTCGTCGCGCGGCACGTCCGCTACGGCCGAACCCGGGACCAGGCGCGGGAGTGGGTGCTGCGCAGCGACGAGCGCAACGCCGAGCGGGTGTCCCCCACCAAGGTGCACGCCGATCTGCTGATCCAGGGCGACCCGTCCTGACCCGTTTTGTCTCCTGGACAATTCGCTGAGCTGCCAGGACATTGAGCGCGGCAGGCCCGGTCAATGATCGCTCGGCCGGGCCGCCGGGGGAGTGGCAACGTGGTCGTCGCGGCAGCGGGCAACACTCGTCCGGGGGGACGGGGCGCGCGAGCCGGAGCGGTCGCCGCGGCAGGGGGTCAGGTCAGCCTGAGCGGATCGCGGCGATCCCTCGAACCACCGGAAAACGGGGGCGAACGATGTCGGATTCGGGGCCGCGTCGAATGCACACCCCTGGGGAAGAGGTGGTGGGTGCCTTCGCTCGTGAATCGCGGGCGAAGGCACCCCCGTCGCGGGCGGACCGCATTCCGGGAACGGGGTCAGCCCTGCGCGGGAACCACGTCGATGTCGAAGAAGACGGGGCGCAACGCCTGATCCGGGAAGAACAGATCGCCGTTCTCGTCGACCATCTTCCACGAGATCTTGCACTGGCCGACCCGGTCGCCGGCCAGCACCGGCACGATCACCCGGACCCGCTCGCCGGGCGGGGTGTCGCGGATCCACACGCGGCCCGGCGCGGTGCAGTCCCCCGAGCCGATGCGTTCCCCGGTTTGCTCCAGGTACCGGCCCGTCCACGGCACCCGGCCGACGTTCATGATCTCCCAGGACTTCACGACGCTCGTGCCCGCCGCGATCCGGGTGCCGTCCGGGACGGTCTCGCTGAGCATCAGCGAGGCGTCCCCGGGGATCGGCCGCTCCGGACCGGACAGCAGGTAGGCGCTGAGCGCGAGCACCGCCAGCACCACCGCCAGCCCGGTGCCCGCCAGCACCCACGCCCGGCGCCGGCCCGCACCGGGGGCGGTCTCCGGATCGGGCGGCGCGGCCGGCGTTTCGCGACGCACCGGCTGCGGGGCCGTCCCCGGCCCGCCCGCCTCCGGTTGCTCGGCCGAGGCCCGGGCGTGCTCCCAGCGTCGCGACCACTCGCGGCGCACCGTCTCGACGTCCTGGCCGAGCGCTCCCACGGCCAGGCTGCGCACGAACTCCCAGGAGGTCTCCCAGGACGGCAGGTCCTGCCCGCGGGCCGCCGAGGACAGCGCGGACTTCGACGCGGCCGCCCCGAGCTCGGTGCGCATCCGGTCGTAGGACGGGTCCCCCGCTGATTCCTTGAGCTCGCACAGCCGGTAGGCGAACGCGGCCACCGGACCGTCCGCCGGGTCGGGGCGCAGTTGCTTGCGGCCCCGCTTGCCCCCGGCCACGGGGCTCACCTCTGATTCGCTCATCGCTGCCTCGGGTGATGTTCGGGCCTGCCCGGGAGGTTCGGCGTACGGCGGGACGGGATCCGCGGATGCGGCGTGCTCGAGGGCATGGGACCCGTATTAGCACGCTGCGCGCGGGAGTTCCGCCGCTGGTCGCGCGAATGGACCGTTCGAACGCGGGTTCCGGGCGAACGGGCCACCGGCCCGAGCCGATCGGACGCGGTCCGTGACGGTCAGGCGGCCGAACCGGACGAAGCGGACGACTCCTCCGAGGTGGTCGACCCGGGGGAGGAGCTCGTCGAGGTCGGACCGGGGCGCGGCGCCGAGGACGAGCCGCTGGACGTGGTCTCCGTCGGTGGGGTCGTCGGGTCCGAGCTCGGCGGCGGGGAGGTGCTCGACGGGGGCGGCGACGTCGAGGACGTCGGCGGGGGCGGCGGAGGCGGCGGGGGGCCGGAGTCCGGTGGCGGCGCGCTCGGGCGCGGGGGCTCGGGGGAGTCGCCGGGCGGGGGCGGGAGCTCGGTCTCACCGCTCGTCGGATCGTCCGATTCGGTGGTGGTGATCTCCACCGCCGCCGAGGAGGTGCCCGGGGACGGAGCCGGAGGTGGCCCCAGCAGCGGCGGCCCGGAGGGACGCGACACCCCCGGGTAGCCGCTCGTGGTGAGCAGCGTGGTCTCGCCCGGCGAGACGGCCGGGAACTCCTCCGCCGCGTCCTGGCGTTGCTGATCACCGACGATGACCGCGGCCGAGGCAGCGAATCCGGTGGCCACGACCACTCCGGCGGTCGCCCACAGGGCGAGCCGACGGGGCCGCGCCCCGGGTGACTCCCCGGCCTGCGCGGCGGGGTCAGGTGTCAAAGGGTCCATCGTGTCCCACTCGTTCAGTCCCGACGGCACGGGCCGGCGAACCCGTGCCGCTGCTACCGGCAGCGCCCGGTTCGGATCTGAGCCGACTTTCCGGACGAAGCGCGTGGATCTCGCGACACGGTAGCCGCCCTGGCAAGCCCCACCGAGCGCGGGTGCCTTCCGCCTCGGAGCGCGATCCGCGTGCTGCGCTGGCACTTTCGTCAAGATCAGACACTTTCGGGTGATCGCGGAGCGCGACCCGGGCACGAGAGGACGTCCCGGACCACCGGGGCACCGGTTCGTCCGCCCCGATTCGCCGGTCGAACGGGCCGGTCAGCGGGTCAGCGCTCGACGAAGTCCGTGCGCCCGCCCTTCGGCGCCGACCACTGCTCGGCCACGTGCTCGACGCGGCCTGGCGCGTCGCCGGAGCGCAGCGCGGCCAGCAGCCGCTCGCAGGCGTCCCGGGGGCCCTCGGCCACCACCTCGACCCGGCGGGCGGGCAGGTTCGTGGCGCTGCCGACCAGTCCGAGCTCCAGGGCGCGGGAACGGGTCCACCAGCGGAAGCCGACGCCCTGGACGTGCCCGTGCACCCAGGCGGTCAGCCGGGCCTGCTCGCCGGCTCCGGCGGAGATCTCCTCGTGGTCGCTCACACCCGCATGATGCCCGCCGCGGATCGGCGCGCGCCGGGCCGGGCCCGGAGCGGTTCTGCGAGGTGGCGCGTGCGGCGCCGGGTACGCTCTGCCGAACGCCGCACGCAATCGCACTCGCGGAAAGGTCGTTCGCAGCCGTGCACTTGAAGAGCCTGACGCTCAAGGGGTTCAAGTCCTTCGCCTCGGCCACCACGCTGCGCTTCGAACCGGGAATCACCTGCGTGGTGGGGCCCAACGGCTCCGGCAAGTCCAACGTGCTGGACGCCCTGCGCTGGGTGATGGGCGAGCAGGGCGCGAAGGATCTGCGCGGCGGCAAGATGGAGGACGTCATCTTCGCCGGGACCTCCGGGCGCGCCCCGCTGGGCCGCGCCGAGGTCACCCTCACCATCGACAACGCCGACGGCGCGCTGCCCATCGAGTACACCGAGGTCTCGATCACCCGCCGGATGTACCGGGATGGCGCGAGCGAGTACGAGATCAACGGCAGCGGCTGCCGCCTGATGGACGTGCAGGAGCTGCTCTCCGACTCCGGCATCGGCCGCGAGATGCACGTCATCGTCGGGCAGGGCCAGCTCGCCTCGATCCTGCAGGCCAAGCCGGACGAGCACCGCAGGCTCGTCGAGGAGGCCGCGGGCGTGCTCAAGCACCGCAAGCGCAAGGAGAAGGCGCTGCGGAAGCTCGACGCGATGCAGGCCAACCTCACGCGCCTGACCGACCTCACCGGTGAGCTGCGCCGCCAGCTCAAGCCGCTCGGCAAGCAGGCCGAGATCGCGCGCAAGGCGCAGACCGTCCAGGCCGATCTGCGGGACGCGCGACTGCGCCTCATCGCCGACGACCTGCTCACCGCCCGCGCCGACCTCGCCCGCGACCAGGCCGACCAGGAAGAGGCCAGGGCCAAGCGCACCGAGGTGGAGCGCGGCCTGCAATTCGCCCAGTCGGAGGAGAAGGGGCTGGAGGAGAAGGTCGCCGCCGACGCGCCGCGCCTCAACCTCGCCCAGGACACCTGGTACCGGCTCTCCGCGCTGGAGGAGCGGCTGCACGGCGCGCTGCGGCTCGCCGCCGAGCGGCACAAGCACCTCACCGCGCAGAACACCGAGCAGCGCACCGGCCGCGATCCCGACCTGCTCGACGCCGAGGCGGAGGAGGCCGCCGAGCAGGAGATCGAGCTGCGCGAGGAGGTCGAGCGGGCCCGCGAGGTGCTGGCCGAGGTGGTGCGCCGCCGCGCCGACCTGGAATCCAGGCTGAAGGACGCCGAACGCGAGCACCTGGCCGCCGTGCGCGCCATCGCCGACCGGCGCGAGGGCGTCGCGCGGCTGTCCGGGCAGGTCGAATCGATGCGCAGCAAGGCGGGCGCGACCTCCGACGAGCTGGAGCGGCTGAACGTCTCGCTCGCCGAGTCCCAGGAGCGCGCCGAGGTCGCCGAGACCGCGTTCGCCGATGCCGAGGCGGACAGCGGCGGGCAGGAGTCCGACGACGCCGGACTCGCCGAGCGGCAGTCCAACGCGGCCGCGGCCCGGGACGCCGCCCGCTCCCGCGTCGAGGAGCTGGTCAAGTCCGAACGCGCCGCCGAGCGCGAGATCGCCTCCTGGCAGGCGCGCGTCGAGGCGCTGTCGATGGGCCTGAACCGCAAGGACGGCGCCGGGGCGCTGCTGGCCGCGGGCGACGGCGTGCCCGGTCTGCTCGGGTCGGTCGCGGCGCTGCTCACCGTCGACCCCGGTGCGGAGGCCGCGCTGGCCGCCGCGCTCGGCGCCGTCGCGGACGCGGTCGCCGTCACCGGCGTCGGTGATGCCGTCAGCGCGCTGGAGCTGCTCAAGGCCGACGCCGCCGGAAGGGCCGGGGTGCTCGTCGGCGGGGCCGGCGAACCCGAGCGCGGCGACTGGCCGTCGCTGCCGGGCGGGGCCGACTGGGCCGCGGACCTGGTGCGCGCGCCCGAAGGCCTGCGCGCGGCGGTGACCAGGGCGCTGCACCGCACCGCGGTCGTCGCCGATCTCACCGCCGCCCGGGACCTGGTCGAGGCGCACCCCGAGATCACCGCTGTCACCCGGGACGGCGACGTGCTCGGCGGGCACTGGGCGGCGGGCGGCTCCGACGACGCGCAGAGCGCGATCGAGGTGCAGGCCGCCGTCGCCGAGGCCGAGCAGGAGCTCACCGCCGCGCAGCGCCGCCTCGAGCAGCACTCGGCCGCCCTGGAAGGCGCCCGCGCTGAGGAGCAGTCCCGCCGCGACGAGGTCCGCGCCGTGCAGGAACAGCTCAACGAGGCCAAGGTCGCGGCGGCTCGCAGCTCCGAACGGCTCTCCAGCCTGCGCAAGGCCGCGCAGTCCGCCGCCGCCGAGGTGGAGCGGGTGCGCCAGCAGCGCGCGAAGGTCGAGCAGTCCCGGGAGCAGGCGCTGTCCGCGCTGGCCGAGCTGGAGGAACGGCTCGCCGCCGTCAAGGACGAGCAGGAGGAGCAGGCCGAACCGGACACCGAGCTGCGCGACCGGCTGGGCGGCGAGCTCAGCACCCTGCGGCAGGAGGAGATGGACGCCCGCCTCGGCCAGCGCACCGCTGAGGAGCGGGCCCGCGCCGTGCAGGGCCGCGCCGACCAGCTCCGCCGCGCCGCCCGGCAGGAACGCGAGGCCCGCGCGCGGGCCGAGGCCGCCCGGCAGGCCAGGGAGCGGGGCGCCCGGGTCGCGCGGGCCGTCGTCGACGGCGCCGAGCGGGCCCTGGAGCGGATCGCCGTCTCGTTGCGCCGCGCCACCGAGGAGCGCGACTCCGCGCAGGCGTTGCAGCGCGAGCACGAGCAGGCGCTCGGCGCCGTGCGCGCACGGGTGCGCGAGCTGTCCGGCGAGCTGGAGAAGCTCACCGACGCCGTGCACCGCGACGAGGTGGTGCGCGCCGAGCAGCGGCTGCGCATCGAACAGCTCGAAACCAAGATCATCGAAGACTTCGGGATCGGTCTCGACGACCTCGCAGGGGAGTACGGCCCCTCGGTCCCGGTGCCGCCGAGCCCGGCCGAGGTGGCCGAGTACGAGGCGGCCAAGGAGCGCGGCGAGGACGTCACCGCGCCGCCCCCGGTCCCGTACGACCGCGCCACCCAGGAGCGCCGCGCCAAGCGAGCGGAGAAGGACCTCTCGCTGCTGGGCAAGGTCAACCCGCTGGCGCTGGAGGAGTACGCGGCGCTGGAGGAGCGCTACCGGTTCCTGTCCACGCAGCTGGAGGACGTCAAGTCCACCCGCCGCGACCTGCTGGACGTCGTCAAGGAGGTCGACGAGAAGATCCTGGAGGTCTTCCAGTCCGCCTTCCACGACGTGGCCGCCGAGTTCGAGAAGGTCTTCTCGGTGCTGTTCCCGGGCGGTGACGGGCGGCTGGTGCTCACCGACCCGGACGACATGCTCACCACCGGCATCGAGGTGGAGGCCCGGCCGCCGGGCAAGAAGGTCAAGCGGCTCTCGCTGCTGTCCGGTGGTGAGAAGTCGCTGACCGCGGTCGCGATGCTGGTGTCCATCTTCCGGGCCCGGCCCTCGCCGTTCTACGTGCTCGACGAGGTGGAGGCCGCGCTCGACGACACCAACCTGCGGCGGTTGATCATCCTGCTGGACCAGCTGCGCAGCACCTCGCAGCTGCTCATCATCACTCACCAGAAGCCGACGATGGAGATCGCCGACGCGCTCTACGGCGTGAGCATGCGCGGCGACGGCATCACCACGGTGATCTCGCAGCGGCTGCGCGGGGCGCGGGGCAAGACCTCCGGGGAGGGACCGCCACCGGAGGCCGTCGTCGACGGTTCGGCTCCCGCCGACGCCACCGCCACCTCGGCGCAGGCGGGCCCGGCGGGGGCCTGACCCGCCGATCGGCCGCGCCGGGATTCCTGGTGCGCGGTGGCCCGCGCGGCGTCACGGGTCCCGGTGGATCGATCCGATCCGGGGCGGGGGCCGGTGCGCCCGGCTCAGGGCATTACGGTGTGCGTCGCGCTCGTCGTGCCCCAGGAGGCCCTCATGTCGCAGCCCCACGGCCCACCGCCGGGACAGCCGCACCCCCAGCCCGGAGCTCCGGCACCGCAGGGGCCCGCCTCCGGGCCGTTCGCGCAGCCCCACCCGGCGTCCGGACCGTTCCCGCAGCCGCACCCCTGGCAGCCGAACCCGGGGTCCGGCTCGTTCCCGCAGCAGCCCCCGAGCTCCGGGGCGCACCCGGTTTCCGGCCCGCTGCCGCAGCAGTCCCACCCCTACCCGGGCGGTCAGCCGCACCCGGGGCAGCAGCCCCCGCCCGGCCCTCCGGCGCCCCCGGGATCCGCGCCGTGGCCGCAGCAGTTCGCCCCGCCCGGCCACCCGCATCCCGGTCAGCCGCACCAGGCCCTCCCGCCCGGGATGCCGCGAGCGCTGCCGGGGCCGCCGCCCGCCGGCATGGGGCGGATCGTGCTCAACGCCTCCTACCCCGCGCTGGCGTTCACCCTCGGGCTGTTCAAGCCGGGCGTGACGATCAACGGCCAGCCGGGCCCGCCCGCGAGCTGGGGCGCCACGGTGATCGACCTGCCGCCCGGTCAGCACCGGGTCGAGGTGCACGTGAACTACCTGTGGAAGTTCGGCTCGGCCACCGCCGTGATCCCGGTGCAGCCGGGCAGGCAGCTGGAGGCCTACTACAAGCCGCCCATGCAGACCTTCGGTTCCGGCGCGATCGGGCCGGTGCCGCAGTCCACGCCGAACGTGGGGCTGACGGTCGCGCTGTGCGTCCTCGCGGCGGTGCTGGGCCTGCTCATCGGGATGCTGCCGCAGTTGCTCTGAGGAGAGCGCAGGTCAGCGGGCTGCTGATCATGATGGGCGCGGTCAGCCGCTGCTAATAGCGGGCATTCCCGGTTCGATGATCGTGATCCGGTGCGGGCGCGGGCCCGCACCGGACCCCTGATCAGGCCCGCTCGCCGACCGCCTCGGTCCGCTCCGGCGCGGGCGGGACCGGGTGCCGCAGCGAGAGCAGGCCGCCGACGAGCAGCGTGACGAGCACCCCGACGGGGGTGAACCACGGGAACGCCAGCGAAGCCTCGCCGCCCTCCCCGTCCGGGAAGGTCACGCCGAACGCGAGGACCAGCACCACCACCAGCGTCGACACGAACGCGATGATCGCGTCGGCCTGCCGCGCCCGCCGCACCAGCAACCCCAGCAGGAACGCCCCCAGCAGCGCGCCGTAGGTGTAGCTGGCGATGCTGAGCCCGATCTCCACCACCGGGTTGTCGGTGCCGCTGAACAGCGAGGCGAACACGACGAACACCAGCGCCCACACCAGCGTCCAGACCTTGCCGAGCCGCAGCACGCTCGCGTCGTCGACGTCGCGCCGCCCGATCCGCCGGTACAGGTCGCTCACGGTGGAAGTGGACAGCGAGTTCAGCGAGGACGACAGGGTGCTCATCGCCGCCGCGAGGATGCCCGCGATCAGCAGCCCGGACAGCCCCGGCGGCAGCTCGGTGACGATGAACCGGGGGAACAGCTCGTCATCGCTGCCCATGCCCATCGCCGAGGGGTCCGCGCCCCGGTAGAACGACCACAGCTGGGTGCCGATGAACAGGAACAACCCGAACTGGAAGGCGACCACGACGCCGCTGGCGATCAGCGCGAGCTGGCTGTCCCGGAGGTTCCGGCAGGACAGCAGCCGCTGCACCATGAGCTGATCGGCGCCGTGCGAGGCCATCGCGAACACCGCGCCGCCGATCACCGCGGTGAAGAAGGCGTACTGCTCGGTGACGATCGAGGCGCCGAAGTCGAACAGCTGGAACTTGCCCGCCTCCCAGGCGGTGGACGCCCAGTCGCCGGGCAGGGCGCCGACGAGCACCACCGCGGCCCCCACCGCCCCGGCCACGTAGACGAACATCTGGATCGCGTCCACCCACACCACGGCCTTGATCCCGCCGAGGTAGGTGTAGACCACGGTGAGCGCCGACAGCGCCAGCACGATCTGCCAGTAGGAGACGCTGAGCCCGAAGACCTCCAGCATCACCTTCACCGGGATCGCCGTGGCGAACAGCCGCAACCCGTCCGCGAGCAACCGGGTGATGAGGAAGGTGACCGAGGCGGTGCCCTGCAACGCGGAGCCGAACCGCTGCCCGAGGAACTCGTAGGCGCTGACCAGGTTGCCCGCGTAGTACTTCGGCAGCAGCACGAACGCGACGACCACCCGGCCGATCAGGTAGCCGATCGCCAGCTGCAGGTAGGTGAAGGTGCCGAGGTAGGCCACCGTCGGCACGCTGATCACGGTCAGCGTGGAGGTCTCGGTGGCGACCACGGAGAAGCACACCGCCCACCAGGGCAGCGTGCGGCTGCCGACGAAGTACTCCCGCGAACTGCGCTGCCGACCGCTGAGCAGCAAGCCCAGCAACGGCATCGCGACCAGGTACAACCCGATCACGACGAGATCGATGGACCTCATGCGGCCTCCCGTGGGGTGGTGGAGTGGGCGATGCGCAGGCGGCGCACCGGTTCGCTCGCGGGTTCCGGCAAGCGCAGCGGCCCGGCGCCCGGCGTGATCGAGCCGAGCAGCCGCGGGCCCTCGGCGCCCGTCGTCCCCGGCACGTTGCCCGGCAGGCCGTTCCAGGTCAACCAGCCCAGCAGCGCCGTCAGGTAGCCCTCCTTGCCGTCCGCGGGCAGGCCGAGCTCGTCGCTGACCCGCAGCTCGACCTCGCCCAGCCGCGCCCGCAGCGCCGCCATCAAGGCCGGGTTGCGCACCCCGCCGCCGGAGGCGACGACGCAGCGCGGGGCGTGCGCCAGGCAGGCGTCGGCGACGGTGGCGGCGGTCAGCTCGGTGAGCGTGGCCAGCAGGTCGGGCCCGCTGAGCGCCACCTCGCGCACGGCCTCGGCGAGGTAGGCGGGGCCGAAGTGCTCCTTGCCGGTCGACTTGGGCGGGGGCGAGCGGTAGTAGTCGTCGGCGAGCATCTCCGCCAGCAGGCCGGGGTGCACCCGGCCCGCCGCCGCGAGCCGACCGCCGAGGTCGCTGGTGGCCGCCCCGTCGGTGACCCGCCACGCGGCCGCGTCCAGCAGGGCGTTGCCCGGGCCGGTGTCGTAGGCCAGCGGCTCGGGGCCGCCGACGACGGTGATGTTCGCGATCCCCCCGAGGTTCAGCGCGATCGCCGGTCCGGGCCGTCCGGCGAGCCACAGCGCGTCGAGCACGCCCGCCAGCGGAGCCCCGTGCCCGCCCGCGGCGACGTCGCGGGCCCGCAGGTCCGCGATCACCGGCCGTCCGGTCGCCTCGGCGATCCACGCCGGCTGGCCGAGCTGGGTGGTGCCGCGCGCCCGGCCGTCCTCGACCCAGTGGTAGAGGGTCTGCCCGAGCGAGGCGACCAGGTCGACGTCGCCGAACTCGGCGGTGCCCCGCTCCGCCGCCTCGGCGAAGGCGCGGCCCACCTCGGTGTCGAGCGCGCAGAACTCGCGCGCGTCCAGCTCCGCCGGGGGCAGCGCCGCCACCAGCCGTTCCCGCAGCCCGGCGGGGTAGGGGAGTTCGGTGCACCCGACCGGGCGCAGCTCGGCCACCCCGTCGCCGAGCGGGCGCAGCTCGGCGACCGCGACGTCGATGCCGTCCATCGACGTCCCGGACAGCAGGCCCAGCACCCGGCACGAGGACATGCTCAGTGGTGTATTGCACGTCGCTGGGGGATGCAAGCGCCTTTCCGCCATTGTTGGTTAATCGCCCACCTTGGGGTTGCTCCGCCGCTGCTCCGGGAGGGTGCGAGGATGGGCGCCGTGTCCACCTCGAACCTGATCCTGATCGCCGTTGTCGTCGTTGTGGTGCTGGTCCTGGCCGTGGTCACCGGCATCGTGCTGGCGCGCAGGCGCCGCATCAGCCTGCGGGAGCAGGAGGCCGAGCGCTCGGCCGTGCAGGGCGGCGGTTACCAGGCGGGTGGCGGCTTCAGCTTCTCCAGCGGCGCGACCGCGACCGCCCCGCCGGAGCACCCGGTCGAGCAGCGCCCGGAGACCGACGGCGAGCCCGGCGTCGGCGACGACGCCGCGGAGCCGAGGGACAGCGCGCGCCCCGGGATCGTGGACGTCCCGCTCCCGGCGGAGGGCGAGGTGGAGGCCGAGACCGGCACGCCCCGCGAGCAGCCCGCCGACACCGCGCCGACCGGCTCGGCGCCCGTGGAGCTGCCCGGTCAGGACCGCGCCGAGGCCCCGCCGGAGCCCGCCCCCGCCGAGCCCGAGCAGCTCGCGGAGATCGAGGAGATCGAACCGACCGAGGGCCGCCTGGAGCGGCTGCGCGGCAGGTTGTCCCGCTCGCGCTCCTCGCTCGGTCAGGGCCTGCTCGGCCTGCTCGGCGCGGGCGATCTGGACGAGGACTCCTGGGAGGAGGTCGAGGACACCCTCCTGCTCGCCGACCTCGGCGCGGCCACCACGACCGAGATCGTCGAGCGGCTGCGCACCGAGATCGCCTCGCGCGGCGTGCGGACTCCCGAGGAGGCCCGGTCGCTGCTGCGCGAGGTCCTCGTCGACGCGCTGAGCACCGAGGCGGCCCGCTCGGTGCGGGCGCTCCCGCACGGCGATCCCGCGCAGGGCGGGAAGCCGGCCGTGCTGCTCGTGGTCGGGGTCAACGGCACCGGAAAGACCACCACCACCGGGAAGCTGGCCCGCGTGCTCGTCGCCGACGGCCATCGGGTGCTGCTCGGCGCGGCCGACACGTTCCGCGCGGCCGCGGTCGAGCAGCTCGCCACCTGGGGCGAGCGGGTCGGCGCCGAGGTGGTGCGCGGCAACGAGGGGCAGGACCCGGCGAGCGTCGCGTTCGAATCCGTCTCCCGAGCCGGTGAGGTGGGCGTGGACGCGGTGCTGGTGGACACCGCGGGCCGCTTGCACACCAAGACGGGGCTGATGGACGAGCTCGGCAAGGTCAAGCGGGTGGTGGAGAAGCGCGCCCAGGTCGACGAGGTGCTGCTGGTGCTCGACGCGACGACCGGCCAGAACGGCCTGGTGCAGGCGCGGGTGTTCTCCGAGGTGGTGGACGTGACCGGCATCGTGCTCACCAAGCTCGACGGCACCGCCAAGGGCGGCATCGTCTTCCAGGTGCAGCGCGAGCTCGGCGTCCCCGTCAAGCTCGTCGGCCTCGGCGAGGGGCCCGACGACCTCGCGCCCTTCGAGCCCGAGGCCTTCGTCGACGCCCTGCTGGGCTGATCGCCTCCCGGCGCCGGGCGGACCTCGCCCGCGCGCGCCGGGGGTGCGGAGCAGATCACGTATCGGGTGATCCGGCTTCCGTGGTGGACTGGCGGGCGTGACGGTGCGGGAGAGGCAGGCCGGGCGGCTCGCGGCGGGAACCCTGGTGCTGGTCGTGCTCGTGGCGCTGGCGCTGCGGCCACCGGTGACGGCGGTCGCGCCGGTGCTGGATCGGATCTTGGCCGACCTGGGGCTCTCCAGCGCGTTCGGCGGGGTGCTCACGACGCTGCCGGTGGTGTGCCTGGGGGTGTTCGCCTTCGTGGCGCCGCGGCTGCGGCAGCGCTTCGGCGACGAGCGGGTGCTGGTGGCCTGCCTGGTGGTGCTGCTGGCCGGGAACCTGCTCCGCTCGTTCGGGTCGGTGTGGACGCTGCTGGGCGGGACCGTGGTGGTGGGCGCCGGGATCGCGGTGGCGAACGTGGCGCTGCCCGGCCTGATCAAGCGCGACTTCCCGGAGCGGGTCCCCGCGGTGACGGCGCTCTACACGATGTGCCTCACCCTCGGCGGGGCCGCGGCGGCGAGCGTCGTGGTGCCGCTCGGGCGGGCGCTGGGCTCGGAGTGGCGCCTGCCGCTGGGGCTGCTGGCCGTGCCGGTGCTGCTCGCCCTCGTGCTCACCGCCTTCGCGCTGCGCGGCGCGCGCTCCGGGCAGCGCGCCGTCCGCCCGGGCCGCCTGTGGCGGGACCCGCTGGCCTGGCAGGTCACCGCGTTCATGGGCCTGCAATCGCTGCTGGCCTACGTCGTCTTCGGGTGGTTGCCGTCGATGGCGCACAGCCGCGGGCTGTCCCCGGAGACCGCGGGGCTGCTGCTGGGCGTGCAGGCGGCGGTGCAGGCGCTCGGTTCGCTGTCGGTGCCGGTGCTGTGCCGGCGGACGCGGGACCAGCGCTGGATCGCGGCCTGCCTCGCGGCGCTCACCGCGGCCGGGTTCACCGGGGTGCTGCACGCGCCGGGCGCGGTCGGGATCTGGGGCGCGGCCGTGCTGCTCGGGCTCGCGCAGGGCGCGACGTTCGGGCTCGCGCTGACCCTGTTCGGCCTGCGGTCGCCGGACGCGGAGACCACGGCGGCGCTGTCCGGCATGGCGCAGGGCGCCGGATACCTCATCGCCGCGTTCGGCCCGCTGGTGATCGGGCTGGTGCACGCGGCCACCGGAGGCTGGGGAGCACCGCTGGTGCTGCTGCTGGGCGTGTGCGCTGCGCAAATCGCGGCGGGGCTGGGCGCCGGGCGGGCGCGTTCGGTCCCCTCGGTGATCGGCTCGTAACCCGGCGGTGACCCGCGCGCGCCCCCGTAACACCCGGACCCGAACAGTTCACCGCCGCGAAACGAGCGGACGGATCGCCTGAAACAGGCGTTTCCCAGGATGCCGTCATCTCGGTCCGCACGGGGAGGCGACGTGAATTCAGGCGATACCGCATGGGTGCTGATCAGCGCCGCACTGGTGCTGCTCATGACACCAGGGCTGGCGTTCTTCTACGGCGGAATGGTCCGCGCCCGGGGCGTGCTCAACATGATCATGATGAGCCTGGGCAGCATCGGCGTCGTCGGGGTGCTGTGGGTGCTGTTCGGCTACTCGGCCGCGTTCGGCAGCGACCTCGGCGGGCTCGGCCTGCTGGGTGATCCGACCGAGTTCTTCGGGCTCGGGCAGCTGCTGGGCGAGGACCAGCTCTCCGGCACCATTCCGACGCTGGCGTTCGTCGGTTTCCAGGCGATGTTCGCGATCCTCACCGTGGCGCTGATCTCCGGCGCGATCGCCGACCGCGCTCGCTTCGGCCCCTGGCTGCTGTTCGCCGCGCTGTGGGCGACGGTGGTCTACTTCCCGGTGGCGCACTGGGTGTTCGCGTTCGACGAGACCGACGGCGCGGGCAACGTCACCGCGGTCGGGGGCTGGATCGCCAACCGCCTCGCCGCCGTGGACTTCGCGGGCGGGACGGCGGTGCACATCAACGCCGGGGCCGCCGCGCTGGCGCTGGCGCTGGTGCTGGGCAAGCGCACCGGTTGGCCGAAGGAGAGCGGCAAGCCGCACAACTTGCCGTTCGTGGTGCTCGGCGCCGGGCTGCTGTGGTTCGGCTGGTTCGGCTTCAACTCCGGTTCCGCGCTGGCGGCCGACAGCTCCGCCGCCGTCGTCCTGGTCAACACGCTGGTGGCGACCAGCGCCGCGATGCTGGCCTGGCTGCTGGTGGAGCGGCTGCGCGACGGGCACGCGACCACCCTCGGCGCCGCCTCCGGCATCATCGCCGGGCTGGTCGCGATCACCCCCGCCTGCTCCTCGGTGACCCCGCTGGGCGCCATTGCGGTCGGCGGCATCACCGGGGCGGTCTGCGCCCTGGCCCTGAGCCTGAAGTACCGGCTGGGTTACGACGACTCGCTCGACGTCGTCGGCGTGCACCTCGTCGGCGGGCTCGTGGGCACGCTGCTCGTCGGCTTCTTCGCCTCCGACGCGGCACCGGCCGGGGTGAACGGGCTGCTTTACGGTGGCGGTCTCGACCAGCTGTGGCGTCAGGCGGTCGGAGCGGTGGCGGTGTTCGCCTACTCCTTCGTGCTCAGCCTGGTGCTCGCCTGGATCGTCAAGGCGCTGGTCGGTTTCCGCGCGACCCCGGAGAACGAGGCCGAGGGCATCGACGAGACGGAACACGCGGAGGCCGCGTACCACTTCGGCGACGGTCGCTCGGCCCGCCGGTCCCCGGTTCGCGCCGAGAGCGCCGAACGCAAGCTGGAAGGCAGCAAGGCATGAAGCTCGTGACCGCGATCGTCCAGCCGAACAAGGTGGACGCGTTGAAGGACGCCCTCGGCAAGCTGGGCGTGCTGGGCCTGACCGTCAGCGACGCCCAGGGCTACGGGAGGCAGAAGGGCCACACCGAGGTCTACCGGGGAGCCGAGTACGAGGTGGACTTCGTGGACAAGGCCAGGGTGGAGGTCCTGGTGGACGACGCCAGGGCGGGCGAGGTCGTGGACGGCATCGTCGCCGCGGCCCGCAGCGGCAGGGTCGGCGACGGCAAGGTCTGGGTGACCGCGGTCGACTCCGTCGTCCGGGTCCGCACCGGGGAGACCGGGGTGGACGCGATCTGACCGCGTGCCCGCTCGGCGGGCGCCGCACGACCACCGGAGCGCCGGGGGAGGACCAGCGGGTCCGCCTCCGGCGCTCCGGCGCGTTCCGGGGCGTGCGTAGTTCCGCTCAGGGGTGTTCGGGGGAGTTCACGGTCATGCGGCCGCGCCGATCGCGGCAGACTTCGCCCGGGGCGCAGAGCCGGGACGGCACCGCGCCGGGCGGGGCGGATCCGCATCTCGGGGGTGGGGGAAGAGGGAGGGATTCCCGGGCCGGTGGGGGCCGGCGCGGCGGGATCCCGGGGAGGCGGGGGTGGGGGGAGCGAACCCGGGGCGGACCGTGGAGGGGGCGGTCCGCCCCGGGTTCGCGCCACCGCGCTCACCCCGAGCGGCAGCAAGATCGTCGTCGCGTAATCTGGCCGAGTGGTGGACATTTCGGACGAGTCCGCCAGCGCTGGCGGTCAGATCCCCTCCGTGCGCACCCCGCGCCGCGCCCTCCTGGTCGTGGCCGGACTTCCCGGGGCGGGCAAGAGCACCGTGCTGCACAAGCTGACCGCGCCGCCGGGGACCGTGGTGCTCGACTCGGAACAGGTGCGCGCCCGGCTCCGGGCGCTGCTGCCGGCGGCCGTCCCGTACCGCTGGTACCGCCCGCTGGTGCACGCCGCGCACCGCGCGCGCATCGCCTGGGCGTGCCTGCGCGCGGAGGGTCGGGTGATCGCCCACGAGCCCTCCACCCGCGGGACGACGCGGCTGATGCTGGTGCTGTTCGCGGTGCTCGGCGGTCGGCGGCGGGTCCTGGTGTGGCTGCACGTGGGCCCGGAGGAGGCGCTCGCCGGGCAGCACGCTCGCGGCAGGCTCATCCGCGGCCGCTCGTTCCAGCTGCACGTGCACCGCGCCAACCGGTTCCACCGCGCGCTGCTGGCCGGGAAGGCTCCGCGCGCCTGGCAGGACGTGCGGCTGTTCACCCGGGAGGACGTGGTGGCAGGCCTGCGGGTGACCGGGCCGAGGTGAGATTCGTCCCGAAGGCACGGGTGGGGTCTTCCCCGTCAGCGGTTGATCGCTACCCTTGGACGACGGCGCGGGGGAGATACCCGCCGCGCCTGGCTGAGACAGCGAGCTGCGAGTGACTGGCAACAGTGCGTGTGCGTGCCAGGTGTGCGCGGCTTGACATGCGCGAGCAGCCCCGCGCGAGCCCCCTCGGAAGGCGGCGACGGCGGAGCTGTGTTCGGACCTGGCTGTTGCGATCGCCGCGTGCAGTGGACGTCGGTGCAGGGCCGTGACGCATCCCGGTTCAGCCCTGGCGACCATTGACAGGAGACCCGCTACTTCCATGCCTCAAATCGATCACGCCGCGTCCGCCCAGCTCCTGGCGGACGACGCGAGCACCGAGCTGCCCGCCGCCGAGCAGGACCTCACCGCCTCGATCGACTCCGTCGAATCCGCGCTGAGCGAGCAGGCGGCCGCTGACCAGGCTCCGGCCGAGCAGCCCGCTCCGGCGCAGCCCGCCGCCGAGCAGCCCGCCGCCGAGCAGTCCGCTTCTGCGCAGCCCGCCGACGAGCAGGCCCCGGCCGAGCAGCCCGCCGACGAGCCCAACGGCTTCGACGCGCTCGACCTCGACCCGATGGTCCGCAAGGTCCTGGGCGAGCTCGGCTACGAGAACCCCTCGCCGATCCAGTCCCAGACCATCCCGCCGCTGCTCGAAGGCCGCGACGTGATGGGCCTGGCGCAGACCGGCACCGGCAAGACCGCGGCCTTCGCGCTGCCGATCCTCACCAACCTCGACCTCCGGGCGCCCGGTCCGCAGGCCCTGGTGCTCGCGCCGACCCGCGAGCTGGCCATCCAGGTCGCGGAGGCCTTCCAGCGCTACGCCAAGCACCTGCCCGGCTTCCACGTGCTGCCGATCTACGGCGGTCAGAGCTACGGCCCGCAGCTGGCCGGGCTCAAGCGCGGCGCGCACGTCGTCGTCGGCACCCCGGGTCGGCTCATCGACCACCTGGACAAGGGCTCGCTGGACCTGCGTCACCTCAAGCACCTGGTGCTGGACGAGGCCGACGAGATGCTGCGGATGGGCTTCATCGAGGACGTCGAGCGCATCCTGCAGTCCGTGCCCGCGCAGCGGCAGGTGGCGCTGTTCTCGGCCACCATGCCCGGTGCGATCCGCAAGATCAGCCAGTCCTACCTGCGCGAGCCGGTGGAGATCTCGGTCAAGACCAAGACCTCCACCGCCACCAACATCACCCAGAAGTTCGTGCCGGTGCGCGGCCCCTACAAGCTGGACGCGCTCACCCGCATCCTCGAGGTGCAGAGCTTCGACGCGATGATCGTGTTCGCGCGCACCAAGCAGATCACCGAGGAGCTCGCCGAGAAGCTCAAGGCCCGCGGGTTCAACGCCGCCGCCATCAACGGCGACGTCCCGCAGGCGCAGCGCGAGCGCACCATCGGCCACCTGCGCGAGGGCCGGATCGACATCCTCGTGGCCACCGACGTCGCGGCTCGCGGGCTCGACGTCGAGCGGATCTCGCACGTGCTCAACTACGACATCCCGCACGACAGCGAGTCCTACGTGCACCGCATCGGCCGCACCGGCCGGGCGGGGCGCAGCGGGGAGGCGATCCTGTTCGTCTCGCCGCGCGAGCGGCACATGCTGCGCTCCATCGAGAAGGCCACCCGGCAGTCCATCGAGCAGATGGACCTGCCGAGCGTCGACGACGTCAACGACCAGCGGCTCGCCCGCTTCGCGCAGAGCATCACCGACACCCTGGAGAAGGGTGGCCTGGAGCTGTTCCACAACCTCGTGCAGGAGTACGAGCGCACCCACGACGTGCCGGCGGCGGAGATCGCGGCCGCGCTCGTGGGCATGGTGCAGGGCGACCGCCCGCTGCTGCTGGAGCCGGAACCGCAGGACAACCGGCGCGGCCGGGACGCCGGGGGCTTCGAGCCCGCCGGCTCCGACACCGACACCTACCGGGTCGAGGTCGGGCGCCGGAACCGGGTCACCCCGAGCGCGCTGGTCGGTGCGCTGGCCAACGAGGGCGGCCTGCACAGCAAGCACATCGGGCACATCGACATCCGGGCCGAGCACACGCTCATCGAGCTGCCCGCGAACCTGCCCGAGGACATGCTGCGGCGGCTCAGCAAGACCCAGGTCGCCGGTCGCGGTCTGCGGATCAGCCGGGCCGAGGGCGAGGTCCTGACCCGGCGCCCGCCGCGCCCGAGCCGGGACAAGCCGCGCCCGCCCCGCAAGGGCGGCCCGCGGAGCCCGCAGGGCGGCCGCTCCGGCGGTTACGGCAAGCGCCCCAGCCGGGACCGCACCTGATGACGAGGGCGGCGCGACCTCCGCGGTGAGGGCGCGCCGCCCGCTCGTCCGCGCCGCGCGCGCGGGGTCCCGCCCGGCGGCCGCCCTCGGCGCCGACGAGGGCGGTTACCCTCGACCCCCAGGTACACCATTCGACTCAGGAGCGGCGAGAACCCGTGTTCGACACCCTTAGCGATCGGCTCACCTCGGTCCTGCAGAACCTGCGCGGCAAGGGCCGGCTCTCGGACGCCGACATCGACGCCACCGCGCGCGAGATCCGCATCGCGCTGCTCGAAGCGGACGTGGCGCTGCCGGTGGTCCGCGCGTTCATCGCGGGTGTCAAGGACCGCGCGAAGGGTGCCGAGGTCTCGGGCGCGCTCAACCCCGCCCAGCAGGTCATCAAGATCGTCAACGAGGAGCTCGTCGGCATCCTCGGCGGCGAGACCCGCAGGCTGGAGCACGCCAAGAACCCGCCCACGGTGATCCTGCTCGCCGGTCTCCAGGGCTCCGGCAAGACCACGCTCTCCGGCAAGCTCGCCAAGTGGCTGGCCGGGCAGGGGCACACCCCGATGCTGGTCGCCTGCGACCTGCAGCGCCCCAACGCCGTCACCCAGCTCCAGGTCGTCGGCGAGCGCGCCGGGGTGCCGGTGTTCGCACCGGAGCCCGGCAACGGCACCGGTGACCCGGTGGACGTGGCGCGGCGCAGCCTCGACGAGGCCAAGCGCGCCCAGCACGACGTCGTCATCGTCGACACCGCGGGCCGCCTCGGCGTCGACGAGGAGATGATGCGCCAGGCCGCCGACATCCGGGACGCGGTCCAGCCGGACGAGGTCCTGTTCGTCGTCGACGCGATGATCGGTCAGGACGCGGTGTCCACCGCGGAGGCCTTCCGCGACGGGGTCGGCTTCTCCGGCGTGGTGCTCACCAAGCTCGACGGCGACGCCCGCGGTGGTGCCGCGCTGTCGGTGCGGCACGTGACCGGCCAGCCGATCATGTTCGCCTCCAACGGGGAGAAGCTGGAGGACTTCGACGTCTTCCACCCCGACCGGATGGCGAGCCGGATCCTCGGCATGGGCGACATGCTCACCCTGATCGAGCAGGCCGAGCAGGCCTTCGACGCCGACCAGGCCGAGCAGGCCGCGCAGAAGCTCGGCTCCGGGCAGCTCACCCTGGAGGACTTCCTGGAGCAGATGCAGGCGGTCCGCCGGATGGGCCCGCTGCAGAACCTGCTGGGGATGCTGCCGGGTGCCGGGCAGATGAAGGACCAGCTCGCCAACTTCGACGAGAAGAACCTGGACCGGGTTCAGGCGATCATCCACGGCATGACGCCCGCCGAGCGCGCCGACCCGAAGATCATCAACGCCTCCCGGCGGCAGCGCATCGCCAAGGGCTCCGGTGTCAACGTCAGCGACATCAACGACCTGGTGAACCGGTTCTTCGAGGCCCGCAAGATGATGCAGCAGATGGCCGGCCAGTTCGGCGGCTTCGGCGGCGGGGGCGGCGGCAAGAAGGGCAAGAAGGGCAAGGGCAAGAACCGCAAGGGGAAGGCCAAGGGGCCGACCCCGCCGAAGGGGATGCGCGGGATGCCCGGCGGATTCCCCGGCCTGCCGCCCGGTGGGATGCCCGGCGGGCTCCCGGGCGGGATGCCCGGCGGCGCGGGGAAGCAGGACATGTCCAAGCTGGAGGGCGGGCTCAACGAGCTCCCGCCCGGATTCGACCCGTCCAAGCTGAACTTCGGCGGCAAGAAGAAGAAGTGACCGCGCCGCTGCACCTGCGCGGGGTGCTGCTGCCGGAGGGCGAACCCGGTGATCTCTGGATCGCCGGTGGCCTGCTCAGCCGCACTCCGCTGGCGGGCGCGACGACGGTGTTCGACGGGGGCTACGTGCTGCCCGGGCTCGTCGACGCGCACTGCCACGTCGGGATCGGTCCGAAGGGCCCGGTGGAGCTCGACGAGGCGGTGCGCCAGGCGGAGGCCGACCGCGACTCGGGCGCGCTGCTGCTGCGCGACTGCGGATCGCCGATCGACACCCGGCCGCTGCAGGAGCGCGCCGACCTGCCGCGGCTCATCCGCGCGGGTCGGCACCTGGCGAAGCCCAAGCGCTACATCCCGTACCTCGCGGATCAGCTGGAGCACGAGTCGCAGCTGCCCGCGGCGGTCGCCGAGCAGGCGGCCGCGGGGGACGGCTGGGTGAAGCTGGTCGGGGACTGGATCGACCGCTCCGCCGGGGACCTCACCCCGCTGTGGAGCGATGAGGTGCTGGCCGAGTCCATCGCCGTAGCGCACGCGCACGGCGCCCGGGTCACCGCGCACGTCTTCGGCGAGGACGCGCTGCCCGGCCTGCTCGCGGCGGGCATCGACTGCGTCGAGCACGGCACCGGGCTCACCGACGACACCGTCGAGCTGATGGCCCGCACCGGCACCGCGCTCGTCCCCACGCTGGTGAACATCGAGAACTTCCCGTCCTTCGCCGCCGCGGCGACGAAGTACCCGGACTACGCGGCGCACATGACCGCGCTCTACGACCGGGGCGACGCGACCGTCGCCAAGGCCGTCGAGGCGGGCGTGCCCGTGTACGCGGGCACCGACGCGGGCGGTGGCATCGAGCACGGCGTGCTCGTCGACGAGATCCGCGCGCTGCACCGCGTCGGCATGTCCGCCGAGCAGGCGCTCGGCGCCGCGTCCTGGGCGGCCCGCGACTGGCTCGGGCACGACGGGTTGCGACACGGTGCCCCGGCCGACCTGGTCTGCTACGACACCGATCCGCGCCACGACCTCGCGGCGCTGCGCCACCCCCGGCGCATCGTGCTGCGGGGTGCCGTCGTCACCTGAACGACGGCCCACCCGCGTCCGGGATCGGATGTGGGCCGCGCGAGGGCGAAGGTAACCTTGCGATTCCGCCGGAATTCGGCGTGCTGGAGAACAGACCACGGCCGAGCGGTGGGATTCCCGGACGAGCGCGTCCCGGAGCGCCGCTCTCGGCGAGACGGAGGCGCCCGTGCAGGTACCGCAGCCCGAGCCCGCGGAAGGCGTTCCCGCCTCGGACGGCGGTCCGCTCCCCGGCGGCACCGGCACGGCGACCCGAGTCCCGACCCCGCCCGCCGAGCGCGATCACCGCTGGGGCTTCGGCGCGTTCTTCCTCGCGGAGGCCGTGTTCATCCTCGCCTCGGTGACGCTGGCCGCGCTGTTCGGCGATCCGCGGGAGAGCTCGTGGTTCTCGCTGGCGCTCGTGCTGATGCTGATGCTGCCGACGCTGCTGTCGGCCGCGGTGGCGGTCGTGATCACCGTGGTGCGCGGGAACGGGCCGCGCCTCGACTTCGGGCTGCACTGGCGGTGGTCGGACGTCACCACCGGGTTCGGCATCGGGTTGATCGGCCTGCTCAGCACGACGGTCGCGTCGATGATCTGGATGAACTGGGTGGGTCCGGAGAACGCGACCTCCACGGTCAGCAGCCTGCTCGACGGGGTGCGCTTGCCGCTGCCGCTGGCAGTGCTGATCTTCTTGCACGTGTGGCTGATCGCCCCGGTGTGCGAGGAGATCCTCTACCGCGGGTTGCTGTGGGGGGCGATGGAGCGGTTGCGGTGGAGCCGGATCAGCGCCTTCGTGCTCAGCACGGCGGTGTTCGCGATCGGGCACCTGGAGCCGGAGCGCACCTGGCTGTTGCTGATCATCGCGATCCCGATCGGCGTGGCGCGGATGCGCACCGGACGGCTCACCGCGAGCGTCGTCGCGCACCAGGTGAACAACTTCCTGCCCGCGGTGGGACTGCTGCTGATCTCGCTGGGCGTGCAGGCCCCCGCCTGAGCTGCGGCCCGGCCGGGACCTCCTGCGAGAGCGGGCCGGGCATCTGGCAGAATAAGCGCCTGTTCGCTGCGAGTCGGTCCCTCTCACCGTCCGCGGCCATCGACGTATGAGCGTTCCACACCGTAATTCCCCACACGGCTTGGTTTGCTCACCCGAGCACGAACGAGAGTTTGAGGAGCACCAGCACCCGTGGCTGTGAAGATCAAGCTGGCGCGGATCGGTAAGATCCGGGAGCCGCACTACCGCATCGTCGTCGCCGACTCGCGCACCCGCCGCAACGGCCGGGCGATCGAGACCATCGGTCAGTACCACCCGATGGACGAGCCGAGCCGCATCATCGTCGACTCCGAGCGGGCGCAGTACTGGCTGGGTGTCGGCGCGCAGCCGACCGAGCCGGTGCAGAGCATCCTGGAGGTCACCGGCGACTGGCAGAAGTTCAAGGGCCTGCCGGGCGCGGAGGGCACCCTGAAGGTCGCCGAGCCGAAGCCGAGCAAGCAGGAGCTGTTCAACGCCGCTCTGGCCGCCGCCGGTGAGGACACCGTCGCCGCGGCGACGACGCCCAAGAAGAAGGGCGGCAAGAAGGCCGAGGCCGACGCGGCCGCCGCCGAGGAGCAGAAGCCCGAGGACGGCCAGGCGTGACGGTCCTCGCGGACGCGCTCGAACACCTGGTGCGCGGCATCGTCGACAACCCCGACGATGTCCGCGTCCAACTCCTCACCACCCGGCGCGGTCGCACCCTCGAGGTGCACGTGAACCCCGAGGACCTGGGCAAGGTCATCGGGCGCGGCGGTCGCACCGCGACCTCGCTGCGCACCGTGATCTCCGGGATCGGCGGCCGGGGAATCCGGGTCGACGTGGTCGACACCGATCGGTGAGGACGGCATGACGAGTCCGGTGCTGGCCGTCGGCAGGGTGGTCAAGCCGCACGGCGTGCGCGGCGAGGTCGTCGTGGACGTGCGCACCGACAGCCCCGAGCTGCGGTTCGCGCCGGGCGCGGTGCTCGGCGTCCAGCGGCGCGGAGCGGCCGTGCCGGACTCGCTCACCGTGACAGCCGCCCGGCCGCACGCCGGGCGGCTGCTGGTGCGCTTCGAGTCCGTGGACGGCATGGACGAGGCCGAGCGGCTGCGCGGCGCCACGCTCACGGTGGGCGCCGACGAGCTGGAGGCCACGGAGGACCCGGACGAGTTCCACGACCACGAGCTCGAGGGCCTTCGCGTCGAACTGCCGACGGGGGACGAGGTCGGCGTGGTCCGCGAGGTCGTGCACACCCCGGGCGGGGAGCTGCTGTCGGTGCGCACTCCCGAAGGCGTGGAGCGACTCGTGCCGTTCGTCGCGGAGATCGTGCCGGAGGTCGATCTGGCGGGCGGCCGCGTGGTGGTGGACCCGCCCGAGGGCCTGCTCACCGACGACTGACCGCCCGATCTCCTACCCGCTAAGGAACGCCCCCGTTGCGCATCGACGTCGTCACGATCTTCCCGGAGTACCTGGCCCCGCTGCGCGCCGCGCTGCTGGGCAAGGCCATCGAGCGGGAGAAGATCTCCGTCGGCGTGCACGACCTGCGGGACTGGACCCACGACGTCCACCGGGCCGTGGACGACAGCCCGTACGGCGGCGGTCCCGGCATGGTGATGAAGCCCGACGTCTGGGGCGAGGCCCTGGACGAGATCAGCGGTTCCGGCGAGGGCGTGCCCCGGCTGGTGGTGCCCACCCCGGCCGGCCGGCCGTTCACCCAGCGGACCGCTGTCCGCTGGTCGGCTGAACCGTGGCTGGTGTTCGCCTGCGGTCGCTACGAGGGCATCGACCAGCGCGTGATCGACGAGGCGGCCGACCGGATGCCGGTCGAGGAGGTCTCGATCGGTGACTACGTCCTCGTCGGCGGCGAGGTCGCCGCGCTGACCATGATCGAAGCGGTGGCGCGGCTGCTGCCCGGGGTGCTGGGCAATCCCGCCTCCGCCGAGCAGGACTCCTTCTCCGACGGCCTGCTCGAAGGCCCCAGCTACACCCGTCCCGAGGTGTGGCGGGAGCGACCGGTGCCGGAGGTGCTGCGCTCCGGCAATCACGCCGCGATCGCCCGCTGGCGCCGCGATCAGGCCCTGGAGCGGACCTACCGCCGGCGTCCCGACCTGCTCGCGGAACTGCCCGCGGAGGCCCTGGACGCGAAGGACCGAGCCCGGCTCGATAGACTCCGGGGCGAAGATGAAGCGGATGTCCCGGACGGGACGCCGCTGCAGGGGCAGGGCTGATCCGCCGGTGCGAGCGCTCCAGCGGGGCCGGTTCCGGCGCCTGCCTGCGCGTCTGGCACACTTGACGGGTTGCTGAAGCCGGAGGTTGTACCGGCGCGCACATCGCAAGACAACCCCCGTGTCAGGCGGCGGCCGCGGTGCAGACCCGGCCACGATCCGCGAATGCACGGGTGCCTACGACACGGATGAGGACGGCCCACCGATGAACACCCTGGACGCTCTGGACGCCCAGTCGCTGCGTTCCGACATTCCGGCCTTCCGGCCTGGCGACACGCTGAAGGTCTACGTCCGCGTCATCGAGGGTTCGCGCGAGCGGAACCAGGTCTTCCAGGGCGTCGTGATCCGCCGCCAGGGCGCGGGAGTCCGCGAGACCTTCACCGTCCGCAAGATCTCCTTCGGTGTCGGCGTGGAGCGCACCTTCCCGGTGCACAGCCCCAACATCGCCAAGGTCGAGGTCGCCACCCGCGGCCGGGTCCGCCGCGCGAAGCTGTACTACCTGCGCGAGCTGCGCGGCAAGGCCGCCAAGATCAAGGAGAAGCGGGAGCCGATCGCCGCTTCCTGAGCGGTACCGCCCGTGGCGGGCGCGTGACTTCCGGACGGTCCGGGCGCTTCGGCGCCCGGGCCGTCCTTTTCGTTCCCGCTGAGGATTTCCTTGATCCACGATCAGGTGAACGCGACGGGTGGCCCCCGGCACATCGCGCCCCGTCACCCGTTCCCCGGAGCCCGGGCTGATCGCCTTCCGGCGGCGAACCCGCACGTCACCGGCGGAACGCCGCCACGAGTGCCGAGGCGGCCCCGCGCGGGGGAGTCGGCTGGGACGGACCGCGGTTCCAGTAGCCTGACCGCGTGGCCGACGTCATGCGCTCCACCGGACCAGAAGAAGAGCCCCGCGACAACGCGGCTGCCGAACACCCTGACGGGGAGGGCGGTGGCCGCTCGCGGGGGCGCCGTTCGCGCGAGCGGAAGGGGTCGTTCTGGCGGGAGCTGCCGATCCTGATCGTCACCGCCCTGGTGCTGACGATCCTGATCCAGGCCTTCCTGGCCCGGGTCTACGTGATTCCCTCGCAGTCGATGGAGCAGACGCTGCACGGCTGCACGGGCTGCCAGAACGACCGGGTGCTGGTGGACAAGGTGTCCTACCGGTTCACCGACCCGCACCCCGGTGACGTCGTCGTGTTCCGCGGCCCCGAGACCTGGGGGCAGAACGACTTCGAGGTCCCCGAGCCCTCGAACCCGGTGGTGGGCTTCCTGCAGGGGGCCATGTCGCTGGTCGGCTTCGGCTCGCCGGACGAGAAGGACTTCGTCAAGCGCGTGATGGCGACCGGCGGGCAGACCGTCGAGTGCTGCGACGACCAGAACCGCATGATCGTCGACGGCGAGCCGCTCAACGAGCCCTACATCTACTGGGAGCCCGGCCGCAGCGACAAGCAGCCCGACTTCGCGCCGATCACGGTGCCCGAGGGCTACCTGTGGGTGCAGGGCGACAACCGCAACGACTCGTCCGACTCCCGCTTCCAGGGCGGTGGGGGCCTGAACGGCGCGGTTCCCGTGGACCACGTGATCGGCAAGGCCCAGTTGATCGTGCTGCCGCCGCAGCGCTGGCAGAGCGTCTCGGACTTCGACCCGCAGTCCGACGCGCAGAGCCTGGGCGCGCCCGCCTGGCAGGCGGGGCTGCCCGCCGGGGTCGGCCTCGCCGCCGCGTTCCCGGTGGTGTGGACGGGCCGCCGGATCACGGCCTCGCTGCGCAGGCGTCGCGAGGAGCGTCGCTGACGGTGGCACCGAGGCTCGCTGCCGCCGAGGCGGGCTGGCGCCCGCCGCGACCGGTGATCCGCCGCAGCAGCGGCAACTGGGCGCTGCAGAGCGCCGTGGATCGCTGCGGGCTGGGGCCGGTCGCCGGGGTGGACGAGGCCGGGCGCGGTGCGTGCGCGGGGCCGCTGGTGGTGGCCGCCTGCGTGCTGCGGCCCGGCGACGCCCGGCGGTTCGAGGGCCTCACCGATTCGAAGGTGCTGTCCGAGGCCGAGCGGGAGCGGCTGCACGCGGTGATCGTGCGGCGGGCCGCGGCCTGGTCGACCGTCGTCATCGAGGCGGCGGACGTGGACGCGCTGGGCGTCCACGTGGCGAACCTGGAGGGGATGCGGCGCGCGGTCGCCCGGTTGCCGGAGCACCCGGGCTACGTGCTCACCGACGGCTTCCGGGTTCCGGGGCTGGCGGCACCGAGCCTGGCTGTGCTCAAGGGCGATCTGGTGGCCGCCTGCGTGGCGGCCGCGTCGGTGCTGGCGAAGGTCACCCGGGACCGCATCATGCGCGAGCTCGACGAGGCGATGCCGCAGTACGGCTTCGCGGGGCACAAGGGGTACTGCACGGCCGAGCACACCGCGGCGATGCGCGCACGGGGACCGAGCGCGCAGCACCGGTGGTCCTACTCGAACGTGGTGGCCGCGGCTCGGCTGCGCGGGATGCGCTCGCCGCGCACCGTCACCAGCAAACCCGGTTTGTTCGATGCTTCGGAGGGGGAAGTGGTGGACAATGGGCCAACGTAGGACGAACGGCGACGGGGAAGGGCTCGCACTGGGATGAGCGCCGAGGATCTCGAGAAGTACGAGACCGAGATGGAGCTGCAGCTCTACAAGGAGTACCGCGACATCGTCGGGCAGTTCACCTACGTCGTGGAGACCGAGCGGCGCTTCTACCTGGCGAACGCGGTGGACGTGCAGGTGCGCAACTCCGATTCGGAGGTCTACTTCGAGGTGTCCATGTCGGACGCGTGGGTGTGGGACATGTACCGGCCAGCGCGGTTCGTCAAGAACGTCCGTGTGATCACCTTCAAGGACGTCAACGTCGAGGAGCTGGACAAACCCGATCTCCGGTTGCCGGAGAACGGGCCGTTCGGCGGGAGCTGAGCGGCCGGACCGGGCGGGTGGCCCGGTGGAGGTTCGTCGAACGGGTGGTCATCCGCGGGTGACCACCCGTTCGACGTGAGCGGGGTCGCCCGGCGGCTTTCATAGATCGTTCTCGATGGAGTTGTCCACAGGGCGGCGATCCATCCACAGATTTCCCAGTTGGGTCTGGTCGGGCCCGATCGGCCGGGGCACCGTGGGAAGCGCGGCGGAGATCCGCTCCGCCTTCCCCGAGCCCTGGAGGACGACATGGCCGCGCCCACCCTCGACTACCGGCCGCTGCGCGGAGCGCTCTCCGACGTGCACGGCGAAGGAACCCACGCGCTCGGGCGCGCCGGAGAACGGCTCGCCGCCGAGCACCTGGAGGCGTTGGGCGTCTCCGTGCTCGCCCGAAACTGGCGCACCGCGCACGGCGAGCTCGACATCATCGGCACCGACGGTCAGCGCGTGGTGTTCTGCGAGGTGAAGACCCGCTCCGGGATCGACTACGGGGCGCCGGTGGACGCGCTGGGGCCGAACAAGATCCGGCGGTTGCGGGAGCTGGCGCGGGCGTGGCTCGCGCACCAGCGGCTCAGCGGATGCCAGGTCAGGTTCGACGTCATCTCCGTGCTGTGGCCGGCGCGGGGTCCCATCACCCTCGAACACCTGCCGGGGGTGATCTGAATGGCGCTGCGCAGGACCTACGCGGTGGCGCTGTTCGGGGTGGACGGCGTGCTGGTGGAGATCGAGGCCGACGTGCGCACGGGCGGGCTGCCGAGCGTGCAGTTGCTGGGCCTGCCGGACACGGCGCTGCAGGAGTCGAAGAACCGGGTGCGCGCCGCGGTGCGGAACAGCGGGGAGGAGTGGCCGAAGAGCTGCGTGACGCTGGCGCTCTCACCCGCCGCGCTGCCGAAGGCGGGCACCTCCTACGACCTGGCCCTGGCCTGCGCGGTCCTCGCCGGGGCCGAGCAGGTCCCGCCGCGGCGGCTGGAGGGCGCGGTGCTGTTCGGAGAGCTCGCGCTGGACGGGCGGATCCGCCAGGTCCGCGGCCTGCTGCCCGGGCTGCTGGCGGCGCGGCGGGAGGGCATCCGCCGGGCGGTGGTGCCCGTCGAGGGTCTCGCGGAGGCGCGGTTGGTCGAGGGCGTCGAGGTGCTCGGCGCGACCCGGCTGGACGAGGTGGTCCGCTGGCTGCGCGGCACCGCCGACCTGGTGACCGAGCCGCCGGAGCTCGCCGCTCCGGTGCGCGCGGAGCCCGAGGACCTGGCCGACGTGCTGGGCCAGCCGGAGGCGCGCTGGGCGCTGGAGGTCGCCGCGGCGGGCGGTCACCACCTGCTGCTGGTCGGGCCGCCGGGAACGGGCAAGACGATGCTGGCCCGGCGGCTCAACGGGCTGCTGCCGGAGCTGTCCGGGCAGGAGGAGCTGGAGGTCGCCGCGGTTCGCTCGGTGGCGGGTGAGCTCACCGGCGCGGTGCTGCCCGAGGGGCCGCCGTTCGTGGCCCCACACCACTCCACCTCGATCCCCGGCCTCATCGGTGGGGGAGCGGGCCTGGCGCGGCCGGGCGCGGTCAGCAGGGCGCACCGGGGAACGCTGTTCCTGGACGAAGCGTGCGAGTTCGGGGCGCGACACCTGGAGGCGCTGCGCACCGCCCTGGAGGAGGGGGAGGTCCGGTTGTCCCGGCGGGACGGGACCCTGCGCTACCCGGCGCGGTTCCAGCTCGTGCTGGCCACCAACCCGTGCCCCTGCGCCCCGGCGCGGGACGTGGACTGCCATTGCGCGCCGCAGGTGCGACGGCGCTACTTCGGCAGGCTCTCCGGGCCGCTGCTGGACCGGGTCGACCTGCGGGTGGACATGCGCCCCGTCACCGCGACCTCGATGCGCGGCGGGGATCAGGTGGAGGCCTCGGCGGCGGTGCGGGAACGGGTGTGCCGGGCGCGGGAGTGCGCGGCCCGGCGCTGGGCCGGCCACGGTTGGCGGACCAACGGTGAGGTGCCGGGTCCGGTGCTGCGCCGGGAGTTCGCGCTGCCGGGCGCGGCGACGGCGCTGCTGGACCGCGGGCTCGACGTGGGCGCGCTGACCGCGCGCGGTGCGGACCGCTGCCTGCGGGTGGCGTGGACCCTGGCGGACCTGGACGGCCGCGAGCGGCCCGAGGCCGAGCACGTCGCCTCGGCGCTCGCGTTCCGGGAACGGAGGGTCGGATGACTCCCGTGCAAGCGTTGCCAGCGATTCATCTCGATTCCGGGTGGTGCTCGTCCTGGACGCGGCGGACGCATCGGTTCGCCGTGCCGGACCACGATCACCCGGAGTCCGGCGGGACAGGCGGGGGGAGGCGGTCATGAGCCCTGACGACTCGCTGCGCCGGGCCAGGGCCTACCTGGCGGCGGTGGCGGAACCGCCGGCGCCCGCTCTGGCCGCGTGCGTCGCGGAGCACGGACCGGTCCGCGCCGCCGAGCTGGTGCGCCGAGGCGCGGTCCCCGGGGCCGTCACCGACGAGGTCGAGGCCCGCCGGGAGCACGTCTCCGGCACCCGGCTGCTCGCGGAGGCGGACCGGGCCGGGGCGCGGCTGCTCGTCCCGGAAGACCCGGAGTGGCCGCTGGAGCGGCTCGGCCTGCTGGCCGGGGCCGCCGAGGTGGGCGTGCCCGGCATGGGCGCCCCGCTGGCGCTCTGGGTGCGCGGCCGCGGCGACCTGCGCTCCGCGCTGAGCTCCTCGGTCTCCGTCGTCGGCGCCCGCGCCGCCACCGGGTACGGCGAACACCTGGCCGCTGAGCTCGCGCACGGCTTGGCCGGGGCCGGGTGCGCGGTCGTCTCCGGCGCGGCCTACGGGATCGACGGGGCCGCGCACCGGGGCGCGCTCAGCGCTGGCGGCACCACCCTCGCGTTCCTCGCCTGCGGCATCGACCTCGACTACCCGGCCGGGCACAGCAGGTTGTTGCGGGCGATCGCCGAACAGGGCGCGGTGGTGACCGAGTACGCCCCGGGCACGCCACCGCGGCGCCACCGGTTCCTGGTCCGCAACCGGCTCATCGCCGCCTGCGGTCAGGGCGCGGTGGTGGTCGAGGCCGGGGCGCGCAGCGGGGCGGGCAACACGGCGAACACCGCCGACGCGCTGGGACTGCCGCTGATGGCCGCGCCGGGGCCGGTGACCTCGGCGAGTTCCGTCGGCTGCCACGACATGATCCGATCCGGGAAGGCGGTGCTGGTGACCTCGACGGCGCAGGTGCTCGAAATGATCAACCCGCTCGGGGCGGCGCCACCGGTGGACCCGGTGCCCGCCTCGCGCCGCACCGACTCGCTGCAACCGCGCGCCCGGCTGCTGCACGATGCCGTGGTCGCCTGCAGCGGAGCGGATGCCGGGCAGCTGGCGCAGGAGTGCGGCCTGCCGCTGCGCAGCGTTCGGGCCCTGCTGCCCGAACTGGAGCTCGCCGGGTTGGTCGAGCGGCGGGACGGGGGCTGGAACGCGAGCGCCGGATGAACGCCCAGCGACCGCCGGTGGAATCGGGATGGGAGCGCGTTCACGGCGTGGCCCCCTTGACCGGACACCCGCCAAGGACGAGCGTTTCCGATATGGAACGCAGACGGCCCGCTGCGAGAGCCGACCTGCGCGCGGCGCGCGCGTCCCTGGCGAGCGAGCCCAGCTCCGCCGTCGACAGGTTCGAGCGCCACCTCGCCGCCGAGCGCGGCCTGTCCGAGCACACCGTGCGGGCCTACGTCGGGGACGTCGTCTCGCTGCTCGCGGACATCGCCGAGCAGGCGGGGGAACCGGTCGGCCTGGAGGCCGTGACGTTGCCCGCGCTGCGTGCGTGGCTGGCCGGCCAGCACGGCCGGGGCATCAGCAGGGCGACGTTGTCCCGGCGGGCCGCGTCCGTGCGGACCTTCACGGCGTGGGCCCACCGCGCCGGTCTGCTCGCGGCCGATCCCGGCCCCCGGCTGTCCGCCCCGGGCAAGCAGCGGACGCTGCCCGGGGTGCTGCGAGCCGAGCAGGCCGGATCGGCGATGGAGTCCGCCGCGCTCGGCGCCGAGCAGGGCGACCCGGTAGCGCTGCGCGACCACGCCCTGCTGGAGCTGCTGTACGCCACCGGGGTCCGGGTCGGAGAGCTCTGCGGGCTCGACCTCGACGACCTCGACCGGGAGCGCAGGCTGCTTCGGGTGCTCGGCAAGGGCGGGCGGGAGCGCGCGGTGCCGTTCGGGCTACCCGCCGATGCGGCACTGGAACGGTGGCTGTCGGCGGGACGCCCCGCGCTGAGCACCGAGCGCTCCGGCCCGGCCGTCCTCCTCGGCGCCCGCGGGGGTCGGCTGGACCAGCGCACGGCCCGCCGCGTCGTGCACGACGCGGTGCGCACGGTGCCCGGCGCCACCGACGTCGGGCCGCACGGGCTGCGGCATTCAGCTGCGACCCATCTGCTCGAAGGAGGAGCAGACCTCCGTAGCGTTCAGGAGTTGCTTGGTCACGCTACGCTCGCAACGACCCAGCTTTACACCCACGTGACCGTCGACCGGCTGAAGGCGATCCATGACCGAACCCACCCCCGTTCCTGACGACGCCGGGGGCGGTGCCCGCACCGTGGCCGCGGAGGCGACGTCGAGAGCGATGTCGTCGAGGAGGGACCCCGGCGAGTCGACCGCGCGGCAAGGCCGGAACGGCCACGGCCCCGCGACCAACGGCGCGCAGGTCAACGGCAGCCGCGACGAGGACACCGCCCGCCCTGGCGCGGCGTCCCGGTCCGCCCGCCCGGCCGAGCCGCGGCGGACGGCGGCGGCCCGGCTCTCCTACCTGGTCGACGACGACCAGCGCAGCGCGGACGAGGTCGAAGCGGGCATCGTCGCGCTCTGGCAGGCCTTCGGCGAACACCGCGACCAGGAGCTGCGGGACCGGCTGGTGCTGCACTACGCGCCCCTGGTCAAGTACGTCGCGGGCCGGGTCGGCACCGGCCTCCCCTCGCACGTCGAGGTCTCGGACCTGGTGCAGTCGGGCATCTTCGGGCTGGTCGACGCGATCGAGAAGTTCGAGCCCGAGCGCGGGCTGAAGTTCGAGACCTACGCCATGCAGCGGATCCGGGGCGCCATCCTGGACGACCTCCGCGCGCAGGACTGGGTCCCCCGGTCGGTGCGCAGCCGGGCGCGCGATCTCGAACGGGCTCTGGAGCGCCTGGAGGCCAAGCTCCAGCGGCACGCGACCGACGTCGAGCTGGCCGACGAGCTGGAGGTCTCCGCCGAGGAGCTGCACGATCTGTTCGCGCAGCTGCAGATGACCAGCGTGGTCGCCCTCGACGACCTGATCAGCGGCAGCAGCGGTCCCGCCTCGCTGGCCGAGACGCTGCCCGACGATCGCGCCGAGGACCCGGTGGCCGCCCTGGTCGACCGGGACAGCCGCAGGCAGCTGGCGGAGGCGGTTGAGCGGCTCAGCGATCGGGACCGGGTCGTGGTGACCCTCTACTACTTCGAGAACCTCACCTTGGCCGAGATAGGCAAGGTGCTCGGCGTGACCGAGTCCCGCGTCTGCCAGCTGCACACCCGCGCGGTCCTGCGGTTGCGCGGCAAGCTCACCGAGCCCCAGACCTGACCGCGCCGGGCACGCGCCCCTGAGCGCCTCGGCCGGTCAGTCCCACGGCAGGAGCCGGACCTCGACCCCGCCGAGCAGGGCCATCGGGTCGAGGTAGACCTCGCCCCGGAGCGCCCCCCAGTGCAGGCAGGCCGGGACGGCGCAACCGGGATGCCCAGGGGCGAGCAGCCCGATCAGCTGTCCGGCCGCGACCCGCTGGCCCGCTTCGACGACGGGCCGAACCGGCTCGTAGGTGGTGCGCAGCCCGCCCGGGTGCTGCACGGACACCAGCGGCCGTCCCGCGAGCGGTCCGGCGAACAGAACCACGCCCGAGCCCGCTGCCGACACCGGAGCCCCGGCGGCTCCCGGCAGGTCGATGCCGCGATGGCCAGGGCCGTAGGCCGTGGTGGGCGGGGCGAACGGCCGGGACACCTCGCCGCCGGGCAGCGGGCGCCGGAACCCGGCCTGCCCCGGTGGCTCACCGGAGGCGAGCGGCGCCCCGGCGCCGGGCCACAGCAGCACCGCCACCACGATCGGGGGGACCAGCGACGCGACCCGGTTCCGGCCGGCCTGACCAGCGCGGGAACGGGGAGATCGGGGAGCGGGGAACATGCTTCCACGGTGCGCGGTCGGCGGCGGCGCGGACAGGGTCGATCCGGAAATCTGTGGACGGATCGGCACCTTGTGGACAACTCCCGACCTCGCCCTGGGGTGCTTTGCCCGTCGAGTACACTGTTACCGCGGTTTCGTGTGCGCACGATCCGACTTCGCGTGTCCGCGCGTCGCCATCGCGAGATCGCACGATTCCAGTCCCGGAACCACGTGGCCGTCCCGTTCCCGCTCGACGCGGTGAACGCGGCCGACCCGGCCGGAGCTGGATCGCGCGATCGACCGACCGGCGGAACGCGGTGCCCTCGCGGTCCCGGCCCGGCAGGGCCTGGGTGGGGGCACCTGGTGCGGACACCAGGGCGGCAGGCCACCCGGCCCGCCGCGAGAACCGAACCGCGCACCGCCAGGCGGTGCGCCCGACACACGAGGTGCGAACAAGGCCATGGCCGTCGTCACCATGAAGCAGCTGCTCGACAGCGGCGTGCACTTCGGGCACCAGACCCGGCGCTGGAACCCGAAGATGAAGCGCTACATCTTCACCGAGCGCAACGGCATCTACATCATCGACCTGCAGCAGACGCTGTCGTACATCGATGCCGCGTACGACTTCGTCAAGCAGACGGTCGCCCACGGCGGGACGATCCTGTTCGTCGGCACCAAGAAGCAGGCGCAGGAAGCGATCGCGGAGCAGTCGCTGCGCGTCGGGATGCCCTACGTGAACCAGCGCTGGCTGGGCGGCATGCTCACCAACTTCCAGACCGTGCACCGTCGTCTCCAGCGGCTCAAGGAGCTGGAGACCATGGAGCAGACCGGGGGCTTCGAGGGGCGCACCAAGAAGGAAATCTTGATGCTGACCCGCGAGAAGGACAAGCTCGAGAAGACCCTCGGCGGCATCCGCGACATGTCCAAGATCCCCAGCGCGATCTGGATCGTGGACACCAAGAAGGAGCACATCGCGGTCGGCGAGGCGCGCAAGCTGGGCATCCCGGTCGTCGCGATCCTCGACACCAACTGCGACCCGGACGAGGTCGACTACCCGATCCCGGGCAACGACGACGCGATCCGCTCCGCCGCGCTGCTGACCCGCGTCGTCGCCGACGGCGTCGCGGCGGGCCTGATGGCCCGCAGCGGCCGCGGCAACGGTGCTGGCGAGGGCGGCGGCGAGGAGAAGCCGCAGCCGACCGGCGAGGAGCCGCTGCCGGAGTGGGAGCAGCAGCTGCTGACCACCGGCGCCGGTGACGGCGCCGCGGCTCCGGCCGCCGACGAGCAGCCCGCGCAGTCCTGATCGAATCGTGCTGGTCGCCCGCCGCCGCGCGGGTGACCAGCACGATCTGCGAGCCGACCGGCCACACTGGTGGCCGGGGCCGCCGCGGTGGGCGCCTTGGCGCGACCACCGCCTCTCCGCGTCGCGAGCGGTCCCGACGGTCCTGGTGCCGCGGGCACCGCCGCCGAAACCTACCGCTGTGCACACATTCCGAAAAAGGACGGACCCGCACGATGGCTAACTACACCGCGGCCGACGTCAAGCGTCTCCGTGACCTGACCGGCGCCGGCATGATGGACTGCAAGAAGGCCCTCACCGAGACCGACGGGGACTTCGACAAGGCCGTGGAGGTCTTGCGCATCAAGGGTGCCAAGGACATCGGCAAGCGCGCCGAGCGCTCCGCCGCCGAGGGCCTGGTCGCCGCCGAGGACGGCGCGATGATCGAGCTCAACAGCGAGACCGACTTCGTCGCCAAGAACGACGAGTTCATCTCGCTGGCCGCCGAGGTCGTCAAGGCCGCGAAGGCCGCCGGTTCCTCCGACCTGGAGACCGTCAAGGCCGCTCCGCTGGGTGACAAGACCATCGGCGAGGCCGTGCAGGAGCTCGCTGTGAAGATCGGCGAGAAGCTGGAGCTGCGCCGCGTCGTCGTCTTCGACGGCCAGGTCACCACCTACCTGCACCGCCGCGCCGCGGACCTGCCGCCGGCCGTCGGCGTGCTGGTCGAGTACACCGGCTCCGACGAGGACGCCGCGCGCAACGCCGCGATGCAGGTGGCGGCCCTCAAGGCCACCTACCTCAGCCGCGACGACGTCCCCGCCGACGTGGTGGCCAACGAGCGCCGCATCGCCGAGGAGACCGCCCGCGCCGAGAACAAGCCGGAGCAGGCCCTGCCGAAGATCATCGAGGGTCGCCTCAACGGCTTCTTCAAGGAGAACGCCCTGCTCGACCAGCCGTCGGTGCAGGACAACAAGAAGACCGTCAAGGCCCTGCTCGACGAGGCCGGCGTGACCGTGACCCGCTTCGAGCGGTTCGAGGTCGGCCAGGCCTGATCTCGTCCGGGGCGGCGCCCGTCGCCGCCCCGGACCCGCGTCGCCGCCGCCGGATCCGAGGCGTTCCGGCGGCGGGCTCGCGATCCCAGCACGCCCCGCCTCCGCCCCTGGGAGGGCGGGGCGTTCGCGCAACGCACCGGAATCCGGTGCCTCGACCACCGTGGAACAACGGCCTCGGGAGGAACCCAGTGACCGACGACGTGTCGGAAGACGGCTACGGGCGGGTGCTGCTCAAGCTGGGCGGTGAGATGTTCGGGGGTGGCGCCGTCGGCGTCGATCCCGACGTGGTGGGCAACGTCGCCAGGCAGATCGCCGAGGTCGTCGCTGGCGGCGTCGAGGTCGCCGTGGTCATCGGCGGCGGGAACTTCTTCCGCGGCGCCGAGCTGCAGCAGCGCGGCATGGAACGCGCGCGCGGCGACTACATGAGCATGCTGGGCACCGTGATGAACTGCCTCGCGCTGCAGGACTTCCTCGAACGCGAGCACGACATCGACACCCGCGTGATGACGGCCATCGAGATGGGCCAGGTCGCCGAGCCCTACATCCCGCGCCGCGCGAGCAGGCACATGGAGAAGGGCCGCGTGGTCATCTTCGGCGCGGGCACCGGGATGCCCTACTTCTCCACCGACACCGCCGCCGCCCAGCGCGCGCTGGAGATCGGCTGCGAGGTCGTGCTCATGGCCAAGGCGGTGGACGGCGTCTACACGGCGGACCCGAAGACGGACCCGACGGCGGAGCGCTTCGACTCGGTGAGCCACCGCGAGGTCCTGGAGCGCGGGCTCAAGGTCGCCGACGCGACCGCGTTCAGCCTGTGCATGGACAACCAGATGCCCATCCTGGTGTTCAACCTCCTGCAGGAGGGCAACATCGCGCGCGCCGTGCGCGGTGAGAAGATCGGAACCCTGGTCAGCACCCCGGCCGCAGCGTCGGAGTGACCCTGCTGGGATCCTGATCGGACCCGCTGCCGACGTCGCCGCGTCGAGCGGGGCGCGCACTGCACACACCGGCCGGCACACCTAAGGAGCAACCGTGATCGACGAAGCTCTCCTCGAAGGCGAGGAGAAGATGGAGAAGGCGGTGCAGGTGGCCAAGGACGACCTGGCCACGGTTCGCACCGGTCGTGCCAACCCGGCGATGTTCTCCGGCATCGTGGTCGACTACTACGGCTCGCCGACGCCGCTGAACCAGCTGGCCAGCATCAGCGTGCCGGAGGCCCGGCTGGTCGTGATCAAGCCTTACGACGCCAGCCAGCTGGCGGCGATGGAGAAGGCCATCCGGGACTCTGACCTGGGCGTGAACCCGTCGAACGACGGCCAGCTGATCCGGATCGCGATCCCGCAGATGACCGAGGAACGCCGCAAGGAAATGGTCAAGGTCGCCAAGCAGAAGGGCGAAGAGGGCCGGGTCACCGTGCGGGGCATCCGCCGGAAGGTCAAGGAGACCATCGACCGCGCGGTCAAGGACGGCGAGGCGGGCGAAGACGAGGGCACTCGCGGTGAGAAGGAGCTGGACAACCTCACGCACCGCTACACGGCGCAGATCGACGAGCTCGTCAAGCACAAGGAAGCAGAGCTCCTCGAAGTTTGAGAGGCTGTCTTGCAACTGTGGTTCGCGGCTGCCGGGCCGCTCTCGCCGGCGGTGCCCGAGAGGGCACGTGGTCGTTCCCGACCGTCACCCTCCGTCGCCCGGCCGTGCGCGGTGCCGGGTCCTTCGGCCCCGGGCGCCCCTCGGTGACGACCAGCCAGCGCGAAGGTGAGTCCGGGATGTCTGCTTCCGCACCGGACCCGCCCTCGCGTCCGTCCCGGGCGGGCCGCGACCTGCGGGCCGCGATCGCGGTCGGGGTCGTGCTCGGCGCCGCGATCATCCTGTCGCTGCTGATGCTGCGGCACCTGTTCATCGGCATCGTCGCGGTGGCCGCCGCGATCTCGACCGTGGAGCTGGCCGGGGCGTTGCGCCGCGGTGCCGACATCCGGGTCAGCCTGGTTCCGGTGCTCGCGGGCGGGCAGCTGATGATCTGGCTGTCCTGGCCGTTCGGTCTGCGCGGGGTGCTGGTGGCCTTCGCGATCACGACCCTGGGCTGCCTGGCCTGGCGGTTCCGGCACGGCGTGGACGGCTACCTGCGCGATGTCACGGCCTCGGTGTTCACCGCGGCCTACGTGCCGATGTTCGCCTCCTTCGCCGCGATGCTGGCGGTGCCGGAGGACGGCGCGTTCCGCGCGCTGTGCTTCATGATCGGTGTGGTGGCGTCCGATACCGGCGGCTACGCCTTCGGCGTGCTGCTGGGCAAGCACCCGATGGCGCCGTCGATCAGCCCGAAGAAGTCCTGGGAGGGCTTCGGGGGCTCGATGGTGACCGGCGCCGTCGCCGGTGCGCTGTCGGTGTGGCTGCTGCTGGGCGGGCAGTGGTGGCAGGGGGTGCTCTTCGGCGCCGCGCTGGTGTGCTGCGCGACGCTGGGCGATCTGATGGAGTCCGTGATCAAGCGGGACCTGGGCATCAAGGACATGGGCACCCTGCTGCCCGGTCACGGCGGTCTGATGGACCGGATGGATTCGCTGCTGCCCTCGGCCGTGGTGGCCTGGATGATCCTGTCCTGGTTGCTCCCGCAATGATCGGCCCGGTGCGGCGGGCGGTGCGGTGATCGGCTCCGATCCGGAGCCCCGGATCACGCCGAGCCCGAACATCTGGCACTGGCCGGACGTCTACGAGCGGGAGAACCGCGCGCAGGACGTGACGGGCGCGCTGTGGGCCGCGCTGCGCGCGCGGTGCGGCTGGTCGGGGCGCGACGTCGTCGACGTGGGCTGCGGGGACGGCTTCCACCTGGAGACCTTCGCGGGGACCGCCCGCTCGGTGATCGGGATCGAACCGCACCCGCCGCTGGTCGAGCGGGCTCGGCGTCGGGTCGCCGGGTTGCCCGGGGTGGACGTGCGACTGGCTCCGGCGCAGCGGCTGCCGCTGCCGGACGCGAGCGCGGACCTGGTGCACGCGCGGACCGCGTACTTCTTCGGGCCGGGTTGCGAGCCGGGCCTGGCCGAGGCGGAGCGGGTGCTGCGGCCGGGCGGCACGCTGGCGATCATCGACCTCGACGGCGGTTGCGCGCCGTACGGCGACTGGATGCGCGCGGACTCGCCCCGCTTCGATCCGCCCGGCGTGGAGCGGTTCTTCCAGTTGCACGGGTTCCGCAGCGAGTCGGTGCGTGCGGTGTGGCGCTTCGCGGATCGCGCGGAACTCGCCGAGGTGCTGGGCATCGAATTCTCCCCGAGAGTGGTGCGCCGAGCCTTGCGGCAGATCTCGGGATGTGCTCTTGAAGTGGGTTATCGGGTGCGCATTCGGAGTCGGCCGAAGGGCTTGATCCGGGGTCCGGCGCATTCGGATTCCTGATGCTCGAATGGCGTGTTGAGCCGTACTCGCCGGTAGTCCGTTGCGCGGTGAAATACCTGGTGAGAAGGTGTCCGCGTCGCCGCTCCGCCGAGTCGTCGACACGTGGGGTGATGGCCCCTCTCGAAGGGTTGGGAAACCGCACCGACCGGCCTATCAAGCCAACTCGCATTGTGCGGTCCTGTTACCCCCCGGTGCTCCCGGTGCAATGTCGACGCCCCCGAATGACGCCTTGTTCCAGTCGGTCCCCCGTGATCGACTCGTACTGGTGACGGAGTGCGCGCGCGGCGACCGCGCCGCGGCCGCTCCGGGCGCCGCAGCGCTCCTCGCGGGACGCCCGGGTCCCGGCCGAGGCGGGGGTACACCCGATCGCGGTGCCCGGAACACCCTTGGAACCGATCAGCAGCACCCCGGCGCGCGGCGCGCGACCCGGACGGCACCTCGCGCGGCAGGAGCGACCCAGATGGCCATTCACGCGGGCGGACCGGTGACCGCGGGCTTGAGCCAGGTCGCCCGGATGAGCCGGCGGGAGCGGGCCAGGCTGGTCCGCGACCTCGCCGGGCAGCACTCGCTGTTCCGCGCGTTGTGGCGGCGGCTGATGCTGGCCAGGGCCATCGCGTTCACCTCGGTGGTGCTGCTGGCCGCGGCGGTGGTCCTGGTGCTGCAGCGCGAGGTGCCCGCGGAGTGGGTCTCGGTGCTGGTGCTCGGCGGGCTCGGCGGTTTCGCGCACGTGGCGATCGTGCTCTCCGATCACCGCTTCGACCTGCTGCTGGCGGTGCTGGGCGCGCACCGCACCGACGAGCTGCACGATCGCCTGCTCGGCGATGAGCTCTACGGCGCCGATCACCCGGAGGACGGCTCCGGGAGCGCCGAGCGGGAGCCGGGGTGGGAGCGCCGCGCCTGCTGAGCCCGGTCAGGTGCGGATCGAGAGCGTGCCGGCGATCTCGGTGCCGAGGAAGTGCGTCTCCGCCTCCGCGGCCTCTCCGATGCGCACCACGAGCGGGCCGCCGAAGGGCTTGCGCTCGACGACCTCGATGCGCGCGCCGAGCGTCATGCCGTGGTCGGTGAGGTAGCGCAGCAGCTCCGAGTCGGTGTCCCAAACCCGGGCGATGGTGCCGATCGTGCCCGGCTCGACCTGGTCCAGCAGCCGGGTGGCCGGCTTCTCGACGACGCCGTCGGCGGTGGGGATCGGATCGCCGTGCGGGTCGTGCGTGGGGTGGCCGAGCTTGGCGGCGATGTGCTCGATGAGCTCGTCCGAGACGGCGTGCTCCAGCGCGTCGGCCTCCGGGTGGACCTCGTCCCAGGTGTAGTCGAGCACCTCGACCAGGAACAGTTCGAGCAGCCGGTGCCTGCGCAGCACGTCGTAGGCGAGCCGGCGCCCGTCCGCGGTGAGCTCGACGCTGCGGTAGCGGACGTGCGTGACGAGGCCGAGCTGGGCCAGCTTGGTGATCATTCCGGACACCGACGAGGGGCTCAGACCCAGCCGCTGCGTGAGCGTCGCGTTGGTCACGGCCACTCCGCGCTCGGTGAGCCCGTAGATCGCCCGGACGTAGTCCTCGACGGACGCGGACGGACGCTCGGCCATGCTTGTCATGCTCTCCACGATAGGAGACCGACCCGCCCCCCGGACGGGTGGATCACGGCGCCGCGGCCGCTGCCGCGCGCCGCGTGCGCCGCCGCAGCAGCTCCCGCACGAGGCCCTGACCGGGCGCGAACAGGTAGGCGAGCAGGAACAGCGCGGCCTGGCAGAGCACGATCATGCCGCCGGTGGAGGTGTCCAGGTGGAAGCTCAGGTAGGTGCCCGCGATCCCGCTGCCCACCGAGAGCGCCGAGGCGGTGGCGAGCATCCGGGGGAACCGCCGGGTGAGCAGGAAGGCCGTCGCGCCCGGGGTGATCAGCATCGCCGTCACCAGGATGACCCCGACCGCCTGCAGCGCCACCACGACGGTGAGCGCCAGCATCGTCAGCAGCAGCGCTCCGATCCGCTTCGGCCGCAGCCCGATGGCGTGGGCGTGGGTGGGGTCGAAGGCGTAGAGCGTGAGGTCGCGGCGCCGCAGCAGGGCGATCCCCAGCGTGATGGCGCTGATCACCAGGACCTGCGCGATGTCGCCGTCGGTGACGCCGAGGACGTTGCCGAACAGGATGTGGTTGAGGTCGACCTGGCTGGGGATGCGCGAGATGAGCACCACCCCGAGCGCGAACAGCCCGGTGAACACGACCCCGATCGCCGCGTCCCCCTTGAGCCGGGTCGTCCCCCGCACGGCGCCGATCATGGCCACGGCGAGCCCGCCGAACAGGAACGCGCCGACCGAGAACGGCATCCCGAACACGTACGCCAGCACCACCCCGGGCAGCACCGCGTGCGAGACGGCGTCGCCGAGCAACGACCAGCCGATCAGCGTCACCCAGCAGGAGAGCACCGCGCACACCAGCGCGGCGACCACGCTCACCAGCAGCGCGCGCCGCATGAACCCGAACTGCAGCGGTTCCACCAGCCAGATCAGCAGGTCGTTCACCGGACTCCTCCCGGAACGCCGAAGGTGCGGGCGAGGACGTCCGGGGCGAGCACCTCGTCGACGGGACCGTGCGCGAGCACCCGCTGGTGCAGCAGCACCGCCTCGTCGCAGAGCGCGGGCGCTCCGGCGAGGTCGTGCGTGGAGATCAGGATCGTGCGGCCCTCGTCCCGCAGCTCGCGGAGCAGCTCGATGATCATCGCCTCGGATCCCTTGTCGACCCCGGCGAACGGCTCGTCGAGCAGCAGCAGCTCCGCTTCCTGCGCGATGCCCCTGGCCACGAACGCGCGCTTGCGCTGGCCGCCGGACAGCGCGCCGATCGGGTTGCGGGCCAGCGCGGTCAGGCCGACCCGCTCCAGCGCGTCGGCCGCCGCCCGCCGGTCCGCGCTCCGGGCCCTGCGGGTGAGCCCCATCCGGCCGTAGCGGCCCATCAGCACGACGTCCGCGACGGTCACCGGGAAGGTCCAGTCGACCGCCTCCGACTGCGGGACGTACGCGATCAAGCCCTCCGCCCGCGCCCGCCTCGGATCGCGGCCGAGCAGGTCGATCTCGCCCCGGTCCGGGCGAACCAGCCCCATCAGCGCCTTGAACAGCGTCGACTTGCCCGATCCGTTGACCCCGAGCAGCCCGCAGACCCGGCCGGGCGCGATGTCCAGGGTGACGTCGTCCAGCGCGAGGGCCTCGCGGTAGGAGACGGTGACGTGGCGTGCCCGCACGCTCATCGGCGACCTCCGGTGAGTCCGGTGACGACGGTTTCGGCGTCGTGGCGCAGCAGGTCCAGGTAGGTGGGCACGGGTCCGCCGGCTTCGGACAGCGAGTCCACGTAGAGGGTGCCGCCGAAGCGCGCCCCGGTCTCCTCGGCGACCTGGCGCTGCGCCTTGTCGTTCACGGTCGACTCGCAGAACACCGCCGGGATCCGGCGCTCCTGGACGAACCTCGTGGTGCTCTTGATCTGCTGCGGGGTGCCCTCGGAGTCGCTGTTGACCGGCCACAGGTACGCCTCCTGCAGGCCCGCGTCCCTGGTCAGGTAGGAGAACGCCCCCTCGCAGGTCACCAGGGCCCTGCGCTGCGCGGGAAGCCGGTCCAGCTCGGTGCGCAGGTAGGTCTCGATCTCGTCGAGCCGCCGGGTGTAGTCCTCGGCGTTGGCCCGGAACAGCCCGGCGTGCGCGGGGGAGAGGCGGGTGAGCGCGTCCCGGATGTTCGCCACGTAGATCTTCGCGTTGCGCGGCGACATCCAGGCGTGCGGGTTGACCGCCCCCGGGTGGCCGCCGGCCCGGATCGGGAGCGGGTCGATGCCGGTGCTCAGCGTCACGTGCGGGGCTTCGCTGCGGGCGACGAACTGCGCGAACCAGCTCTCCAGGCCGAGACCGTTGTCCAGGACCAGGTCGGACTTCGCGGCGGTGAGCAGGTCGCTGGGAGTGGGTTCGTAGCCGTGCACCTCGGCGCCCGGCTTGGTGATCGACTCGACGGCGATCGCGTCCCCGGCGACCGCGCGGGTCATGTCGGCGAGCACGGTGAAGGTGGTGACCACCGAGGGCCGCTCGTCCTCGGCCCGGCCGAGACCGGCGCCGCAGCCCGCCAGCAGCGGTGCTCCCGCGGCCAGCGCGGCGAGCACCGCGACCGCTCGGCGCGCCCTCGTGGCGCGCGGATTTCGGCGCACCGGTGAGCGTGGTTTCGGCATGGCGAAACGGTATCCGATGGGAGGAGGACCCGACCAGGGACTCCCGTCGCGGACGTGCCGACGGGAGCGCGCCGCCGCCGTGGGACACTGGGGGACGCTATGCCGACTTCACTGCCGCTGGTCTTCGACGCGCCCAAGCGCGGTATGCCTCCCCGCCACCTCGCCGACCTCTCGGCCGAGGAACGCCGCGCCGCCGTGGGCGAGCTGGGCGAGAAGCCGTTCCGCGCGAAGCAGCTCGCGCACCACTACTTCGGCAGGCTCAACGCCGACGTCGAGTCGATGACCGACATCCCCGCCGCGAGCCGGGCCAAGCTCGGCGCCGACCTGCTGCCCACGCTGCTGAGCCAGGTCCGCACGCTGGACACCGACGAGGGCACGACTCGCAAGACGCTGTGGCGCGCGCACGACGGCACGCTGATCGAGAGCGTCCTCATGCGCTACACCGATCGCGCCACCGTCTGCATCTCCAGCCAGGCCGGTTGCGGCATGGCCTGCCCGTTCTGCGCCACCGGCCAGGGCGGCCTGCAGCGGAACCTGTCCACCGCGGAGATCGTGGACCAGGTGCGCACGGCGGCCGCGATGATGCGCGACGGCGAGGTCCCCGGCGGGCCCGGGCGGCTGTCCAACGTGGTGTTCATGGGCATGGGCGAGCCGCTGGCGAACTACAAGCGGGTGATCGCGGCGGTGCGGCGGATCTGCGACCCCGCCCCGGACGGCCTCGGCCTCTCGCAGCGCTCGGTCACCGTCTCCACGGTCGGCCTGGTGCCGGCGATCAGGCGGATGACCGCCGAGGACCTGCACGTGACGCTCGCCGTCTCGCTGCACACCCCCGACGACGAGCTGCGCGACACCCTGGTGCCGGTGAACAACCGGTGGAAGGTCTCCGAGGTGCTGGAGGCCGCGCGCGGCTACGCCGACCACACCGGGCGGCGGGTGTCGATCGAGTACGCGCTCATCCGCGACATCAACGACCAGCCGTGGCGCGCCGATCTGCTGGGCAAGCTGCTGCACAAGCACCTCGGCCAGTTCGCGCACGTGAACCTCATCCCGCTGAACCCGACCCCGGGCAGCAAGTGGGACGCCTCCCCGAAGCCGGTGCAGCGCGAGTTCGTGCAGCGCGTCCAGGACGCAGGGGTGCCCTGCACGGTCCGCGACACCCGCGGTCAGGAGATCGCCGCGGCCTGCGGTCAGCTCGCGGCGGAGAGCTGACGGCGCGGCGTCATCAGGACGGATGATCCGCGCGGCCGCGCGCACCGGTGGTGCCCGCGGCCCGGTCGTTGATTCCGCACATACCGGGGTTTCCGTCATGGCGCTCTCCTGACCAGCGCGAACGCTCCTCCCCTGGTGGGGTCGAGGTGGGTCGCGCCGTCCGTGCCGGGCAGCGAGCGGGCCCCGTGCAAGGGGTGTCCATCGACCGTGTGGAGGTCCTGGAATCCGGGCCGCGCGCAGATCATGCTGGGAAGCGTGGTCCCGGTGCCCAGCCGGGACACCGGCCCGGCGCCGACGCCCCCGACCGGTGTCGGGCCTGCCGCGGGCCAGTCGGACAGCGCTCCCTTCCCCTCGCACCGCGCTGTCCGGCTGGCCTCCCACCGCGATGGCGGCTCGGGCGGGGGAACCCGACTTCGAGCTGAGCGGTGGCGTTGCTGCCCGCGTCCCGGCCGGCGCCGTCAGCAGCGCCCCGGGGCGAGCGCGGGAGGTCCCGCGTCAGGGGAGGTCCTGGGGCCAGGAGATCGGGGTGCCCACGGGGTCGCCCAGGGCGGGTTCGGGGGCGGCCGTTCCCCGGGCGTGGATCTCGTCGTCGGTGAGGGCCTCGCGGAGGGCGATGAGGACGCAGAGCTCGTAGGCGGTGCGGTCCACCCGGCCCTGGCGGTCCAGGACCGCGTGCAGCCAGGGGGCGGGAACGATGCCGCGCAGCGGCACCGACCGGCCGTCGAGGTAGCGGCGCTCCGAGCCCCAGCAGCGCGTAGCCTCGCCGACCTGCTCGCCCAGCACGGCCAGCAGCGGCCAACGCGCTCGATCGGAGCACCCGAACTCGAGGACCTCCAGGATCGCCGTCAGCACCTGCCGGTAGTCGGAGGTGAACGCGACGTGCAGCGCGGCACGCGCGGCCCGGCAGCGGTGCTCGTCCACGTCCTGCGGCAGCCAGCCATCGCCCCGCTGCTCCCACCGCTGCCAGCGGCGCCCGCCCGCCGGGGCGGTGGCTCGGCGAATCCGCTCGGCCACGCGCTCCCGCAGCTCGCCGATCAGCGCGAGCAGCACCGCGAGCAGCTCGCGGGTCAGCTCGGCCTGCCTGCACCAGCAGAGGGCGGCCAGCAGCGGCAACCGGGCACCGGGCGACTCGGCGGGCAACCCCGCGAGCGCGCGGTGCCGCCAGCAGTCGACGGTCGCGGCGGGAACCCCGTCGAAGGCGTCCCCCGGGAGCCGCAACGCCCGCAATCGGCCCAGCCGGTCGACCTCGCGGAGCAGCACGGGCAGCAGTTCGGGGGCGGGAGCTCCGGCGACCTCGTCCAGGAACGCCGTCGGCAGCCGCAGCGAGCCCACCGCGCTGAGCCCGTCGAGCTCCCGGCACAGCCCGCGCACGTCGATGCGCGCGGGGGTGCCGAGGAGTTCGTGCGGGATCCGGCCGCGCCCCCGAGCGCTGAGCAGCTCCGCGAGTTCACCCTCCGCGGCCCCCAGTCGCCCCAGGACCAGCCGGTGCAACCGCGGCTCCGGGTAGTGGCCCACGAGGCGCAACGTAGACCTCGCGGGGCAAACCCGTTCGGGCGACCTCCGGAGCAGCGGTGATCATCACCGCAGGTCGCGCAGGGCCTCCGAGCGGCCGAAGAGGTGAACGCCCTCGGAGGACGGTTCAGTCCGGGCAAGTTCCAGCAAGAATCGCCCGAACGGGGTCAGCGGCGCAGGCGGGAGCGCCGACGCAGGTCGGCCAGCAGGCCGACGGCGACGATCGCGGCGATGCCGATCAGCCAGAGGTCTTCCAGCTTGAAGGTGTCACCGCCGCTGAGGATCCCGTGGTGATTGCCCACGAGCATGATCAGCAGCGCGAACACGGTGAACCAGCCGGCGATCTGGGTGGCCTTGGGGAAGCCGCCGTGCCAGCCCCAGTCGACGGACGGCTCCTCCGCCGCATCGGCCTGGCCGGACTTGGTCTGCAGTTCCGTGCTCGCCACGTAACCCTCCTGCACCGCAACCGGCCACCGGGTCGGTTGGACCTGCTCCTGGACGCGGCCCGTGCCACGTGTAGTGCATCTTCGCATATGGGCGCGGCAGCTCCGGTGGACCCGGGTGGCCCGGTGGGGTGCCGACGAAAAGCCGCGGAACGGGATCACCCGTTCCGCGGCTTCCTGGGAGTGGACCTGGGGCCTGTCAGCCCCTCTTGGCGGCCTTGCCGGTCCGGCCGACGATCAGCCGGTAGATGCCGAGCACGATCACCGCACCGATGATGGCCAGCAACCAGGTGCGCCACGACCAGAAGCTCTCGAGTCCGACGTTGAACACCCAGTTCCCGATCAGGCCGCCCACGAAAGCCCCGACCACGCCGAGCAGCAAGGTGACGAGGATCCCGCCCGGATCCTTGCCCGGCATGATCAACTTTGCGATGGCGCCCACGATGAGTCCGAGAACGATCCATCCGATGATGCCCATGGCGCGACCCCTTCCTGCCTGGTGAGCTGGACGCCGAACCAGCGGGAGCCCCTGGTTCGGGCGCCCCGTGCCCGAGGCTTCCCCCTCGATCGTGACGCCAATCGCGTCTTCGCGCACCGCGAGCGACCGCCGACCACCTGGGTCGGGGAGAATGGCGGTGATGGACACCGCGACCCCCGCCTCGAGCGCGCACCCCGAGTCCCCCGTTCCCGGCTCCCCGCGCCGCGTGCTGATCCTCGGTTCCACCGGGTCGATCGGCACCCAGGCGCTCGACGTGATCCGCGACAACCCCGGCCGGTTCGAGGTCGTGGGCCTGGCCGCGGGCGGCAGCGATCCGGCGGCGCTGGCGGCGCAGGCGCTGGAGTTCCAGGTCGGTGCGGTCGCGGTCGCCAAGGACGAGGCCGTCGAGCAGGTGCGCGGCGCGCTGCGCGCGGAGGCCGAACGCCTCGGGCGCGCCGACCGCGCGCTGCCGGAACTGCTGGCCGGGGCCGACGCGGTGACCGAGCTGGTGCGGCGGGAACCGGCCGACGTGGTGCTCAACGCGGTCGACGGATCCCGCGGCCTCAAGCCCACGCTGGCCGCGCTGGAGTCCGGTGCGACCCTCGCGCTGGCCAACAAGGAGTCGCTGGTCGCGGGCGGCTCGCTGGTGCTGCGCGCGGCGAAGCCGGGGCAGATCGTGCCGGTGGACTCCGAGCACTCCGCGCTCGCCCAGTGCCTCGCGGGCGGCAAGGCCGCCGAGGTCGACCGGCTGGTGCTCACCGCCTCCGGCGGCCCGTTCCGCGGCCGCGAGCGGCACGAGCTGGAGGGCGTGACGCTGGAGGAGGCGCTCCGGCACCCGACCTGGGCGATGGGCACCGTCGTCACGATCAACTCGGCGACCCTGGTGAACAAGGGGCTGGAGCTGATCGAGGCGCGGCTGCTGTTCGACGTGGACTACGACAGCATCGACGTGGTGGTGCACCCGCAGTCGATCGTGCACTCCATGGTCACCTTCGTCGACGGGTCCACGCTCGCGCAGGCCAGCCCGCCGAACATGCGGTTGCCGATCGCGCTGGGGCTGGACTGGCCGCACCGGATCGCGAAGGCCGCGCCGCCGCTGTCGTTCACCGAGGCGTCCTCGTGGACCTTCGAACCGCTCGACGACGAGGCCTTCCCCGCGGTGTCGCTGGCCCGCCACGCCGGGTCCACCGGTGGCTGCCTGCCCGCGATCTTCAACGCCGCGAACGAGGAGGCGCTGGCCGCCTTCGTCGAAGGGAGCAGCGGCTTCACCGGGATCGTGCAGACTGTGGAGCGAACCCTCGCCGCCGCCGACCAGTGGCGCGGCGAACCGCGGAGCGTGGACGAGGTCTTCGCAGCAGAGGAGTGGGCGCGAGTGAAATCCCGCGAGCTCGTCGCGGCCGGGAAGGGGCAGTGATGCTCGTCGTCATCGGCATCGTCCTGTTCTTCGCCGGGCTGCTGCTGTCCATCGCGTGGCACGAGCTGGGCCACCTGCTCACCGCGAAGCTGTTCGGCGTCAAGGTCACTCAGTACATGGTCGGCTTCGGTCGCACCGTGTGGTCCCGCAAGACGGGGGAGACCGAGTACGGGCTGAAGATGATCCCCTTCGGCGGCTACATCCGGATGATCGGCATGTTCCCGCCGAAGAGGGACGAGGAGTACGGGCGCACGGCCTCCTCCGCGCCGTGGCGGGTGATGATCGAGGACGCCCGCGAGGCGGCGGCCGAGGAAGTCGTGCCCGCCGACGCGCACCGGCAGTTCTACCAGCGCAAGCCGTGGAAGCGGATCATCGTGATGGCCGCCGGGCCGTTCATGAACCTGATCCTCGCGGTGCTCATCTTCGCCGGGATCCTGATGGGGTACGGAACCCCGCAGCCGACCACCACGGTCGCCTCGATCAGCGAGTGCGTGGTCCCCGCCGATGCCAAGGACACCAGCAGCTGCCCGGCGGGCGCGCCGCCCTCGCCCGCCGCGGCCGCCGGCTTCGAGCCCGGCGACAAGATCGTCGAGTTCAACGGGAAGCCCTACGACTCCTGGACCGACCTGCAGCTGGCCATCCGCGGCTCGCAGGGCTCGGTGCCGGTCGTGGTGGAGCGCGACGGGCAGCGGCAGACCCTGCGGGCCGACCTCATCCAGGACGAGCGGCCCTCGCTGCGGAACCCGGACCGGACCGAGGTGGTCGGCTTCCTCGGGCTGTCCCCGGACCAGGTCCTGGTCCGCCAGGACATCGGGGGCGTGGCGAGCACCATCGGCGGCTTCGTCAGCCTCACCGCGCAGAAGATCGTGGAACTGCCGCAGCGGGTGCCGGACCTGATCTCGGCGATCGGCGGTCAGGAGCGGTCGGCGGACTCGCCGGTGGGCATCGTGGGCGCCAGCCGCATCGGCGGCGAGGTGCTGTCCATGGACGACGTGTCGGTGGCGAACCGGCTGATCACCATGCTCAACCTGCTGGCGGCGGTGAACCTCTCGCTGTTCGTGATGAACATGCTGCCGATCCTGCCGCTGGACGGCGGGCACATCGCCGGTGCGCTGTGGGAGTCGCTGCGCCGCGGCTTCGCGAAGCTCGTGCGCAGGCCGGACCCGGGGCCGTTCGACACGGCGCGGCTGATGCCGCTGGCCTACGGGGTGACGCTGGTGTTCATCGCGTACTCGCTGCTGGTGCTCGTCGCCGACGTCGTGAACCCGGTGACGCTGCTCTAGCGCGGCGGGTTCGCGCGCGGTTCGCTTCGGAGCGACGAGGTGACTCGCTCGGCCGGTTTCCCCCGCTGATCACGGTCGGTGATCTCGCCTGCGCCGAACCTTGGCCTTTCGGGTGAGCGGCTATCGGTATCGTGGGTTCGGGAACGGCGCGCGACGGATGGGCGGGAGGCCGGTCCGGAGCGCACCGGGCAGCGGGTTCCGCCGCGCTGTCCGCGTTCGCCGGGGCGCGTGCGCATCGCTCGCCCCGCAGGCACTCGTCAGCGCACCCGCGCAGCGCAAAGGTGGAGAGGAATCGATGACCGTCGATCTGGGGATGCCCGCAGCACCCGCCCCGACACTGGGCGAACGACGCAAGACCCGTCAGTTGCAGGTCGGGCCGGTCGGGGTGGGCAGCGACCACCCGATCTCGGTGCAGAGCATGACCACCACCAACACGGCCGACATCAACGGCACGCTGCAGCAGATCGCGGAGCTCACCGCGGCGGGCTGCGACATCGTCCGGGTGGCCTGCCCGAGCGCCGACGACGCCGAGGCGCTGCCCGCGATCGCGAAGAAGTCGCAGATCCCGGTGATCGCCGACATCCACTTCCAGCCGAAGTACGTCTTCGCCGCGATCGAGGCGGGCTGCGCGGCGGTGCGGGTCAACCCCGGCAACATCCGCAAGTTCGACGACCAGGTCAAGGAGATCGCGCAGGCCGCCAAGGACCACGGCACGCCGATCCGGATCGGCGTCAACGCCGGCTCGCTGGACCCGCGCCTGATGAAGAAGTACGGCAAGGCGGTGCCGGAGGCGCTGGCCGAGTCGGCGTTGTGGGAGGCGAGCCTGTTCGCCGAGCACGACTTCCACGACATCAAGATCTCGGTCAAGCACAACGACCCCGTCGTGATGGTGCGGGCCTACGAGCTCCTGGCCGAGCAGTGCGACTACCCGCTGCACCTGGGCGTGACCGAGGCCGGTCCGGCCTTCCAGGGCACGATCAAGTCGGCGGTGGCCTTCGGCTCGCTGCTGCGCCAGGGCATCGGTGACACGATCCGCGTCTCGCTCTCGGCGCCGCCGGTCGAGGAGATCAAGGTCGGCACCCAGATCCTGCAGTCGCTGAACCTGCGCCCGCGCAAGCTGGAGATCGTCTCCTGCCCGTCCTGCGGTCGCGCCCAGGTGGACGTCTACACGCTGGCCGAGGAGGTCACGGCGGGCCTGGAGGGCATGGAGGTGCCGCTGCGCGTCGCGGTCATGGGCTGCGTCGTCAACGGCCCGGGAGAGGCCCGCGAGGCCGACCTCGGCGTCGCCTCCGGAAACGGCAAGGGGCAGATCTTCGTGAAGGGCGAGGTCATCAAGACCGTGCCCGAGGCCAAGATCGTGGAGACCCTGATCGAGGAGGCCATGCGCATCGCGGAGACCATGGAGGCTCCCGAAGCCGAGGGCGAGGGCAGTCCGGTCGTCACCGTCGGCTGACCGGGTCCCGGAACCGCGCCGGGTGTTGCGGACCGTCAGGGAGGCCGGCGAGGGCGGTCGCGTCATCCGGCCATTCGGGTGATACCCGGACGGATTGACCTGCACACGCCGGGTAGGCGACCCCGCGGTCCGCGCGGTCTGGCAGTCTTGTCCCGTGCTGAAGCTCGTCGGTGCCCGCCTCCTGGAGGAGCGGGACGCTGCGCAGGTGCGCGCCGCGCTGGCCAGGGACCCCGTGGCCGCCTGCATGGTCGCCTCCCGGGTGGAGGCCGCGGGGCTGCGGCCCGGCCGCCTCGGCGGCGAGGTCTGGGGCTTCGGGGGCAAGCTCGACGGGCTCTGCTTCTCCGGCGTGAACCTCATCCCGCTCACCGGCGGACCGGACGCGATGCGCGCGTTCGCCGAGCGCGCGCTGCGCCGCCGCCGGGCCTGCTCCTCCCTGGTCGGTCCCGCCGAACAGGTGCTGCCGCTGTGGGACGAGCTCGTCGGCGAGTGGGGTCCCGCGCGCGAGGTGCGCGAGGACCAGCCGCTCATGGTGCTGACCGGTGAGCCGGCGGTCCCCCCGGACCCGCTGGTCCGCCAGGTGCGTCCCGAGGAGCTGGACCGCTACCTCCCCGCCGCGATCGCCATGTTCACCGAGGAGGTCGGCATCGACCCCTCCCGCGACGGCGGTGCCGCCGGGTACCGCGCCCGCGTCGCGGAGCTGATCGCCAGCGGCCGGGCGTTCGCCCGGTTCGAACACGGCGAGGTCGTGTTCAAGGCCGAGATCGGCGCGATGTCCAGCACCGTCGGCCAGATCCAGGGCGTGTGGGTGCACCCGGACAAGCGCAGCTCCGGGCTCGGCACCATCGGCACCGCCGCCGTCGCGGACCGGCTGGTGCGGGGCCTCGGGCGGGCGGCGAGCCTCTACGTCAACGGCTTCAACGTCGCGGCCCGGGTCGCCTACGGCAAGGTCGGCTTCCAGCAGCTGGGCACCTTCAGCACGGTCCTGTTCTGATCCGCGGGCCCTGCTGAGCCGTCGCGCCGCGACCCGGCGGGTCGGGTGGCGGCAACCGCCGCGCGCTCCCGCTTCCCCGCACCCGTGCGGCTGCTCCGGGCGGGGAGACGGCTGGCGGGACCCGCGGGGCGAACGGGTGGGCGGTACGGGGTGTCGGTCGGCTTCGGCATACTTCGGCGGGTGCGTTCCTCACGGATCTTCCCCCGGCCGGGTTCGCGGGCGAGGGTGCTCGCCGCGTTCACCGGACTGGCGCTGACCCTTCCCCTCTCGGGCTGCGGCCTGTTCGATTCCGGGCCGTCCGCCCGGGAGGTCGCCACGTCCTTCCTGGACACCTACGCCGCCGGTGACTCGGCGGGAGCCGCGGGCCGGACCGACGCGCCGGAGCAGGCCAGGCAGGCCCTGGACGCCGCGCGCCGGAGCCTCGCCCCGCAAGCGGTGCGCTTCGCCGTCGGCGATGTCGCCGAGGACGAGGGGGGCGCCCCGGCGCGGGCCACCTTCGACGCGAACTGGGACCTCGGCGACGGCCGCGCCTGGCAGTACCGGGGCGCGGTGGAGCTGACCGAGACCGACGAGGGCTGGAAGGTGCACTGGGACCCGTCGGTGCTGCACCCGGAGCTGGAGCCGGGCCAGCACCTCGTGCTGGAGGAGCAGCGCCCGCAGCTGCTGCCGGTGCTGGACCGCGAGGGCACCGAGCTGCTGCACCCGGAGCAGATCGTCACCGTGAGCCTCGACCCGCAGCAGGCCGGGGACCTGCCGGACGTGGCCTCCCGGCTGGCCGAGGGCCTGGCGCCGGTGGATCCGGAGATCACCCAGCGGACGATCCTGGACGGCGTGGGCCGCACTCCGCCGGGTCAGCCGTACGCGGTGGTCTCGCTGCGGCAGGACGACTACGACCGGGTGCGCCCGGCGATCTACGACCTGCCGGGGGTGCGCTTCCCGGCGCAGGCGAAGCTGGTGGCCGCCGAGCGCGGGTACGCCTCGCGGGTGTTGTCCGGGGTCGTCGGCGAGGTGGACGAGCAGGTCGCGGCGAACTCCGGCTGGCGCGTGGTGACCGCCGACGACGCCGGGACGGTGGGGCAGGTCCTGCGGGACGAGCCCGCCCGCCCGCTGCGACAGGCGCGGACCACGCTCAGCGACCGCACCCAGCGGGCCGCGGAGAAGGCCGTCGAGGACGTCCCGCAGGCCGCCATGGTGGTGGCGCTGCAACCCTCCAGCGGCGACGTGCTCGCCGTGGCGCAGAACGACCCGGCGGACGCCCAGGGCGCCCCGGCGCTGACCGGGCAGTTCCCGCCCGGGTCCACCTTCAAGATCGCTACCGCGGCGGCGGGCCTGGAGGCGGGCGCGGTGACCCTGGACGGCCCGGTGGAGTGCCCGGCCAGCAAGGTCTTCGACGGCCGCACCGTGCCCAACGACAAGGACTTCGACCTGGGTGTGGTGCCGCTGCGCACGGCGTTCGCGAAGTCCTGCAACACGACCTTCGCGCAGCTGGCCGTGGACCTGCCCGCGCAGGCGCTCACGGACGCGGCCCGGCAGCTCGGCGTCGGCGTCGACTTCGACGTCCCCGGGATGATCACGATCACCGGGCAGGCTCCGCCCGGGGAGACCACGACGGCCCGCGCGGCGAACGGCTTCGGGCAGGGAAAGGTGCTGGCCAGCCCGTTCGGGATGGCGCTGGCCTCGGCGACCGTGGCCCGCGGCTCGATGCCCACCCCCCGGCTGTTCGAGGGCGCGGAGACGAAGGCCGACTCGCAGGTGGCCCCCCTGTCCCCGAAGGTGCTGGACCAGTTGCGGCCGATGATGCGCGAGGTCGTGCTGTCCGGGACCGCGACCGGGGTCGCCGGGGCGGGCGAGGTCGCGGGCAAGACCGGGACAGCGCAGTTCGGCGACGGCACCCACTCGCACGGCTGGTTCGTCGGCTACCGGGGCGATCTGGCCTTCGCCGTGCTGCTGGAGGACGCGGGCGAGTCGAAGCCCGCCGTCGCCGTCGCCCGGCGGTTCCTGTCGAACGTCCCGTGAGGCGTCCGCGCCGGCGGGCCCGGTCGTCCCGGGCCCGCCGGCCGGTGCCTGAACAGCGGTGACGGGATCCGCTCCGGTGCGGGGCGGGGCGCGGCCGGGGGCGGGCGGCACGTTCTAGAGTGAGCACATGCCCGTACGCGCACCGTTGCAGCCAGGAGTCCAGACGCCCCGCCGGCCGGTGCCGGTGACGATCGAGCGGCCCGAGTACGTCGACAAGCCCGCGCCCCGGCGCAACGCGGACCCCGACGTGCAGCCTCCCGAGGTGATCGAGGCGATGCGGGTGGCCGGGCGGATCGCGGCGCAGGCCCTGGAGCTCGCGGGCAAGACGATCGAGCCGGGAGTGACCACCGACCGCATCGACGAGGTGGTGCACGAGTTCTTCCTGGACCACGGCGCCTACCCGTCGACGCTGGGCTACCGGGGTTTCCCGAAGTCCTGCTGCACCTCGCTCAACGAGGTCATCTGCCACGGCATCCCGGACTCGACGGTGATCGAGGACGGCGACATCGTCAACGTGGACGTCACCGGGTTCATCGGCGGCGTGCACGGCGACACCAACGCCACCTTCATCGCGGGCGAGGCGTCCGAGGAGGTGCGGCTGCTGGTGGAGCGCACTCACGAGGCGACGATGCGCGGCATCAAGGCGGCGAAGCCGGGGCGGCAGCTCAACGTGGTGGGCCGGGTCATCGAGTCCTACGCGAAGCGCTTCGGCTACGGGGTGGTGCGGGACTTCACCGGGCACGGCATCGGCCGCTCGTTCCACTCCGGGCTGGTGGTGCTGCACTACGACGAGCCGTCGGTGCAGACCGTGCTGGAGCCGGGCATGACCTTCACCATCGAGCCGATGATCACGCTGGGCACCCACGAGTACGACATGTGGGAGGACGGCTGGACCGTCACCACGCAGGACAAGTCGTGGACCGCGCAGTTCGAGCACACCATCCTGATCACCGAGGACGGCAACGAGATCCTCACCCGGCCGTGAGCGGTCTGCTCGTCGCGGGCACGACCTCGGACGCGGGCAAGAGCGTGCTGGTCGCCGGGATCTGCCGCTGGCTGGCGCGCTCCGGGGTGCGGGTGGCGCCGTTCAAGGCGCAGAACATGTCGAACAACTCCGTCGTCTGCGCGGACGGCGGGGAGATCGGCCGCGCGCAGGCCGTGCAGGCGGCGGCCTGCGGGCTGGCGCCCTCGGTGCGGTTCAACCCGGTGCTGCTCAAGCCCGGCGGGGACCGGAGTTCGCAGGTCGTCGTGCTGGGCGAGGTCGCGGGGGAGGTCACCGCGCTGTCCTACCGGGACCGCAAGGCCGCGCTGCTGGAGACCGTGGCGAGCACGTTCGAGGGGCTGCGCGAGGACTACGACCAGGTGATCTGCGAGGGCGCCGGGTCTCCGGCGGAGATCAACCTGCGAGCCACCGACATCGCGAACATGGGCTTGGCGCAGGCCGCGCGGCTACCGGTGCTGGTGGTCGGCGACATCGACCGGGGCGGGGTGTTCGCCGCGCTCTACGGGACGCTGGCGCTGCTGGACGCGGCCGATCAGGCGCTGGTGTCCGGCTTCGTGATCAACAAGTTCCGGGGTGACCCGGCGCTGCTGACCTCGGGGCTGGAGCAGGTCCGCGCGCTCACCGGGCGCTCGGTGCTGGGCGTGCTGCCCTGGTCGGACGAGCTGTGGCTCGACGCCGAGGACTCGCTGTCCTACGTCGCGGACGGTGTGGTCGGCAGTCCGGCGCCGCCGCGCGGGCAGCAGTGGCTGCGGGTCGCGGTGCCGAAGCTGCCGCGGATCTCCAACGCGACCGACATCGAGGCGCTGGCCGCCGAGCCCGGGGTCGCGGTGCGGTTCGTGACCGAGCCGTCCCGGCTGACGGACGCCGATCTGGTGGTGCTGCCCGGTTCGAAGGCGACCGTGCAGGACCTGGCCTGGCTGCACCGCACCGGGCTGGCCGACGCGGTGCTCGCGCACGCGCGGGCGGGCCTGCCGGTGTTCGGGATCTGCGGCGGGTTCCAGATGCTGACCCGGCGGATCACCGACGAGGTGGAGTCCGGCGGCGGCGTGGTGGACGGTCTCGGCCTGCTCGACCTGGAGATCGAGTTCGCCGCCGCCAAGACGCTGCGGACGCCGCGCGGCACCGCCCTCGGCGCCGAGGTCACCGGCTACGAGATCCACCACGGGCAACCGGTGCGGCCGGGCGACTCGCTGCGACCGCTGATCGAGGCGGAGTCCGGACCGGAGGGCGCGGTGCGCGAGGCGGTGGCGGGCACGCACTGGCACGGGTTGTTCGAGAACGACGGGTTCCGCCGCCGGTTCCTCGCGGAGGTCGCGGAACGGGCGGGCCGGGACGGCTTCGAGGCCGCTCCGGACGTCTCGTTCGCGGCGCTGCGGGAGCAGCAGCTGGACCTGCTGGGCGACCTCGTGGAGCAGCACCTGGACACCGGTGCGCTGCGGCGGTTGCTCGATCGCGATGCTCCCGGCGGGATGCCGGTGATCGGACCCGCCGCGGTGCGAGCCGGGGAGCTGCCCGGGTAGCCTCGGGGGCATGGCGACAGAGATCTCCGCTGACGACGCCCAGGACCGGCTCCCGGAGCTGCTCGACCGGGTCGAGGGCGGGGAGGAGATCGTCATCACCCGGTTCGGCGTCCCCTCGGCGACGTTGCGACCAGCCGCCGACGGCGGCCGGTCCCGCACCGTGATGGCCGGGGTCGTCGCGGGGGCGTGGATCCCGCCCGTGTCCGACGGCCTGTCCCACCAGGGCGGGTTCGACGTCGGCACCGACTACTCGGTGGGGGACTCCGGCTTCTCCGGCTGAACCTCGATCGCGTCCAGCAGCTCGTCCAGGAACCCGCCCGCCTCGGCGGCGGCCAGCTCGGCCTCGCCGGAGCGCACCGCCTCCAGCAGCGCCGTGTGCGAGACCTGGGTGACCGAACCCGGGTCGAAGGTGGTCGCGACGCTGGACTGCACCGCCTCGCTGATGCCCTCGTAGAGCCCGACCAGCAGCGGGTTGTGCGAAGCGGCGACCAGCCGCAGGTGGAACCGGGTGTCGGCGCTGACGACCGTGCCCCGGTCGAGCCGTTCCACCGCCTCGTCCCGCGCGGTCAGCAGCGTGTCCAGCTCGGCGAGGTCGTCCTCGGTGCGGGCGGCGGCGGCCAGCCGGGCGGCCTCGACCTCCAGGGCCCGGCGCACTTCGAGGATGCGGCGCAGCTCGGAGCCGCAGAGCCTGCGGACGGCCCCGGAGAGCTCGTTGGTGGCGCGGACGAACGTGCCGTCGCCCTGGCGCACCTCCAGCAGGCCCGCGTGCGCGAGCGCCCGCACCGCCTCGCGCACGGTGTTGCGCCCGACGCCGAGCGCGGTGACCAGCTCGGTTTCGGTGGGAATGCGTTCCCCGAGCGGCCACTCGCCCGCGCTCACCAGGGACCGCATCTGCGCGATGACCTGCTCGACCAGACCCGTGCGCTGGGTGGTGACCAAAGGCACTGAAGGGTCCTTTCATCCAAACATCCTATGTTTGCCATACTAGGTGCCGATGTCTGCCGAGTCGCACACCCAGCCCCCGATCGATCGAGTTCCCGCCGACCGTGTGACCGACCAGGATGCCAGCAGGGCGGCCGCGCCGACCCCCGGCACCCTGGCCGACGACGCCTCCGCGCTGGCCGCGGCCGAGGCGTTGGTGAACGAAGGCGCGGCTGAGGCGATCCCGTCCCGCCGCCGCGCCGCGGCCGGTGGCGGGCTGCTCCTCGCGGGCGTCGCGCTCGCGGCGGCGAACATGCGCCCGGCCGTGACCAGCCTCGCCTCGATCCTCGGCGAGGTGCGCGACTCGCTCGGCGCGTCGAGCACCTGGGCGAGCGTCGTGACCTCGGTGCCGACGCTGTGCTTCGGCGTGGCGGGCATCGGCGCCCCGCTGCTGGCGCGCCGGTGGGGGATGAACCGCGTCGTCGGCGCCTCGCTCGCCCTGCTCACCGCCGCGATGGTCGTCCGCGTGCTCGGCGGCCCGGCCACGCTGCTGGCGGGCACGGTGCTGGTGTGCGCGTCGATCGCGATGTGCAACGTGCTGATCCCCGTCGTGGTGAAGGAGTCCTTCCCCGGTCGGGTCGGTCTGGCCACCGGCCTGTACACCACGGCGATGGCCGCCGGTGGTGCCACCGGCTCGGCGATCACGCCGTGGCTGAACTCGGCGTCCGGGAGCTGGCGCTGGTCGCTGGCGACCTGGATGGTCGTGGCGCTCGCCGCGCTGTGCGTCTGGGTGCCCGGTACCCGCAAGCGCCCGGCTTCGACGGCGGTCGGGGCGGTCAAGGGCGAGCGGCGCTCGCTCATGCGCAGCCCGCTGGCCTGGGTGATCACCGCCTACTTCGCGATGCAGTCCACGATCGCCTACGTCGTGATGGGCTGGCTGCCCGAGGTGTTCAAGGGCGCGGGCATGGACGCCACCTCGGCCGGGGCGCTGCTCGGTGTGCTGCTGCTGATCGGGGTGCCGATCAACATGGTGCTGCCGCCGCTGGTGACGCGGACCCGCGGTCAGTCCGGGTGGGCGCTGCTGATGGGCGCGCTCATGTTCGCCGGGTTGCTCGGGCTGCTGCTCGCGCCGCTGAGCGCGCCGGTGCTGTGGGCGGTGCTGATCGGGCTCGGCATGAGCGCGTTCCCGCTGGCGCTGGTGATGATCTCGCTGCGCACCCGCAACGCCGCCGACACCGGGCAGCTCTCGGCGATGTCGCAGAGCATCGGCTACCTCATCGCGGCCTCCGGTCCGTTCCTGTTCGGGATGCTGCACGACGTCACGGCGACCTGGACGTTCTCGATGGTCGCGGCGCTGGTGATCGTCGCGGTGCAGACGGTCCTGGGTGTCGTCGCGGGGCGGCCGCGCACCATCTGAGCCGCCGGAGCCACGGCCCTCCACCCGCGGGTGGGGGGCCGTTCGCCTACCCGGCGAGGATGCGCCGGATGGCGCGGCGGGCGCGGTCGGCGGCGGCCCGGTCGCGGTGCAGCTGGAGGTCCTGGTTCAGCGCCAGGCCGACGGCGATGATCTCGAAGACCGCCTGTTCGGCGTCGAAGTCCGCCGGGAGCTCGCCCGCCGCCACGGCGGTGCGCAGCTCCTCGCCGAGCCGTCCCCGCCACCGCGTCCAGCGCTCGGCGACCGCGTCGCGCACCAGGCCGGGGCGGCCGTCGAACTCGCTGGAGGCGGCGGTCAGCAGGCAGCCGCCGGGCAGCTCGATGGTCGACAGGAAGAGCACCGAGTTCTCGCAGAGCGCCCGCGTCCTGGTCAATCCCGGCGGGTGCTGCGCCGTCGAGTCGACGACGCGCCGCCAGAAGTCCTCGAAGGCGTCGTCCAGCGTCGCGGCCTGCAACGACTCCTTGGTGCCGAAGTGCCCGAGCACGCCGGACTTGCTCATCTCCAGCTCGCTCGCCAGGCGGCCGATGGTGACCCCTTCGAGCCCTTCCTCGGACGCGATCTCCGTGGCGCGGCCGATGATCTTCATCCGGGTGGCGCGGGCTTCCGCTGCGGATCGGCGTGGCGACATGCCTCCCAGCTTAGCGTCCACTCGTTCGCTATTGACTTGGCGAACGACCGGACGCTAAATTTCGCCGCACTCATCGGCGAACTGAGAGGAAGCGCGATGCACATCCGGCGTCTGGCCTGGGCGGGCCTGGAGATCGAAGCTGCGGGAACGACCCTGGTGGTGGACCTGGTCCGGTACCCGACTGAGCTGTTCGGGTTGCGGAACCCGGAGGCGGAACTGCCCCTCCCCGCCGCGGGCTCCGTCGACGCGGCGCTGGTCACGCACCTGCACGCCGATCACACCGGCGTGCCCGCTCTCGTGCGGGCACTGCGGCCGGGGGCACCGGTGTTCCGGCCCGCGCCCTTCGCGGACGCGCTCACCGAGCAGGTCGAGCGGGACCTGAGCGCGAGCGGCCTGGTCACCGAGGTGATGGCCGAGTGGGATCGGCGCGAGGTCGGCCCGTTCCGGATCACCGCGGTACCGGCTGTCGACGGTTTGGGCTCCCCGCAGGTGAGCTGGGTCGTGGAGGCGGGCGGCAGGCGGGTCCTGCACGGCGGCGACACCCTGTTCCACGGCGCGTGGTGGTCCATCGCGCAGCGCTGCGGGCCCTTCGACGCGGTGTTCCTGCCGATCAACGGTCCGGTGGTCGACGCGCCCGCGCTGCAGCCACCGAGCCCGTTCCCCGCGGCGCTGACCCCGCGGCAGGCGGCGGTGGCGGCGCGCATCCTCGGCGCGAGCGCGGCGGTGCCGATCCACCACGACGACGAGCACCTGATCAAACCCGCCGGCTACGTCGAGGCCGATGGGCCGATCGCCGAATTCCGCCGCCACGCGGGAGAGCTCGCGCACGTCCTCGACGTCGGCGAACACCTCGACCTCGCCCCGGACCTCGCCGCGTGAGCGGACCGTCGGTCTAGTCCGGTTGGTCGAACGGTCCGTTGACCCGGTTCAGTTCTCGGGTGAGCGGACCGTCGGTCCAGTCCGGTTGGTCGAACGGTCCGTTGACCCGGTTCAGTTCTCGGGTGAGCGGACCGTCGGTCTAGTCCGGTTGGTCGAACGGTCCGTTGACCCGGTTCAGTTCTCGGGTGAGCGGACCTTCGGTCCAGTCCGGTCGGTCGAGCGGTCCGTCGTCCCGAAGCCGGGGAGGGGTGAGCGGACCGTCCGTCCCAGCGGGTTGGTCGAACGGTCCGTTGACCCGGTTCGACCCCCGGGTGAGCGGACCGTTCGGCCGGAGCGGTTGGGCGGACGGGCCGTTCACCCCGCGCCCGTCGGGCGTGCGCGGGGCGAGGTGCCGCGGCTGGTCCGGCCTGCGTCAGATCTGGGCGAAGCCCCCGTCGACGGCGAGCTCGGAGCCGTTGACGTAGCTGGACGCGTCCGAGGCGAGGAAGACGGCCGCCGCGGCGATCTCCTCGGGCTCGGCCAGCCGACCGAGCGGAATCGAGGCGCCGGCGACGTCGAGCTCCTCGGCGGGCACCAGGTCGATCAGGCCCTGCGTGCGGGTGCTGCCGGGCGAGAGCGCGTTGATCCGGTACTGGCGCGCCCCGGATTCGTGGGAGAAGCCGCGAACCAGGTTGCGGATCGCTGCCTTGGTCGCCCCGTAGGCCGGCAGGTACGGCTGGGGCCGGGAGCCCGCCGTCGATCCGGTGAGGATGATCGAGGCCCCGGGGTTGAGCAGCGGCAGCGCCTTCTGCACGGTGAACAGCGCGCCCTTGACGTTGGTGGTGAACATGGCGTCGAACTGCTCTTCGGTGATCTCGCCCAGCGGGGCCGCGATGCCGATCCCGGCGTTGGCCACCACGACGTCGATCCGGCCCGCCCGCTCGGCGACCGTCGCGTAGAGCGCGTCGATGTCGTCGAGCCGGCCCACGTCGCAGCGGACCCCGGTCACCTCGGGGCCGAGTTCGGCCTCGGCCGCGTCGAGCCGGTCCTGGCGGCGTCCGGTGACGAACACTCGCGCGCCCTCGTCCCGGTAGGCCCGCGCGATCGCCAGCCCGATGCCCGCGTTCCCCCCGGTCACGACCGCGACCTTGCCCTCCAGCGCCTTCATGCGCACTCCCGCCTCAGATTGTGGACTGGCTGGTCCATAAAAGCCCATATGGACCGTTCGGTCAACAACTCGCGGGCATCGTGCCGCACGTCACCGTCGCGGGGAGGAGGCTCAGGGCGCGGATAGCAGGGCGTCGACCAAGGCCTCGGCCGTGGTCGCCAGGGTCTCCGGGTCCTGGCCGATCCGGCCGAGCACGATCAGCCCGAGCTGCCCGGCCAGCACCGCGCGGGCGACGACCTCCGGGTCGCGGTCCGGAGCCACGTCGCCCTCGCGCTGGGCGCGGCGCACCGCGTCGGTGAGCACGGCGGTGGTCGCGGCATAGCTGCGCCGCGCTTCCGCCGCGACCTCGGCGGCGTTCGCCGACAGCTCCATCGCGGTGTTGGCGAGCAGACAACCTCGGCGGGCCTGCTCGCCGCTGGGGTCGCGCGCAACGCCGGTCGCGAAGCGGCGGATCACGTCGACGCCGCGGTCGGCGTGCTCCAGCCAGGTGCGCAGCATCCGGTCGTTGGCCTCGTCGTACTCGCGCAGCACGCGCAGGAACAGGCGCTGCTTGTCCCCGAAAGCGCCGTACAGGCTGCCCTTGCCGAGGCCGCTGGCGGCCAGGAGGTCTTCGAGCGACGTGCCCGCGTACCCGTTGTCCCAGAACGCCGACTGCACGGCGGACAGCACGCGATCCTCATCGAATTGGCGTGGACGCGGCATGAGCCCGAGATTACCGATTGTGGACCGACTGGTCCATGCCGGAGCGCGGCGAGCGGCCCGTCCGACACGATGGTCGAACGGGCCGTCGGCTCCGGTCCGGGCCCCTCGGACGGGTGGAGTCGGCGCACGCCTCCTCGGACCGGCCCGTCGCGACCTGCCGGCCAGGTCGGGCGGGTGGCCTCGCGCTCGGCGGCTGGTCCTCAGGTGCGTGGCGGCAAGCGGTGCAGCTCCACGTCCCCGAGCGTCCCGCCGCTGATCTCCGCCGTCTGGTAGGTGCAGCGGGGCTGGCGGCGGCGGTCGGTGGGGGAGCCGGGGTTCAGCAGGCGCAAGCCCGCGGGGGTGACCGAGTCCCACGGGATGTGGCTGTGGCCGAACACGAGCACGTCGGTGTCGGGGAAGTCCCGGTCGCAGCGGCGTTCCCGGCCCTGGGCGGACCCGGTCTCGTGGACCATCGCGAAGCGCAGGCCGTCGAGCTCGACCCGCGCCACCTCCGGCAACCGCCGCCGCAGCTGCTCGCCGTCGTTGTTGCCGAAGACGCCGACGAGCCGCGCGCTGCGGGATTCCAGCTCGTCCAGCAGCGGCGGCTCCACCCAGTCCCCGGCGTGGAAGACGACGTCGGCGCGCTCGACCTCCCGCCACACCTGCTCGGGCAGCGCCTTCGCGCGCTTGGGCAGGTGCGTGTCGGCGATCAGCAGCAGGCGCACGCTCACTCCGGGTGCAGCTCCAGGCCCAGCAGGGCGTTCTCGATGAGTTCCGGCATCGCCGGGTGGATCCAGTACTGGCCGCGAGCCATGGTCCGCGCGTCCAGCCCGAACTGCATGGCCTGGATCAGCGGTTGCAGCAGCGTGGGGGCCTGCGGGCCGATCAGGTGCGCGCCGAGCAGCGCGCCGTCCGACGGGTCCGCCAGCAGCTTCAGGAAACCGGTGGTGTCCTCCATCGCCCAGCCGTAAGCGATGTCGCCGTAATCCTGGACCTTCACGACGTACTCGATCCCGCGCTCGCGGGCCTCCTGCTCGGTGAGGCCGACCGCCGCGATCTGCGGCGAGGAGAACACCGCGTGCGGGACGTAGGTGTGGTCGGAGTCGATCAGCTCGTCGGGGTGCAGCAGGTTGTGCCGCACGACGCGCATCTCGTGGTTGGCGACGTGCTTGAGCTCGTGGTCGGAGCTGATGTCGCCCAGCGCCCAGACGCCCTCGACGGAGGTCCGCTGCTCGGCGTCGACCCGCACCTTGCCGTCCTCGCGGACCTTCAGGCCGCCGGCGGTCGCGTCGATGAGGTCGGAGTTCGGCCGCCGCCCGATGGCCACGAGCAGCTGCTCGGCCTCCACGGACTCCGGGCCGTCCGGCCCCTCCAGGTGCAGCCGCACCACGTCGCCGTCGCGCTCCACCGAGGTCTGCCTGCGGTTCAGCCGCACGTCCCAACGGGCCTGGGCGAGCTCGGTGAACCGCCGCGAGACGTCCTCGTCCTCGTAGCGCAGCAGGGCTTCGGAGCGCGCGATCAGCGTGACCTCGACGCCCAGCGCGGAGAACACGTGCGCGAACTCGGCGGCGATGAAGCCGCTGCCGAGGATGACCAGGCGGCGGGGCAGCTCGTCGAGCCGCATCACGCTGTCGCTGGTGTGGAAGCCGACGTCCTCGATGCCGGGCAGGTCCGGCACCACCGGGCGCCCGCCCGCGGCCACCACGAACCGGTCCGCGGTGAGCGTTTCCGCGCCGTCGGCGGTGGCGACGGTCAGCTCCTTGACGCCGGTGAAGCGGGCTTCGCCCTCGAACAGGCGCACGTTCGGGCTGCCCTCGGCCCGGTAGCGGCGACCGCCGTCGGAGATCGAGTCGATGCGACCGAAGATCCGGTCCCGGATCTCGCGCCAGCGCACGTCGCGCAGCTCCAGGTCCACGCCCAGCTTGGCGCCGACCCCGGGGCTCGCGGCGGTGTCGGCGGTGTGCACGAACATCTTCGTCGGGATGCAGCCCACGTTCAGGCAGGTGCCGCCGTAGCTGCCGGTGCTGCCGACGCCCTTCTCCACGATGGCGACGTTCCAGTCGGCGAACCGCTCGTCGAGGATCGAATTTCCGGAACCGCTGCCGATGATGACCAGGTCGAAGTGGGGCATGTCCATCCTGTGCTCGTGGGTGCGGGCGTCTTGGCGTACAACCGCGGCGGCGGCCCGCGGATTCCCGGCCGCGCCGCGGTGGGCCCGCCGAGCTCGTCCGCTACCGCGCAGGTTTACCCCGGATTCACCCCTCTGGTCGGTGGTCCGGGAACGACCAAGATCACTAACTTGGGGTTCGCGTCGTCGTGCGCGATGCCGGAACGGGTGCGGTCGCACGACGACACGGGGAGGCACGGGCAGGGATGGCCTCCAGGGGGGTGGCCATCCCTGCTTGCCCGGGCCCGCCGGAGCACCCGCGGCCGCGTTCGGCCGCGGGACTCCCCGGTTCGCTCAGCCCGCCAGGCCCCGCTCGATCGCCTCGATGATCCGGGGCCGCAGCTGCGGCGCGCTGATGATCTCGTCCACCGAACCGACCTCGACCGCGCGCTGGATGCTGTGCACCCGGTCGAACTCGGAGGCCACCTCGCCCAGCTTCTCCGCCCGCACCGAGGACTGCACCTCGGCCAGCTGCGCGTGCAGCGCGGCCCGCTCGGTGGCCGGTGCCTCGCCCGCGCGGGCCTGCAGCTCGGTGACCCTCGGGTCGTTCGCGGTCCGCTTGCTCACCTCGGCGGAGAACACCACGGCCGCCGCCGGGGCACCGCCGAGCACCGAGGCGAACGAGCCCTCCAGCGCCAGCACCGTCATGTTCGGGTTCAGGGCCTTGGAGAACACCACGAACGCGCCGCCGTGGTAGCGCGAGATCACGCAGAACACGATCGGGCCCTCGAAGTTCACGATCGCCCGGCCGATCTCCGCGCCGTACTCCAGCTGGAGCTTGCGCATCGACTCCGGTGAGCCGTCGAAGCCCGACAGGTTCGCCAGCACCACCAGCGGCCGGTTCCCCGACGCCGCGTTGATCGCCCGCGCCGCCTTCTTCGACGACCGGGGGAACAGCGTGCCCGCGGTGTAGGCGTCCGGACCGTCGGTGGGGGGGAAACCGCGCCGCTGCACCGAGCGGGACTCGATGCCCAGCAGGCACACCGGGTGCCCGCCCAGGTGGACGTCCTGCACGGCCGCGGTGTCCGCGTCCGCCATGCCCGCCCAGCGCTCCAGCACCGCGTGGTCCTGGTCGGACAGCGCGCGCATCACCGTGCGGATGTCGAAGGGCTTCTTGCGGTCCGGGTTGTGCTCGGCCGAGAAGATCTCGCCGACCGTGCGGAAGTCCCCGCCGAACTCGTGCGGGTAGGAGGAGACGTCCCGGTCCGACGGGTCGGTGGTGGCGGCCGCGCGCGGCGCGGACTCGCCCGGAACCACGTAGGTGTGGTCGTAGTGCGCCATCAGCACGTCGCGCGCGGCGGGCAGGTTCGGCGCCCAGTACTGCGCCTGGCCGTTCGGGCCCATCACGCGGTCGTAGCCGCCGATGCCGAAGTTGTCCTCCGCCGACACGCCGCCGGAGAAGTCCAGCGACTGCTTGCCGGTGAGCACCATCGCCGAATCCGGCGTCATCACCAGGATTCCCTTGGTGTGCATGAGCATCGTGGCCTCGGCGTTCCAGTACGGCTGAGCGCCGACGGTGATCCCGGCGACCACGATGTTGATCTCACCGCCGCGCTGGGTGAACTCCACGATCCGCTTCAGCGCGGCCGCCACCCAGTCCATGTTCTCGGTGCCCGAGGACATCGAGATCCGCGCGCCCGCCGAGAGCGCGAACCACTCCAGCGGCAGCTCCAGCCGCTCGGCCAGGTCCAGCGCGGCGATCACCCGCGCGCACTCCGGCTCCGAGAGCGCGCCCAGCGCCTTCGTCGGGTCGCCGAGCAGCACCACGCGCCGCACGCCCTCCGGGTGCCGCTCGGTGGGCGTGGAGATCACGCCCGCCACGAGCGCCGCCGAGTTCTGCCCGCGCGGGCGGTCCACCGGAACCAGCGCGCCGCGCTCGTCGAGGTCGTGCTCGACGAACCCGCCCCGGTCCCCGGCCAGCATCCCGGTCAGCTCGTACGGGTAGGCGTTGCCGCGCCGCGCCGCGCGCAGCACCTTCTGCCGGTAGTCGTCCAGCGGCAGCAGCGGCTCCGTCGAGGGCTCCTCCACGTGCAGCTGGGCGTCGTCCCCGCTCAGCGCGATCCGCACCGCCATGTCGGTGAGCTCCCCGTCCGCGCCGCGCTGGCGGGCCAGGAAGGTGACCTCCTCCACGCCGGAACCGGCCGTGGTGGGCAGGATCCGCTGGGTGAGCGTGTTGAGCTCCTCGGTGGTCAGCTCGGTCGGCGGCCACACGTACATCAGGATCCGGTTGGTGTCGAAGCGCTTCTTCGCCGGGCGCTGCGCCTGCACGGTGCGGATCGCGTCCAGGCAGCCCGCGAGGGTGTCCTCGACGGCGGGCAGCGCGACGAGCCTGCCCTCGGCGTCGCGCAGCGGCGTCAGGTCCCGGATCTGGGCCATCGCGACCAGCCGCTCGTCCGCCGGGTTCTCCCTGGCCACGCAGGTGAACAGGTAGACCTCCTCGTCGGCGGAGGGGACCCGGGTGAGGTCGAACTCGCGCAGCCGCTCCAGCTGCATCCGCTGCGCGATCAGCGGGTGCAGCCCCCGGATCAGCCGGTCCTCGGCGAACCCGCCGTCCGCGGTGCGGCGGAACGTGCAGTGGTGGTGCATCACCGCGCCCCGGGTGCCCGCGACGGTGGTGGTGATCCGGCCAACGGCGGCGGGCAGTTCCTGCGCCGCCAGCTCCTCGCCCAGGCGGGCGGCCATCGCGTCCGCGTCCGGCTGGCCCTCCCAGGTGACGTAGAGGTCGGCGACCGCGCCGGTTCCCTCGGGCACGTCGGCGGCCAGCTCGCCGACCGCGCGCACCGCGGCGGGCAGCTCGGCGAAGTCGACGGCGGTGGTCACCAGCCGGGTCGCGCCCTCCGGCGCGGAGTGCTCGGCGGTGACGAACCGGCATCCGGCCGCGTCCCGCGCGGTGACCTCGCGCAGCGAGCGGTTTCCGTAGTACCGCCGGGTCAGCACCTCCAGCAGCGGGGCGTGGTCGTAGCCGCCGCGCACCACGCGCTGCCCGAGCAGCCGCACCAGCGGTTCCGCGCTGGCGACCATCGCGGCGACGCGCTCCGCGCGGTCCGGGGAGTCCGGGTGCTCGTCGAGGTGGCGCAGGTGGGCGCGCACGCCCGCGTAGACCTCGGCGCGCGCCCTGCGCAGCAGCGGCTGGGCGAACCAGCGGAACACCACGCCCCTGGCCAGGTCGGAGACCGCCGGGAAGCGCACCTGGGTGGCCTTGACGACGTGCTCCAGGGTGAGCCCGGCGTGCTCGTGCAGGTCCTTGCCGGGCGGCGCCTCCACGGCCCACTGCCGCAGCAGCGCGGTGACGATGGCGACGTCCGAGGACGCCCGCTGCTGGGCCAGGAAGATCCGGAATACCGCGGACTCCAGCTCCGGCGAGCGCTCCAGGTCGGTCACGCCGTAGTGCGCCAGGACGCGGCGCAGCCTGGTCTCGAACTCGGAGCTGACCCCGGCCCGCTCCACGTCGAGGCTCTGCAAGTAGCTGTGGAAGAACTCGCGCGGGCTGTGCACCGGGCCGGCCTGCTCGTCGCGGTCCCCGGCGGGCCGGTTGCGGCTGAGCTCGGAGAGGTCGGCGAACACGCCCAGCAGCTCGATCTCGTCCGGCAGCGAGGCCGCCGGGGCGTCCAGCTCGGCGCGGGCGGCGAGGTAGCCGCTGAGCACCCGCTTCTGGTCGTGCGGGTCCACGTCGAAGCCGAGCAGCAGGCTGCGCAGGTCCTGCAGGCCGCGCTCGGCGCGCTTGGCGGGGGAGACGCTGCTGGGCTCCGCGGGCAGCTCGATCTCGGCGGTGTCCCCGGCGTCCTGCTGGTCGCCCTCGTCGTCGTCGGCCAGCGGCTCCAGGCGCATCAGCGGGGCGCCGGTCTCGACCTGGCTGCCGGTGGAGACCGGCAGCTCCCGCACCCGGGCGCGGAACGAGGCGCGCAGCACCGTCTCCATCTTCATGCTCTCCAGCACGAGGATGGGCGCCCCCGACTCGACCTCGTCGCCGACGGCCAGCGGAGTGGCCACCACCAGCGCCGGGGCCGGGGCCCGGACCACGCCGCCCTCGTCGCGGGTGACGCGGTGGGTGACCCCGTCGACCTCGACCAGGTGGATCGGGCCGTGCGTGCCGCTGACCAGGCGGAACCGGTGTCCGTTGACGGTGATCTGGCCGCTGTGCGCGTCGAAGCGGTCGATCTCGACGTCGGCCGGGTGGACCTCGCCGCCGCCGGAGATGCCGACCCGGAACCGCGAGCGGCCGACCCGGGCGACGCCGACCCGGTAGCCGACGCCGCGCAGCTTGAGGTCCAGCGGGCGCCCGCTCTCGTGCTGGACCTGCGGGCGGCCGCCGAAAGCGGTGGACAGCAGCCGCTGCCGGGTCGCGGTCTCCTCGTCCTGGTAAGCCTCGATGGCGGCCGCGGCCAGCGCGATCGCCGAGTGTCGGTGGGTGACCAGGCGGCCCTCGGCCCGGACCCGGTCGATCCAGCCGGTGTCCGCGCTGCCGTCGATCACCTCAGGCTGGTCCAGCAGCTCCAGCACGAAGCTCTTGTTCGTCGCGCCGCCCTCGATGATCACCGTGGTCTCGGCCATCGCGCGGCGCAGCCGGGCCAGCGCTTCGTCCCGGTCCCGGCCGAAGGCGATGATCTTCGCGATCATCGAGTCGAAGTCCGCCGGGATCGTGTCGCCCTCCGAGACGCCGGTGTCGACGCGGACCCCCGGCCCGGCGGGCAGCGCGAGCCGCGCGATGCGGCCGGGCGCCGGGGCGAAGTCGCGGTCCGGGTCCTCGGCGTTGAGCCGCGCCTCGACGGCGTGCCCGCTCTCCACCGCGCGCAGCCCGTCGAGCGTGCCACCGGCTGCCACGTGCAGCTGCAGCTTGACCAGGTCGGTCTCGGTGGTGATCTCGGTGATCGGGTGCTCGACCTGCAGGCGGGTGTTGACCTCCAGGAAGGCGAACAGCTCCTCGCCCGGGTGGTAGAGGAACTCGACGGTGCCCGCGCCCCGGTAGTCCACCGCCAGCGCCAGCCGCTCGGCGGAGGCCTTCAGCTCAGCGGCCTGCTCCGGCGACAGCACCGGGGAGGAGGACTCCTCGATGATCTTCTGGTTGCGGCGCTGCACCGAGCAGTCGCGCACGCCCAGCGCCAGCGCGGTGCCCTGGCCGTCGGCGATGACCTGCACCTCGACGTGGCGGGCGCCGGTGACCAGGCGCTCCAGGAAGACCACGCCCGAACCGAAGGCGCGCAGCGCCTCCTGGCTGGTGCGCTCGTAGGCGTCGGCGAGCTCCTCGGCCGAGTCGACCCGGCGGATGCCGCGGCCGCCGCCCCCGGCGGTCGCCTTGAGCATCAGCGGGTAGCCGATCCGCTCGCCCGCGGCCAGCGCCTCCTGCTGGCTCGCGACCTCGCCCCGGCTCCACGGGGCCACCGGCACGCCGACCTCCTCGGCCAGCAGCTTCGCGCCGATCTTGTCGCCGAGCTTGCGCATCGCCTCCGCGCTCGGGCCGACGAAGGTCACGCCGGTCCGCTCGCACAGCTCCGCGAAGGCCGGGTCCTCGGCCACGAAGCCCCAGCCGACCCAGGCGGCGTCCGCGCCGGACTCCACCAGCGCGCGCTCCAGCACCGCGTGGTCCAGGTAGGGGCGGGCGGAGGCCGGGCCGAGCGGGTAGGCGATGTCCGCCTCGCGCACGAAGGTCGCGGACCGGTCGGCGTCGGTGTAGAGCGCGACCGTCTCGATCCGCTTCCCGGTTGCCGCGGAGAGATCCCGGACGGCGTGGATGAGCCGCATCGCAGCCTCTCCACGATTGACGATGGCGACACGACTGAACACCGGCTGAGCCTCCTGATTGCCACGCACAACAGGCGACGTCCGGTTCTCGGAGCGTCGCCTGCACCTGTCCTACACCCTGCTCCGTCCGCGCCCGGCGCACCAATGTGCGCAGCGGCGCACGCCGGGCCCGAGGTTTTGTAGGAACCCGCCAAAAAGCTAACCGAGATCGCCGTGGGCGCGAACAACCGGGGCGGGCTACCACACGAACTCGGGTCCGTTCCCGCGAGATGCGCCCGCGCGGGGACCGGGTTCCCGGGGCGGCCCGGCCCCGGTGGCGCGGGATTCCCCGCGCGGTTCGCACCGCGTTCGTCGGCCACCACCCGCCCGGCATCGCCCGAACCCGCCGCTCGGGCCGCGAGGGTGCCGCCCCGGCGCGCGCCTCCGCCCGGCGGCACGGTTTGATCGGCCGGTGCGAACGGGTGAAGGGTTGGGGAGCGGTCGGTGCCGGGCGTCGGCTCCAGCGCCGGCTGCGCGCTCCCAGCGGTGGCGCGGTCCGGCCGGCGGGGGAGCCGGCGCGTGATCCGCGTGCTCGTCGTCGACGACCAGGAGCTGCTGCGCGCCGCGTTCGCCGCGTTGGTGCGCCACACCCCGGGCATCGAGGTGGCCGGGGAGGCCGCGAACGGCCGGGAGGCCGTCGAGGTGGCCGCCGAGCTGCGGCCCGACGTGGTGCTGATGGACCTGCGGCTGCCCGGCCTCGACGGGGTGCGGGTCATCGAGCTGATCCGCTCCGGGGATCCGCCGCGTCCCGGAGTCCTGGTGCTCACCACGTGCGACCTGGACGACCACGTGCGCTCGGCGCTGCGGGCCGGGGCCTCCGGCTTCCTGCTCAAGGACAGCCCGCCGGAGACGCTGCTGGCCGGGGTCCGCGCGGTCGCCGAGGGCGGGATGCTGTTCGGGCCCACCATCACGCGGCGGCTGGTGGAGACCTACGTGCGGGTGCCGCCCGCGCGCTCCGGCGCCCCCGCTCCGCTGGCCGCGCTGACCCGGCGGGAGCTGGCCGTGCTGCGGCTCATCGCCACCGGCGCCACCAACGCGGAGATCGCCGACCGGCTCGTGGTCAGCGAGGGCACGGTGAAGACCCACCTGAACCGCGCGATGACCAAGCTCGGCGTCTCCAGCCGGGCGCAGGCGGTGGTCGTGGCCTACGAAACGGGCCTCGTCGTCCCCCGGAACTCGGGGTGAGTTCGCGCCGCGATCGGTCCGGCCCCGTCCGGCGGCCTCGCCCCGGGCAGGGCGGGGCCGAGACCGCTCCCGGCCGCGCACGAGCGGTCGGGAGCTCGCGTCAGGCCAGGCCCGCGTCGTGGGTGGCGATGGCGACCTGGGTCCGGTTCGAGGCGCCGAGCTTGCCCATGATTCGTCCTATGTGGACCTTCACGGTGGAGGCGCTCATGTAGAGGTGCGCGGCGATCTCCGCGTTGCTCAGGCCCTGCGCCACCGCGATCGCCACCTCCCGTTCGCGGGCGGTGAGCTGCTCCAGCTTCCGGCGCGCGTCGGAGTTCTCCTTGCCCGCCGCGAAGGCGCCGAGCAGCCGCTTGGTGATCCGCGGCGAGAGCATCGCCTCCCCGGAGGCCACCGTGTGCACCGCGGCCGCCAGTTCCCGGGGCGGGGTGTCCTTGAGCAGGAATCCCGACGCGCCCGCCTGCAGCGCGGCGTGCACGTACTCGTCCACGTCGAAGGTCGTCAGCACCAGCACCGCGGGCGGGTCCGGCAGCGCCGCGACCCGCTTGGTCACCTCCAGGCCGTCCACCCGGGGCATCTGGATGTCCGTGATCACCACGTTCGGCTGGTGCTTGGCGATCAGGTCGACGATCGTGGAACCGTCGGCGGCCTCGGCGGCCACCTCGATGCCCGGATCGGATTCGAGGATCAGGCGGATGCCACCGCGCACCAGCTCCTCGTCCTCCAGCAGGACCACCCTGACGCCCACGTGACTCCCCGTGCCCGACGACGTTGCCGCCCCACGGTATCCAGCGCGGTCCCGGCAGCGGCACCCGGCTCGTCCGCGACGAGCCGTCCGAGGTGATCGGCCCGCGCGCCCGCGCCGGTCAGGCGGTGGCCGGTTCCAGGGCGGGGAAGGCCGCGCGGACGCGGTAGCCGCCGCCCTCGGTGCGGCCGACCTGCAGGGTGCCGCCCGCGAGGGTGACCCGCTCCCGCATCCCGATCAGCCCGTACCCCGAGCCCTCGACCACGGTGGCCCCGCCGCCGCGCCCGTTGACGACCTCCACCACGAGGCAGTCCTCCTCGGCCGCGACCCGGGTGCGGACCGGGGAACCGGGAGCGTGCTTGCCCGCGTTGGTCAGGGCTTCCTGCACCACCCGGTAGGCCGCGCGGCCGACCGCGGACGTGGTCTCCGGCATCTCCCCGGGCAGCTCCAGCGCGATGTCCGCGCCCGCGGCCACCGAGTCGGCCACCAGCTCCTGGACCCCGTCCAGGGTCGGCGCGGCGTGATCGCCGCCCGGGTGCTCGGCGTCGTCGCGCAGCGCGCGCAGCATCTCCCGCAGCTCGCTCAGCGCCGCTGAGCTCGACACCCGGATGACCTCGGCGACCTCCTCGGTCCGCTGGTCCTTGGCGGTCATCGTCAGCGCCCCCGCCTGCAGCGAGATCACGCTGACCCGGTGGGCCACCACGTCGTGCATCTCGCGGGCGATGCGCCGCCGCTCGGCGGTGACGGCCCGCTCGGCGAGCAGGTCGCGCTCCCGCTCGGCCTGCACCGCCCGCTCGCGGAGGCTGCGCAGCAGGTCCTGGCGCCCGTACAGCCACAGGCCCAGCAGCGTCGGCATCCCGACCATCGCGACGATGCCGAACGTCAGGCCCAGGAAGACCGTCATCAGCCCGTCTTCCCACAGCCTGCCGGTCTCGGGCAGCAGCAGCCGCACCACCAGCGCCGCTCCGATCACCGCGACGGAGCCCCAGGTCGAGGCGCTCGGCCCGCGCCTGCTGGCCATCGTGTAGGCCGCCACCACGACAGCCGTACCCGCGCCGTCCGTTCCCCCGAGCGGTGACATCGCGGCGGCGACGATCACCGCGGCCCACGGGAACCGCCTGCGCAGCAGCAGCGCGCAGAAGAGCACGATGTTGCCCGGGATCAGCACCCACTGCTGCCAGGGCGCCGGATCGTCCGGCATGGCCACGGCGAAGAACGCGATCAACAGGTCCAGCAGCAGGGAGCGGAACTTCCCGTCCCACCACGCCAGCCTGGTCTCCCACTTGCTTCCCTCTCGCACCCGGTCACGGTAAGCGGCGGCCCACTGCATCACGCGCCCCACCTGCCGAACGCGGCGCTCCCGCTCGTGGCGATTTCCCCGGCGGCGCCCGCCCGCTCTTGCGCAGTGATCATGTCCTGCTCCTCTCCGGGGACCAGCGTCCTGCGCGAGGGCCGCGCGCGGCGTCCCGCTTCGGGACAGCCGGGCGTACGACTTTCCGCCAAGTCGATCCGGACCGCTCAGCCGACGTGCGCGGACCCCGGCCCGGGGCACGATCGTTCTCGTCGCTGGCAACGGCCACCGGCACCGAGGACCCCGGCTTCTGCGCCGGGAACACGAACAGGAGGCACTCCCATGCCGGAGATCCAGCTCACCGCGCTCGCCCAGGCCGCCGACACCACGCCCCACGCGTTCTTGACCGTGCTGGCGATCGCCGTCCCCGTGCTCATCGGGCTCGGCCTGCTCGCGCTGTTCATCGGCGCGCTGGTCAGCATCTTCCGCTCCGAGGCCGACAGCACCGGCAAGGCCGTCTGGACGCTGATCGTGCTGTTCGCGCCGGTGCTCGGCTGCGTGCTCTGGTTCCTGCTCGGCCGCTCCAGCACGCGGGGCCCCGCCCCCGCCGAACAGCCGGTCACGACCGCCTGACCGCCCCGTGCACCCGTCCTGCGCAGGGGTCCGGTGGCGAGCTCCCGGCGTCCCTCCCCGGGGCGCGGGAGCTCCCCGCACGGCGCCCTCGCGCCGACCCCGGCGCGAACCGAGGCCGGTCCGCGCCGCTCACCGGCTCCGCCGCGAGCACCTGGAGGGCGCCGCGGTGGACGCGGTTCCGCGAGCGGTCATCGGACCGCTTCGGCGGTGGCGCGGGCGTCGACCAGGTCGGTGCCCGCGAGCACGCCGGTGAGCCCCCGGTGGTGGCGGCTGCGCGGCACCACCAGCGCGTGCGCCGCGCACCAGGCGAGCGCGAACGCGGTCCCCGCGACCGGGAACAGCGCGTTGATCAACCCTTCGGCCAGCGCGAGCCCGCCCAGCCCCGCCAGCCAGCGCCGCAGCACCGCGCGGATCCGGGGCCGACTCCCGTCATCCACGACGCGCAGCAGCACCGCCCGCTGTCCCAGCGAGCTGCCCCGCCCGGCGGCGGTGGCGAGCAGCAGCACGGCGGCCGGGACGAACCACAGCGCCGCCGACTCCAGCCACAGCCGCGCCACCGGAGCGAGGTCCACCCCGCCGAGGCGCAGCAGCAGATCGGCGGCGCGGGCCAGCGCCACGCCCAGCCACCACAGCAGCAGCACGTCGCACACCATGCCGAGAAGCCTGCGGTAGGGACCGACCGGGCGGGGCGAGCCCGCCTCGGCGCGGTCGAGCTGACCGGGGATCCGCCGCAGCACCGGCGCCAGCAGCGCACCGAGCAGCGCCCCCGAGGTGTTCGCGATCAGGTCGTCGACGTCGAACAGCCGGTACGGGCACGGGTACAGGAACCAGATCCCGGTGATCTGGGTGAGCTCCACCGCCAGCGAGGTCATGAACCCGGCGAGCACCGCGCCACCGATCCCCTCGCGCAGCAGGTGCCGCACGAACATGCCCAGCGGCACGAAGAGCAGCACGTTGAAGCCGAACTGCTGCACCGAGGAGTCGGTGAGCAGCCCGGTCAGCTCCGACCAGCTGCCGGGGCGCCGGACCTGGTCGAACCCCGCGAACGGCCGCCACTGCGGGCGCAGGTCGCCGAAGACCTCGCAGAACCCGGGTCCCACCGGCGGCAGCGGCACCAGCACGTAGGCGACCAGGCCGAGCGCGTAGAGCAGCGCGGCCGCGGCCAGCAGCACCGTGCCGGGCCGCAGCTCACCGCGCCTGCGGTGCTCCCGGGCCACGTAGGGCACGAACACCAGCACCACGAGGGCCACCGCGACCACCGCGGCGGCCACCGCGGGCAGCACCCGGATGTGCACCGGGACCTCCTACCGGGGTCAGTGCGCGTAGGTGGGGCTCAGCACCGCGCGGCCGAGGACGTGGCCGAGCGCCGTGAAGTTGACGACGGTGGGCGTGACCTGGTCGTCCACCCCGAGCTTCGGCACGTCCAGCGCGAGCACCGCGAACATGTAGCGGTGCGGCCGGTCCCCGGGCGGCGGCGCGGCGCCCGCGTAGGCGCGCTCGCCGAGGTCGTTGGGCACCTGGAAGGCGCCCTCGGGAAGCCCGGCGCCGTTGGCGGAGCCGGCGCCGGTGTCCAGCGAGGTGACCTCGGCCGGCACGTCGACGACGGTCCAGTGCCAGAATCCGCCCGGCACCGGTGCGTCCGGGTCGAAGCAGGTGACGACGAAGCTGCGGGTCCCGTCGGGGAAGCCCGACCAGCTCAGCTGCGGGGAGCGGTTCTCGCCGCCCGCGCCCATGCCGCTGTAGACGTGCGCCAGGGACATCGGCTCGTCCGCGCGGACGTCCTCGGACGTGAGCGTGAACGAGGGCACCTCCGGCAGCAGCGAGTACGGGTCCGGGTCGATCGGGCGTTGCAGGCTCATGCGATCTTCCTCTCGCGACGGGCGGCAGGGCCTGGACGATCATCGGTGTCGCCCGGGGGGAGCCTAGTGGGAAGGCTGGGGCCGTCCCGGCCGGGAGGCGCCGCGCACCGACCGCGACCACTGCCGATGCAACCCGTGCAAGTATTCACTTGATCGAGTTATTGTCGCTGTCGGCGGGGATCGAGATCATGGATATCGAGCCATGCCGATCCCGGTGTGGAAGGCTGCGGTCAGGTGAGATCGGCGCAATTCCGCGCGGTACTTTCCTTTGCCGGTTTCGCCGGTGCGCGGTGGCTCCGGAAACCGCGTGATCGCCCACTGCGAGAATCGGTCCGCCGGATTCCGGACGTCCGGAAAAGCGGCCCGGTCCGATGGTGTACACATGTTCACTGATCCGCGCGGCCCGGTCTTCGGCCACGCCGGATTTCGCCAGATCCGAGCCAGGGATGTCGATGCTGGGGGAAAGCGCAGTCATGCCGGGAAATCGCCACACGTCAGTCCGGTCCCGTCAGGTGGCGGCAGAACTCCGCCGCCACCGGGAGCGCGCCGGGCTCAGCTGCACCGCCGCCGGAGCGCGGCTCGGCGTGTCCGGGAGCAAGATCAGCCGCATCGAGACCGGCGCCAGCGGAGTGCAGCTCGCGGACGTCACCGCCCTGCTGCGGCTCTACGAGGTGGGTGAACGGGAGCGGGCGCACCTGGTGGAGCTGGCCCGCAACGCGGGTCGCTCCGCGTGGTGGCAGCGCGCGTCCGCCGCGCCCGCCCGGTGGCGCGATTTCCTCGACTACGAGGGCAAAGCCGTCCGGATGCACAGTTTCGAGCCGATGCTGATACCCGGCCTGCTGCAGACGCCGGAATACGCGCGGGCGGTCATCTCGGGTATGGAACCGGGGCGTTCCGAAGAAGAACTCGACGAACTGGTCGCGACCAGGATGGCCCGGCAGATCATTCTGAGCCGATCCCGCGCCCCGCTGTTCCACGCGGTGCTGGAGGAAACGGCGCTGCGCCGCCCGATCGGCTCTCCCGGGGTGATGAAGCGGCAGCTGCTGCACTTGCTGATGATGGTGGAATCCGAGCACGTGTGCCTGCGACTCGTTCCGCGTTCGGTCGGGGCCTATCCCGGACTGCACGGGTCATTTCTGCTTTTGGAATATGACGGGGAGCCGGACGTCGTCTACGTCGAAAACCACCACGCCGCCGCCTTCCTGGATTCCGAGCGCGCCGTGAGCTCCTACCGCGGGATGCTGGGCGACATCCTGCGGCTCGCCCTCACCCCCGATGCCGCGGCCGAGCTCATCCAGCGGATCCTCGGCGAGCTCTGACCGCGTCTGCCCGGCCGCCGCCCGGGCGCGGACGGGAAGTGACCCGTTCGGCCGCTCGGGGCGGGGCGCGGCCGGGTGGCGTCGGCCGGACGCGATCTCCGACCCCCTCGGTGGTTCCCGGGGTCGGGAAGCGCCACGGCCGGCGGGTTGCTCCGGTCCGGTGATCTCCTGCGCCGACCGGGTGACCGCGAACCCGTTTGCGCGAGCGTCGCGGGCGGCCCGGCCGGGCCCGGGTGCTCGCGCGGGCCGCGTCGGCACCAGTTCGCCGCCGTTCCCGATTCGTCCGATGTGGACTGAATGCACTGCTCCCCGCGAGGGATTTTCTCCCGATATATCACCTGATCAGGTAACGCCGATCGGCCGTTGTGGACGATTGCCGCGCCGTGATCGGCTCGCTCCGCGACACTGTCACGAGCCGGAGGCGGGCCGGTCGCCCCGACCGCGCCGCACGGGCTCCGGGGGATGGAGAGCAGCGGGATGACACGCACACAGCGCTTGCGCACCCGGTGGTGGTCGGCGTCCGGGGCACTCGCCGCGGCCGCGCTGGCCTCTGTCGCGATCACGGCTCCGGCGGGCGCGAGCGCCCCGCCGCGATCGGAGTCCGCGGGTCCGGTCGGCGCCAGGATCGTCGGCGGCGAGGCGGCGAGCACCGCCCAGTACCCGTGGGCCGTCTACCTCACCGACTCCGCCGGGAACCAGTTCTGCGGCGGCACGATCGTCGGCGACACCAAGGTCGTCACCGCGGCGCACTGCGTCACGGGCAGTGCTCCTTCGCGGATCACCGTCGTCGCCGGCCGGGACGACAAGACCACCGAGGAGGGGACCGAGGCGGCGGTCCGCGACGTCTGGGTGCACCCCCGGTTCCAGAGCGCCAGCACCGGCGCGGACGTCGCGGTGCTCACGGTCGACCAGTCGCTGAACCGGCGGACACTGCCGCTGGCCTCCGCGCGGGACGAGGCGCTCTACGAGCCCGGGACGGCGACCACGGTGCTGGGCTGGGGGACCACCGAGGAGGGCGGCTCGCCCTCCCGAACCCTGCGCCAGACGCACCCGCCGATCAGCGGTGACCAGGACTGCTCGCGCGCCTACGGCGGGCAGTACGACCCCGCCGCCATGGTGTGCGCGGGCCTGCCGGAAGGCGGGGAGGACAGCTGCCAGGGGGACTCCGGCGGCCCGCTCGTGGCGAACGGGCGGCTGATCGGGATCGTCTCCTGGGGCAACGGATGCGCCCGGCCGGGGACTCCGGGCGTGTACACCCGCGTCAGCACCTATCACGACGAGGTGCGGGCCCAGCTGGGCTGAGCCGACGCGGGTGGTCGGGGAGCAAGGACCGGGGTCCGCCCCGGTCCTTGCTGTTTCCGCTGTTCCCCCGACCGTCGCCCGCTCCGCCTGGCGATCAGCTGGCGACGAGTCCCGCGGAGATGGTGAGGAATGCCGCCGCGCTGACCACGTCCAGGGAGCGGGCGATGCTGGGGCGGCGCAGCCGGTCGGCGATGCGAGCGGCGGCCAGCACGATGACGAGCTCCCAGATCGCGGCCAGCACCAGGAACACCGCGCCCAGCAGCACCAGCTGCAGCGGGGGAGAGGTCGCCGCACCCACGAACTGCGGCAGGAACGCCAGGCTGAACAGCAGCATCTTCGGGTTCGTGAGGTTGCTCAGCAGGCCCTGCCAGTACGGCCGGCCGGACGTGGTGCCGCGCTCCAGCCCCTCCCCGGTCTCGGCTCGGGTCAGCCACAGGCCGCGCACGATCATGATCGCGAGGTAGCCGAGGTAGGCGGCGCCCGCCCACTTCAGCGCGGCCAGCACTCCCGGGTTGTTCGCGATCAGGGTGCCGAGGCCGCAGATCACCAGCGCCACCTGCAGGACGCTCGCGGTGTGGATCCCGGCGAGCGCGCGCAGTCCCGCGCCGACGCCCCGCCGCAGCGAGGTCCGCAGCAGCAGGAACGCGTCGACCCCGGGGGTCAGCACCACCACCGCGCTGGCGATCAGGAACGCCGGCAGGGTTGTGAGGTCCAGCAGCATGACGGGGTCGCTCCTCGGGTTCGGGTCGCGGCGCGGATCTCGCGCGCGGAGGTGGCCGGTGGGCGGGTGTGCCCACCGGCGGGTGTCACCGGATCGGGGGTGATCCGGGAGCCGCCGCGTCGCGGTCGTCCCGGATCGGAAGGCTGGAATGCGGGAGGAACGGCGATCGGCCGTGCTTATGCTCCGCAGCTTTTCCTGCCTGTAGCCATATTAACGAAAAATTCTTGTGATGCGGTGTGACCTCGCCCTCGTGATCTCGCGGTGATCGGCTCGCTACCGTGTGCCGCCGTACGCAGCAGCGAGCCAGGAGGTCGCCGTGTCCGACCACGCCCGCCCAGCCGTCCGGACGGCCTCCGGAGGCCTCGCGGCGACCGCCGCCCTCGCGCTGCTCGCCGCCCCGGCCCACGCCGGGGAGCGGGTGCTCGGCGGCACCGAGGAGGCGTCCGCGTCCTGGGTGGTGGCGCTGACCGACCGGGACGGCCGCCAGTTCTGCGGCGGCACGCTGGTCACCCCGGTCAAGGTCGTCACCGCCGCGCACTGCGTGGACTCGCGCGCTCCCGCGGGCCTGCGGGTGATCAGCGGGCGGCCGGACCTGCGCGCGAGCACCGGCGCGGTGCGCACCGTGGGCGAGGTCTGGGTGCACCCCGGCTTCCGCGACGTCACCGCGGGCGACGACGTCGCCGTGCTGACGCTCGCCGAGCCCGCACCGGAGCCGACCTTGCCGCTCGCGGGGGCGGAGGAGACCGAGCGCTACCGGCCCGGCGCCCCGGCGCGGGTCTTCGGCTGGGGTCGCACCACCGAGACCGGGCCCTCCTCCGAGGTGTTGCGCTCCGTCGAGGTCGCGATCAGCGACGACGCCGGGTGCCGGGTCGCCTATCCGGAGCACGATCCGGGAACCCGGGTCTGCGCGGGCGTGCCCGACGGGGGCAGGGACGCGTGCGCGGGCGACTCCGGCGGCCCGCTGGTCGCGGACGGGATGCTGATCGGCGTGGTCTCCTACGGCACCGGATGCGGTCGCCCCGGCGTGCCGGGCGTGTACACCCGGGTCTCCTCGGTGGCCGACGCGGTGGCGGCGCGGCTCTGACCGCCCGCCCGCGCGCCCGCCCGCGCGCCGGCCCGGCGGCAGCCGCCCACCCCGGGGAGGGCGCTGGTCGCGTGGAATGTCCGTTTCCCCGGGGTCGTCGGGGCGTGCGCAGCGCTTCCCGCTCGGGCGGCGCCGCGGACCCCTGATCGCGGAGCGTGTCGTGCGCTACTCCCGCCGCAGGTGATGGGGGTTCCGTAGCCGGAATGTGATATCCCGTGGGGGTGACCCTGCAACCGCTCGCCACCGCCGTCCACCGCGCCTACACGGCCGACCTCGACGCCGAGGACCTCTACCGCATGCTCCGCCTGCGCGTGGACGTGTTCGTGGTCGAGCAGAACTGCGCGTACCCGGAGCTCGACGGGCGGGACCTGGAGAACAGCACCCGCCACTTCTGGATCGACTCCGCCGACGGGTACGTGCTCGGCTACCTCCGGTTGCTGGAAGACCCCGATGGCGGCTTCCGCATCGGCCGCGTCGCCACCGCGAAGAGCGCGCGCGGTCTCGGCCTCGGGCGCAAGCTGATGCGCGCGGCGCTGGCGGAGATCCAGCGCGCCCCCGCCGCCCTCTCCGCGCAGAGCCACGCGCAGGACTTCTACCGGAGCTTCGGCTTCGAGCCCGCGGGTGAGGAGTATCTCGAAGACGGCATCCCGCACGTCGACATGCGCCGATGCCCCGCTCCGCGCGGCTGAGCCCGCCGACGCGGTTCCTCGGCCGAGCGTGATCTGCGACGATGCACGCTGGTCCCAGCCTGGGCAGGTCAGGAAGCCGGTGCGAATCCGGCGCGGTCGGCGCCACTGTGACCGGGGAGCGGACCTCCCCCGCGAGCCACCGGGCGCGTCAGCGGACGCTGCTGCCTGGGAAGGCCGGAGTTCCGCGCTGATCCGGGAGCCAGGACACTGCCTCGCCCGGCACAGCCGACATCGGGGCGTCCGAGACCCGAGGAAGGAACCTGGCATGTCTGCTCCCGGGAGCCCGCGCTTCCCGTTCACCGCCGTGGTCGGGCATGACGACCTGCGGCTGGCGCTGCTGCTCAACGCGGTGCACCCGCGCATCGGCGGAGTGCTGGTGCGCGGCGAGAAGGGCACCGCGAAATCGACGGTGGTGCGCGCCCTCGCGTCGCTGCTGCCCGCGCTGGAGGTCGTGCCCGGCTGCCGCTTCGGCTGCGATCCGCACCGGCCCGACCCGAGCTGCCCCGACGGCCCGCACGGGCCCGCCCCGGGCGAGGTCCGGCCCGCCGAGCTGGTGGAGCTGCCGGTCGGCGCGACCGAGGACCGGTTGGTCGGTTCGCTGGATCTGGAGCGCGCGCTGGCCGAGGGGATCAGCGCCTACCAGCCGGGGCTGCTCGCCGCCGCGCACCGCGGCGTGCTCTACGTCGACGAGGTCAACCTGCTGCACGATCACTTGGTGGACCTGCTGCTCGACGCGGCGGCGATGGGTCGCGCGCACGTGGAGCGCGAGGGCGTGTCGGTGACGCACGCCGCCTCCTTCCTGCTGGTGGGCACCATGAATCCGGAGGAGGGCGAGCTGCGGCCGCAGCTGCTCGACCGGTTCGGGCTGACCGTGCACGTCGCGGCGTCTCGGGACGTGGCGACCCGCACCGAGGTGGTGCGCAGGCGGTTGGCCTTCGAGGCCGACCCGGCCGGCTTCGCCGAGCGGTGGGCCGGGCCGGACGCCGAGCTGGCGGACCGGATCGCCGAGGCCCGGTCCAGGGTGGACGCGGTGCGGTTGCCCGATTCCGAGCTGCGGCGCATCTCCGCCCTGTGCGCCTCCTTCGACGTGGACGGGATGCGCGCGGACCTGGTGCTGGCCCGCACCGCCGTCGCGCACGCCGCCTGGCGCGGCGCGGACGAGGTGGCGGAGTCCGATGTGGAGGCCGCGGCCCGGCTGGCGCTGCCGCACCGCCGCCGCCGCGACCCGTTCGACGAGCCCGGGGTGGAGGAGGACCAGTTGCAGCAGGCCCTCCAGGACGCCGCGCAGCACGCGGGCGAGGACTCCGGCGACGGCGATCCGGACGACGACCCGGACGGCCCCGGGGACGGCCCGGGTGGCGGTGGCTCCCCGGACGGCGGTCCGCAGGACGGCCCGGACGGCCCCGGTGGCGGGGAGGCGCCCGCGCCGGACGACGACGCCGGCGGTGCCGGGCAGCAGGACGGGAACGGCCGGGGCGGGGAGCGCGGACCGGCTCCCGCCGACAAGCCCCCGGCCGCGCCCGCTCCGGCGTTCCGGGCCCGGCTGCTGGAGGTCCCCGGCATCGGCGAGGGCGCCCCCGGTAGGCGCTCCCGCGCCCGTTCCCGCAGCGGACAGGCGGTTCGTGCCTCCACAGTGGACGGACATGGCGTGCACCTGCCCGCCACGCTGATCGCCGCCGCCCCGCACCAGCGGGCGCGCGGGCGCGGCGGCCCCGGGCTCGTGCTGCGGCGCGAGGACGTCCGCCGCTCGGTCCGCGAGGGGCGGGAGGGCAACCTGGTGCTGTTCGCCGTGGACGCCTCCGGTTCGATGGCCGCCCGCGAGCGGATGTCGGCGGTGAGCGGTGCCGTGCTCTCGCTGCTGCGGGACGCCTACCAGCGCCGGGACAAGGTCGGCGTGGTCACCTTCCGGGGGGCGGACGCCGAGCTGGCGCTGCCCCCGACCTCCTCGGTGGAGATCGCCGCCACCCGGATGCGCGACCTGCGCACCGGGGGCCGCACCCCGCTGGCCGCGGGCTTGCTCAAGGTCCGGCAGGTCGTCGGCACCGAGCGCACCCGCGACCCCCAGCGGCGTCCGCTGCTGGTCCTGCTCACCGACGGCAAGGCAACTGTTCCCGCCGGGGAGGGCGGTGACGGGCGGAGCCGGGCGCAGCGCGCGGTGCGGGACTCGATGCGGGCGGCGGGACTGCTCGGCGGGCTGGGCGTGGCCTCCGTGGTGGTCGACTGCGAGCAGGGCGTGGTGCGCCTCGGGCTCGCCGCGCAGGTCGCGGCCGCCCTGGGTGGCGCCTGCCTCCGGCTGGATGAGCTGTCCGCGGACGCCGTCGCCGGGGTGGTCCGCGCTGCCCGGGACGTGGGGTCTCGCGCTGCTTGATTCCGATTCGATTACGACACCAGTCGGACGGAGTAGGAATATCCCGGCGAAGTTGGTAAGCTGTGAATCGTCCACCTGACCCCCAGGGGTGGACCACGAAGCACCCTCGCGCTCCCGATGACCCCCAGGTCGGTTGAGCGCGGGGGTGCTTTTTTGTCCTTGTGCGGCCCCGGAGTCCGCTCGCCGCGAGACCCGGCGCGCGGCGCCGGAGATCGTCCGCGCTCGGCGGAGAACGTCTCGAAGGGCAGGGCGCGCGCGGGGGTCCGATCAGCGCCTCCGGCGCCGTCCTCGTTGGCGGAGCGGGAAATCGTCGCCCCGCCCCGAGCGGACGAGCCGGGAAATCGTCGCCCCGGAGCGGATGAGCTCGGATACAGCTCGCCCCGGGCGTCGCCATCCGTGACCTAGGGTCGGGCCATGCCTCAGGGAAAGCCATCCACCGTTCCGGCCGACGGCCTCACCACCCGGCAGCGCCGCAACCGCCCGCTGCTGGTCGTGCACACCGGGGAGATGAAGGGGAAGTCCACCAGCGCCTTCGGCATGGCCCTGCGCGGCTGGAACCAGGGCTGGTCGCTCGGCGTGTTCCAGTTCGTGAAGTCGGCGAAGTGGAAGGTCGGCGAGGAGACCGCGTTCCGCGCCCTCGGCAGGCTGCACGAGGAGACCGGGGAGGGCGGTCCCGTCGAGTGGCACAAGATGGGCGAGGGCTGGTCCTGGGCGCGCAAGCAGGGCAGCGAGGAGGACCACGCCGCCGCCGCGCTGGAGGGCTGGCGGGAGATCGCCCGCCGCCTCGCCGACGAGCGGCACGGGATGTACGTGCTCGACGAGTTCACCTACCCGCTGCACTGGGGCTGGGTCGACGTGGACGAGGTCGTCGCGACCCTGCGCGACCGCCCCGGCCACCAGCACGTCGTGATCACCGGCCGGAACGCGCCGCCGGCGCTGGTGGAGGCCGCCGACCTCGTGCTGGAGACCACCAAGGTCAAGCACCCGATGGACGCCGGCCAGAAGGGCCAGAAGGGCATCGAGTGGTGAGCCCGCGCGTCGTCATCGCCGCCCCCGGCTCGGGGCAGGGCAAGACGACGGTGGCGACCGGGCTGCTCGGCGCGTTGCGCCGTCGCTCGCTGCGGGTGGCGCCGTTCAAGGTCGGACCGGACTACATCGACCCCGGGTACCACCGGATCGCCTCGGGGCTGCCCGGGCGGAACCTGGACCCGGTGCTGGTGGGGGAGGAGCGGATCGCGCCGCTGTTCCGGCACGGCAGCGCCGGTGCCGACCTCGCGGTCGCCGAGGGCGTGATGGGCCTGTTCGACGGCAAGATCGACGGGCCCGGGGGGGGGGGGGGGGGGGAACGGCCCACCCCCCCCCCCCCCCCGCGGCTGCTGTTC